>JAQXJB010000015.1 GCA_029008095.1 Clostridiales bacterium
TTTTAACATATTCTCTTCCCGCATTTTGTTCACAAATTATTTTAATTTTTACTATTGACATATTCTAAGGGTAATGGTACATTATGTTTAGCACTCGGGGATGCAGAGTGCTAAAACCAAAAAGACGGTGCAATTATGGAACTGAGCGAAAGAAAAAAGAAAATACTCAAAGCCGTCGTGGAAAGCTATATAGAAACCGCCGAGCCGGTAGGCTCCAAGGCCATCGCGGAGCACGCGGGTCTGGGCGTTTCTTCCGCCACGATACGCAATGAGCTGGCCGAGCTGACGAATATGGGCTACCTCGAGCAGCCGCACACCTCCGCCGGCCGTATTCCCTCGCCTCAGGGCTACCGCATCTATGTAAACGAACTGATGAACCGTCACGCCCTGAGCATGCATGAGACCCGGGAGATAAACAACGCCCTTAACAATAAGGTAAAGCAGCTTGACGTGCTGCTCTCCGAGGCGGGCGCTGTGCTCTCCGACCTTACCAGCTATCCGGCTTACGCAATGGCGGCGCCCACCGGGGCGTCCACAATAAAACGATTTGATTTTATATATGTGGACGCGCACACGGTCATCGCCGTTGCGATGCTTGATAATAACAGCGTGAAAAACAAGCTCATGAGCTTTCCGGGAGGCATAGACGAGGCCTTTGTCCAGAAGCTCGGAACTGTTTTCAACGCCAACTTCACCGGCATTACGGAGCGCGAGCTCACTCCCGAGCTCATCGCCTCCGCCGAGCGGGTAACAGGCGACCTCACCGGCGCCGTTGCCGCCGCCGCAGGCTTCGCTCTGACCCTCCTCACCGAGGTTGGGCCCACAAGACCCAGCGTTTCGGGTGCGTCCCACATACTGACCCACCCGGAATTCAAGGACGCGGACAAGGCTCAGAAGCTGCTTTCCTATCTATCTGACAATGGAGAACTGATGCAGATCCCCTCCGATGATTCCGGCAGCGAGATACGCATCCTCATCGGCCCGGAAAACGTGGCTGACGAGCTGAAGGACTCCAGCGTTGTAATGGCAAGCTACGACTTGGGCAATAATATGAAGGGCATGATAGGAGTCGTCGGCCCCACAAGAATGGATTACGCGAAGGTCGCGGCGCACCTTTCCTATGTTGTGCGTGGACTCAGGCAGCTGGCAGACGGCGGCAAGCTCCCGCTGATGCCCCCCGACCTTCTGCCCGCCCCCAAAGGAAAGGATGAAAACTGATGGCTTCCAAAAAGAAGAACACAGACAACGAAAAAGAAGAAGTGACCACCCCCGAAGCCGAGGCAGAAATTGAAGCGCCCGAAGCGCCCGAAGCCGAGGCAGAAGCGCCCCCCACAAGAGACTACGAGGCAGAGCTTGCAGCCGAGAAGGATAAATATCTCCGCCTCGCCGCCGAATATGACAATTACCGGCGCCGAAGCCAGAAGGAGCGCGAGGCCCTTTACGCCGACGTAAAGTCGGATACCGTTACCGCGCTGCTCCCGGTTTATGACAATCTCTCCCGTGCCCTTGCCCTTGGCAGCACGGACGAAGCATTCCTCAAGGGCATTCAGATGACCATGAACCAGTTGGAGGAAATTTTCACGAAGCTGGGCGTGGCGGCCATCCCGGCGGTCGGCGAGACCTTTGACCCCGAAAAGCACAACGCCGTTCGCCACATCGACGATGAAAACGTCGGAGAAAACATTATTGTAGAAGAGTTCCAGAAAGGATTCACCCTTGGCGACAAGGTGATCCGCTTTGCAATGGTAGTCGTCGCCAACTAATTTCAATTATATCAACAGGAGGAATTTATCATGGGAAAAATCATTGGTATAGATCTTGGTACTACTAACAGCTGCGTAGCCGTTATGGAAGGCGGCGAGCCCGTAGTTATCCCCAACGCCGAAGGCAACAGAACCACCCCCTCTGTGGTGGCTTTCTCCAAGACCGGCGAGCGCATGGTCGGCCAGGTCGCTAAGCGTCAGGCCGTGACCAACCCCGACAAGACCATCATCTCCATCAAGAGAGAGATGGGCACCGATTACAAGGTATCCATTGATGGCAAGAAGTACAGCCCCCCGGAGATCTCCGCTATGATCCTCCAGAAGCTGAAGGCTGACGCCGAGGCTTATCTGGGCAGCACCGTCACCGAGGCCGTCATCACCGTTCCCGCTTACTTCACCGACGCTCAGCGTCAGGCGACCAAGGACGCGGGCCGCATTGCCGGTCTGGACGTAAAGCGTATCATCAACGAGCCCACCGCCGCTGCTCTGGCCTACGGCCTTGACAAGGAGAACGAGCAGAAGATAATGGTCTATGACCTTGGCGGCGGTACCTTCGATGTTTCCGTTCTGGAAATTGGCGACGGCGTTATAGAGGTTCTCGCTACCGCCGGCAACAACCGCCTGGGCGGCGACGACTTCGACAACTGCATCATCAAGTACATGGTATCCGAATTCAAGCGCGAGACCGGCGTTGACCTCTCCACAGACAAGGTCGCCATGCAGCGTCTGAAGGAAGCCGCTGAGAAGGCCAAGATAGAGCTTTCCGGCGTCACCTCCACCAACATCAACCTGCCCTACATTACCGCTGACGCGGAGGGCCCCAAGCACCTTGACCTTACTCTTACAAGAGCAAAGTTCAACGAGCTTACCGCTCACCTTGTTGACGCCACTATGGGTCCTGTTCGTCAGGCTCTCAGCGACGCCGGCCTGAAGCCCGCGGATATCACCAAGGTTCTGCTGGTCGGCGGCTCCAGCCGTATCCCCGCAGTTCAGGAAGCCGTTAAGAACATCACCGGTAAGGAAGGCTTCAAGGGCATCAACCCCGATGAATGCGTCGCAGTCGGCGCGGCCATCCAGGGCGGCGTTCTCGGCGGCGACGTTGAGGGCATCCTCCTGCTGGATGTTACCCCCCTCTCTCTCGGTATCGAGACTCTGGGCGGCGTATTCACCAAGCTCATCGAGAGAAACACCACCATCCCCACCAAGAAGAGCCAGGTCTTCTCCACCGCCGCGGACAACCAGACCTCCGTTGAGGTAAACGTTCTCCAGGGTGAGCGCGAGATGGCCGCCGACAATAAGTCTCTTGGCCGCTTCCATCTGGACGGCATCGCCCCCGCAAGACGCGGCGTGCCTCAGATCGAGGTCACCTTCGACATCGACGCCAACGGCATCGTAAACGTTTCCGCAAAGGATCTCGGCACTCAGAGAGAGCAGCACATCACCGTTACCTCCTCCTCCAACCTGAGCAAGGAGGACATTGAAAAGGCCGTTAAGGAAGCCGAGCAGTATGCTGCCGAGGACGCAAAGCGTAAGGAAGAGGTAGATACCCGCAATCAGGCCGACCAGATGGTTTATCAGTCCGAAAAGACCGTAGCCGAGTTGGGCGACAAGCTTGACGCCGCCGAGAAAAGCAACATCGAGGCCGCTATCGGCAAGGTAAAGACCGCTCTCAGCGGCACCGATACCGCAGCCATCAAGGCCGCCACCGATGAGCTGACCCAGGCTTTCTACGCTGTTTCCGAGAAGCTCTATCAGCAGCAGGCTGCTGCCGGCGACCAGGGCACTGCCGGTGCTCCCGGCGCTGACGCAGGCGCGGCAGGCGGCGCTGATTACTACGACGCTGACTACGAGGTTGTCGACGACGACCAGAAGTAACGGCACGGCATTCATTCATTCTCACTTTTGACATATTGCGGCATGGCGGGAGCAATTCCCGCTTTTGCCGCGTTCGAGAGGTAACGTATGGCAGATCAGAAAAGAGATTATTATGAAGTTCTCGGCGTCCAGAAGGGCGCAAGCGAGGACGAAATAAAAAAAGCATACCGCAAGCTCGCCAAAGCCAACCACCCCGACCTCAACCCCGGAGATAAGGCCGCCGAGGCACGCTTCAAAGAGATAAATGAGGCATACGAGGTTCTCTCTGACGCCGACAAGCGCTCACGCTACGACCAGTACGGTCACGCGGGTGTTGACCCCAATTTCAACCCCAACGCGGGCGGCTTCGGCGGCGGCTTCGGTTTCGATGGCTTCGGCGACCTGGGCGACATATTCGAGTCCTTCTTCGGCGGTGGCGGCGGCGGAGCAAGACGCAGCCAGAACGCCCCGCGCAAGGGCGAAAATCTTCGCGCAGCCGTTGACCTCAGCTTTGAAGAGGCGGCCTTCGGCTGTCAGAAGGAAATACCTATATCCCGCATAGAGGAATGCGCCGATTGCCACGGCAGCGGCTGCGAACCGGGCACGACGCCTGAGGTCTGCTCCGTCTGCGGCGGCAGCGGTCAGGTTCGCAAACAGCAGCGCACAGCCTTCGGCATGATGCAGACCACCGTACCCTGTGACCACTGCCACGGCGCGGGCAAGATCATACACAGCCCCTGCCATATCTGCAAGGGCAAGGGCGCGGTCAGACGCAACAAGACCGTGAGCGTGAGCATCCCCGCCGGTATCGACGATGGCCAGACCATCTCCGTGCGCGGCCAGGGTCACAAGGGCAGCAACGGCGGCCCCTCCGGCGACCTGCTGGTTACTGTGCGCGTGCTGCGTCACCCGCAGTTTGAGCGCGATGGCACCTCCGTTCTCTACCGGATGAACATAAACATAGTCCAGGCCGCACTCGGCGCTGAGGTGGAGGTTCCCACCCTGGACGGTAAGGTCAAGTACACCATCCCCGAGGGCACCCAGTCCGGCACAGTGTTCCGCCTGCGCGGAAAGGGCATCCCCCGCCTGAACGGCACTGGACGCGGCGACCAGTTCGTGACCGTAACTGTGGAAACTCCCACCGATCTTACTTCTGAGCAGAAGGATATACTTTCCCAGTTTGGCGAGACCCTAAGCGGAGATTTCAAGGCTAAAAAGGGCAAAAAAAAGAAGAAATAATCCGGGGGAGGAACCGGCATGAACCCAACCGCAACCTTTCATATGGCAAACGGCAGCAAAATCGTTGTTGAGCTGCTGCCAGAAGCCGCACCCAACACCGTGGCCAGCTTTATAAGCTGCGCCGCCAGGGGCTGTCTTGACGGCCACGCCATTGAGCGCATCGTACCCGGCAAATGGATCGATTTTTCATATACCGCCTTTCACCGGGAGGAATGCCGGTATCTCATCCCCCGGGAATCCGAGCTGCACCCCGAGCTTGAGCCGCTGGACTCCCACCCGGGCTGCGTTTGCATGGGCGGCTACGGCGAAATGGGCAACGCGGGCTGCGAGCCCTTCTTCCCTCTCAAGGACTGCCCCGAGCACAAGGGCGTTTACCCGGTTTTCGGCAGGGTCATTGAAGGCATGGAGGAGCTTCTGCGCCTGGAAAAGGTGGAGACCACCCCGGTTCAGACCGTTTATGAGGGCTACGTGGTGGACACCCCCGTCGAACCGCAGATAATCGAGCGCGTGGAGCTTGAGCTCCACGGCGAGAAATACCCCGAGCCGGTGAAGATGGAGCACGACTGGATACCCGACACCTGGAAATAACACATTCTTCGGGCTATGCGTTTTGGTCGTTGCCTGATACAAGACGAAACGTTATGTCTTTCTGAAATTCTAAATGGCAAAAAATTGTGCTTATGAGGCTGCACTCACAGAATGATACTGCCATTCAGTGATATACTGCGGAGATTCTTCACGACCTTCAGAATGACATAACCTTTAGACTTGTACGATGTAACGACAAAACGCAAAACCGAAAGACTATGTCATTCTGAGCCCCGCCGAAGGCGGGAGTGCGAAGAATCTCCGGTGTTATGGAGAGATAGGCACTTACGAAAAAACGCTTTTTTAACATTCTAAATGGCGAGCAGCTTTTTGCTGCTCGCCATTTTTCATTGCTTTTATATCGCTGATACTAATTGCGCACTTTCTTTGTCCAGGCTATCGCATCGCCGGTTGCCACATCATATCGTATAGCCGCAGCCGCCTTTGATCCGTTCAGATATGCAATTACTTCAAAATAGGGCTGTCCTGTATTCTTAGCTGTTTTTTCATATTTATCCTCAGAAAACTCCGCGGCAGCTTTGTATTCTTCTGATGCAATAAACTTATCGGAAAGCACTTTATAATTAAAATCCGTCGGCACGAACAATTCCTCACCATATTGCGACACAAATTTCATTTTTGCTTTTGTCAGCGTTGGCACGGATATATCGCACTCTCCGGCAAGCTCCTTTTCGTAGGTATATTTCACATCCTCAATATTTTTCCAAGGCTTCGTCAATTCGAGGTCTTTCAGCCTGCCCTTTTTGTCTATCTCAAAATACTCAAACGGAGTATACTCATCTTCAGACGTCTCGTAAGCAAATCCAAGATATAGAGTACTATCCTTCAATGCGGCCATATCGTCAATCTCCACAACCTTGTTCGCCATGGCATCCTTGTAAAGCTCCTTTACCTTTATTTCGCTGAAAGCTTCGCCGTCACTGGAGTAGATTGCCTCCTCCACCTTTACTTTATATCGTTTAAAGCAAGTTCCTAAATTATGGCTATTCCCGTTAATTTCCACCTTTCCGCTGCCGCTTTCAACCACATCATACTCTTGCGGCTTATAAAAGGTAAATACCCTTTCGCTGTAATAAATCATATCCGAAAACGAGTAGGTAGTGCGAAAGCCAAGTGCCGACGAGGCGTCCTCATCAGACCGACTATTTTGAGGCGTACATGCTGTAAGCAAAAGCACGCCTGCCACCAACAACGCAATCCAAAAAGCTTTCTTCATAAAAATCCTCCATGCGTCAGCACCGCACAAATAGTCATTGAAAGTCTCCCCCGCATGGAGGATTTTTTGCCATCATCGCCGGTTGCCCGTAGGGCAAGGCAATGAGCTTTTTAATAATATGCCGCCCGTTTGTCATATTCCGCCGAAGAATTATCCGGCTTTTATCTTTATTTCACCGCTGCGGCCGAGCTCAGAGCCGTCGTCTGCAAGCTGAACTACACAAATGCTCTGGCCTGCCTCGGGTATATTCTTGACCACAATCAGGGTCTTTTCATCCACAAACAGGGTCTCAAGCCGCTCCCCGTCCGCAAACACCACGCTCCAGGGCGTAAAGCCCGAGCCCCTGGCGAAGAACACCTCGCCTTTCTGCCCGACGGAGCTGAGCGTTATTTTGTCAATACCCATTTGCAGCCGCGTGGGCTCATAGGGTGAAACGCCGCCATACACCTCAAGTTCGCCGTAGAGCATATCATATTCCAGCGCTTCAAGCTTCTGCTGATATTCCTCCGGATCTGTACCGTCACGGTTCTGATGTACCTTGGTTATGATACCGTTATCATAGCCAAGCAGCTCCATCACATAAGCGGAGAGCTGGTATGCGCTCAGGTCGCAGTCATAGGCCGTCAGCCCGTAGTTGCTCCAGATCACATACTCCGTGGTATAAACGCTGCCGCTCCCGGTCATTTCCGGCTCTATCTCGAGGCTGGGCAGGTGGTCGCCGTAAAAAACCAGCAGAACCGGCTCATCATACTCGGCCATCGCCTTTACCAGCTCACCCACAAAAACATCGGTCTGCCGCAGCTCGTTTATATAATAATTATAGCCCCAGGCCAGCGCTTCGTCCTCAACGCCGCTGACGCTCATACTGTAATCCACGCCTTCAAGGCGCTCCGCCGGATATTTTCCATGCGCCTGCACGCTCACGGCGAAAACGAAATCCGCTCCGTCGGTGGACTTCATCGCCTTGATTATCTCGCCGGTGAGTACGCTGTCTTTCGCCCAGCCAAGGGCGTTATACTCCACGCCGCTCATGTTCTCAAGGGAAGTGAAGGTATCAAAGCCAAGATTCGCGTAGACCACATCCCGGTCATAGAATGAGGCAATATGATTATGAAGAGCATGGGAGGTATAGCCCAGCTCCCGCAGGTTATAGGGCAGACTTTCGCAGGTCTGTGTCTGAAGAATGGTGTTATAGGGTATCTCGCCGGTTCCGAAATAATCCAGGTTCATGCCGGTGAGCACCTCGAACTCGGTGTTGACAGTCCCCGCTCCCACGACGGGCACCGTAAGATAGCCGGAGGGGCCGCCCGTTTTCAGCGCATGGAAAACGCGGGTGGGGTTTCCGGAGCACTCTATGTTCTTCAGCTCGGATATGTCTGTAAACGACTCAAGCTGAACCATCACCACATTGACCTTCTCTCCGTTATCAAGCGGAGCATTGGGCTTAGTTCCGTTTTCCAGCTCATTGAGTATGTCTCGGAACTCCAGCTCGGAATAGTCCTCCGGCTCATCGATGCCCCTGTCCACGGCGCTCAGCGAAAAGCACCAGGCGAAGCCATATTGCTTATAGGCCTCCGCCAGATTAGGCACGGACTGGGGCATAATATTCAGCCGGTATCCGCAGAAGATGGAGAGCGCGAAAATGCCCACGGCGAACCCGGAGGTCACTACCGCCTTTTTGGTGATACGCGGACTTTTCGGCAGCAGTCTAAAGGCAAAGACCACTAATGTGACCGCTGCCGCGAAGGCGGCTGCTATGGCTATTATTTCCGCCAGGGAGAGGTAAATGCTCATTATGCTCCAAACCGAGGGCAGGGTCTTCAGGTCAGCAGCCGAAAGGGGCGTGGTGCGGTAGCCCATCAGAATGAAGTTGGTGATGCCAAGCCCCAGCCAGATAAGGGCTGTAAGGGACTGGGCGAAGCAGCGGCGCTTCACAAAAAGGGACGGCAGGAAGCTCAGGAACACGATCATGGTGTTCACAACGAAGAAAGCCGGATACCTCCATATGCTGATAAACACTCCGGTAAAGGAGCGGCGGCTGAGCATTTCAACAATGATGTTCAGCAGCGGAGCAAGGCATATGAGCGTATATACCGGCCGCTTCTCGCAGTATCTGTATATCCGGCCGCAAATTTCTTTTATCTTGGGGAAAAACGAGGTTTTCACTGTGTTCATGGCGTTTAGCTTTGGTTTCCTTTTAGTATGGTAAGCTGCTCCGGGCTGATAATGCTGTCCGGGTGTATCTTATCCAGCTCGCATTGACTGACGGTCGTATTGACGGCGCAGAGACCCCTTCCCGCCTGGTGGACGCTTGCCGCCCCGGCGTAGACAAAGGACAGGGCGATGCGGGTGTATCGGTCCGTTATGCGGTTGTTTTCGTATTTATAGCGCAGACTTCCGGAGAAAAGGCGGTCTTTGGCGCTGAGCTCGTCCCGCATGGGGTCGCCGGTATCCAGTTCCCAGCAGTGGCGCTCTTTAAAGCGCGCCAGCTCCCAGCTTTCGAGAAAGACGGAGCTTTCGCCGCCGTGATTGCGGATGACTCCTCCCGGCCCGGTCTCCCGCTCGTCATGGCAGGGTATGAGATTAGCCCCGTCAAAGAGCCAGCGGCGCAGCGGCACATAGCCCTCGGTATAGGGATGCAGGGAGGTGGATGCGTCGAAGGCGGCAAGGTCATTGGTGGCGCTTATCATTACGCTTTTTCCGGCGCGGTCATAACGCAGCTTGCATATGCGCCAGCCCTCGCCCAGCTCGGCGGATATATCGCAGATCACGCGGGATCTCAGGGGCATTTCCGGCACGATATGCATAAGCAGTCCGCCGCAGCCCATCATCACCTTCCCCGTTTCGCTCACATCCAGAGCCATTTGGGGCTTTTCACCCTGCCGCAGGCCGGGCAGACGGTAGCGCACGAAGGAGTCAAAGCGTATGAGACTGTTATCCAGCTTTGCCGCGAGACCCATCGAGCCGAGTGCCGCCGTGCTGAAATCGCACTCGGTAAGGTCAAGGCCGGAAAGATCCGCCCCACAGAGGGAGCCCCGGGTCTTTTCAAATATCCGGCACACATTCTTAGCCAGAACGCACCAGCGGCGGTTAGGGTGGGAGTGGTCGCGCACATCGTCGAGCACTTTGCTGAGCAGCGGCGCGACTATTTTCAGCGTGGCCCGGCCGTTTTCGTAGCCGAAGGAGTTCATATGCTCCCCGCAGAGCCGTGCCACATGATCCAGCACCTCGTCCGGCAGGTAAACTCCCAGAAGGGCATAGTCACCCCTGAGCAGGCCGTCATGGACCTGCCGGGCAATATTTGCATGCAGCGAGGAATTGTCTCTTCCGCCTTCAAAGTTCACGCTCTACGCCTCCTTTACTGTAATGAGAATATAATACCACCAGATAGAGCGGTTTTCAATTTTTATTTTTCTTCAGCAATCACAGCTCCATCTCATAAGGCCGTGGGCAGGCTGCGTCATTGCCTGCACCCCAAATTTTACCATTGAATTTTCATCTTTTCCCTGCTACCCTAATAGTAAGCAAATTTGAGGAGGTATTTGATGGTACGGAAAACCGTGCTGCCGCTGCTTCTGGCAGTCCTGCTGCTCACGCAGGCTCCTACGGCTCAGGCAGCGGGGGTGATCGTATATATCGACGGGCAGCGGCTCTCCGGCGCGTATCTGGCAAACGATACCACCATGGTGCCCCTGCGCAGCTTCTGCGCCGCCCTTTCTCCGGGCTGCACCGTGAGCTGGGACAGCGCCTCCCGCACCGCCTATGTCAACGCCAAAGGACTGAGCATCACCGCGGAATGCGGCAGCGAATATATCACCGCCAACGGGCGGTATCTATATGTGGGACAGAACAGCTATATAAGCGGCTCGGGCGTTTTCATGCTTCCGGTACGCGCTTTGGCAAAAGCCTTTGACGCGAAGGTAAGCTGGGACCCCGCTTCCTTCAGCGCGTCGGTCAGCTCCGGCAGCGGGGCGATAAAGAGCGGCGACGCCTTTTACGACCCGGACGCGGTGTTCTGGCTCTCCCGCATAATCAGCGCCGAGGCTCGGGGCGAAAGCCTTCAGGGTCAGATAGCCGTGGGCAATGTGGTGATGAACCGTGTGAATTCTCCCAATTACCCGGACAGCATCTACGGCGTGATATTCGACGACAACGGCGGCGTGCAGTTCACCCCCGTGGCGAACGGAACGGTATACGACGCCCCCACAAAGCTTGCGGTCATCGCCGCGAAGCTGGTTCTTGACGGAGCCGACGTAGTAGGCGGCTGCATGTATTTTCTGAACGAGGCTCTTGCGACAAGCTTCTGGATCGTGGAAAACTGCAGCTACGTTATGACAATAGGCAATCACAGCTTTTACGCATGAGTAAAGCCCGGACGCGCGTCCGGGCTTTATTATTCAGCAATATCGATTTCCGTGTCCTATTCCACCAAGCCGTATTTCACCTTGATGCGGTCAAGCTTTTCGAGCATGGGTTCTCCGATGAACCAAATGGTGAGCACCGTGGCGCAGGCATGGACGAGATCCACCGGGAAGCCGGAGATATAATAGGTAAGGATGAGCTTCCAATTCACCTCGTTGGCCCATATCAGCGCGGATGCGGGATTCATGATGCCGCCGTAGATGATGACGGTGGCCAGCGCGCCGAAGATGCACATGGAAACGCGGCTGCGGCGCAGCAGCCCCTTACGGAAGAGCACCCCGGCCAGGAAGCCGATGATGCCCATAGCGAACATCTGCCACGGTGTCCAGGGGCCTTGCCCGAAGAGCACGTTGGAGACAAGCATGGTCATCGCGCCCACGAGGAAGCCTGTCTCACCGCCGAAGGCAATGCCGGCAATGATAACAAGGCCGAGAACTGGCTTGAAGTTGGGCAGCATGAAGAAGGCCGCGCGCCCCGCCACGCCGATGGCGCAGAGGACGGCGATTATCACCAGCTCTCGAGCCTGGGGCTTGCGTCCCTCAAAGACCAGAGCGAAGGGCAGCATGGTCTCCAGGAGGATAAGCAGAGCGATGAAATAATACTTACGCCCCCCGAAAAACACCGCACCCACGAAAATGGTTATGGGTATCAGCAGCAATATCATCACCGCTGCCGCAATGGTGCGCTTGGAAAGTCTGCGTTCCCCGCGAGCCACCTGAATGGGATAGTCCGGGCGCTTGCTGCGCCGGGTCACGGCGGCGGCAAGAACAAAAAGGGAGACGATAAACGCGATATATACCGGCATCTGCTCCATCGCCATCCCGCTTATTCCCGAGGATGTGATCAGAGCGGAAAGATCCGTTATGCCGATAGCTTTTATAAAGCTGACTATGGCCACCAGGCCGGCCACAGCGGCAAGTATTTTGCGCCAGGCGGGCAGCTTGGCGGGCTTTGCCGCCGCGCTGTCCGCGGCAGGCTCAGGCAGAGGCGGGATATCCTCGTCTATCACAGGCTCGGGCGGCACATCGCCGCCGCAGGAGGCGATAAGTTCCGCCGCGGTAACGGCCTCGGGCAGAAAGCCGCGGGCCATGCGGTTGACGGAGGTGGTATAGAAATTATTGCCGGAAAAGAACTCCCGGGGCGTCCCCTCGGTGACGATGCCGCCGTCGAAGAAAAGAGCGCAGCGGTCGGCGTATTCGGCGCAGAACTCCACATCGTGGCTGACCATGAATACGGTCACGCCCCTGCGGAGCAGGGTTTTTATGATTACGGCGAATATCTGCTTGAACTCCGCGTCCAGACCCTTGGTGGGCTCGTCCATGAGCAGTATCTCAGGGTCAAGGAGCAGCACCTTCGCCAGCGCGGCGCGCTGCTGCTCGCCGCCGGAAAGGTCATAGGGATGGCGGTCAAGAAGCTCCTCCAAACGGCAGAGCTTCACGATATGAGCCACCTTGCTCTCCCGCTCTTCATCGGACAGCTTCCTGCCCCTCAATATCTCAAACAGATCCTCCCGGACAGTCTTTTTCACAAAAAGCGCCTGAGGATTCTGGGGCAGAACGCCAATGCTGCCGTTGGTATGCACCTCGCCCCGGTAGGCCTTGCGCAGGCCGCCGAGGACGGAAAGGGTCGTGGTCTTGCCGGTTCCGTTGCCGCCGAGGATGGCGATGAACTCGCCCTTCTTCACGGTAAGGGAAAGACCCTTCACCACATCCGGCAGATCCTTCTCGTAGCGGAACCAGATATCGTCCAGCACGATGGCGTTCTCCGCCGAGCGGACGGCGGGCGCCGCCGGCGGCACCGGGGCAAGCTCATGCATTTTGGCATATCCGCTAAGCCAGTCGCGGCCATCCCGGACGGTTATCGGGCAGGGCGCGTCGTTCTTCACAGCGGCCCAGACGCGCATGGCGGCAGGCATGGCAAGGAACATGGAATGCCCCGCTCCCTTGAGCATGGCTCCCACCTCTCCGGGGCTGCCGTCGGCTATAAGGCTGCCTTTATCCATCACCAGCACCCGGTCGGAGAGAGGAAATACGTCCTCCAGACGGTGCTCCGTCATGATTATCGTCGTGCCCAGCTCCCGGTTTATCTTGCCCACGGTGGCGATAAAATCCGAGGCGGCGATAGGATCGAGCTGGCTGGTTGGCTCATCGAGAATGAGCACAGAGGGCTGCATGGCCATGATGGAGGCCAGGTTCAGAAGCTGCTTCTGACCACCGGAAAGCTCGGTGACGTTCTTATAAAACCAGGTCTGGATGCCGAAAAAGCTGGCCATTTCCGCCACGCGGCCACGTATCGTGGCCGTATCGAAGCCAAGACTTTCAAGACCGAAGGCCAGCTCGTGCCAGACCTTATCGGTGACGATCTGATTTTCCGGGCTCTGCTGAACAAAGCCGATTCGGGCACTCTGCTCCCGCTGGTCAACGCTGTCCAGTGGGCGTCCCTCGAAGAGTATCTCGCCCGAGCGTACACCGTGGGGCGCGAGGACGGTCTTGAGCTGGCGCAGCAGAGTGGATTTTCCGCAGCCGGAGGGGCCGCAAAGGGTAACGAACTGTCCGGGTTCGACGGTAAAGCTGACGTTCTGCAGTGTCTCGCGGCCCTGCTCGGGATAATAAAACGTCAGGTCTCGGATCTCAAACGTTTCCATTCACGGTCCTCCTTTACATTCAGAATAACAGGCGTCAGGCAGAGCGCCAGATAGACCAGCACGAAGCTGAGGGTGAAGGGATTGAGCTCCACGCCCTTCATGGTGGGATAATAGCGGAATCGGGTAAACCCGGCTATCCAGCCGGAGATGATATAAACGCCGCAGAATACCAGCCACAGCAGAGCGGCCTTATCCCGCTTATCAAAGCGGTAAATGGAAAAGGCCGTGCGTCCCGGCAGTCCGTAGCCCCGGCTCTTCATGGAGTCGGCGGTCTCGATAGCGTTTTCAAGGCTCCAGGTTATCATAATGGAGAGTATTGTTATGCCGTTGCGGGCGCGCTGGATAATGCTTCCGCTGCCCGCGTCGCGGCCCACGCAGCGCTGAGCCTCGGAAACCACCTTTATCTGGGTTCGGAACCGCGGCACGAAGCGCAGCGTCATGGAAAGGACGAGACTTAGCGCCGGTATCACGCGCCCGAAGAGGTAAACGAATTTATCCGAGGTTATGACCTCGTTGAAGCAGGAGAACCAGCTTACCACCGCCGCCAGCATCACCGCCGCTGCAAGGCCATAGGTCATGCTCTCCAGCGTGAGGGGGTTGCCCGAGGGCAGATAAGTGAGTATGGTGGCTCCCTCGTGGTTAAAGGCAGGGTTGATGATGGCCGCCATGAGCAGCATGGGCAGCATATACATCAGCGAGAAGCGCACACCCTTTTTGCCCTTGAGGTATACCGTGTAGGTGATGGACGCCGCCAGCGAGACGCAAAGGAAGGCTGGGTGCATAAAGCACATGGAAAAGACCAGCACCAGAGCAAAATACAGAAAGTTTATCAAAGGATGATAGGAGGAAAAGGTATCTCGATTTTGCATTTCACCATTCCGTTCCGTAAAAATAAAAAGCCGCAGCCGCTGAGCGACTGCAGCCGGTTTTCCCGCATGAATTCATAGAGGCTCCGGCATTCCCAAAGTCTCACTCACCCCCGGCATAGGTCTTCTGGCTCATGCGCTCCCGCCGATAGAACGGCCGCGACAGTCTCCCCGCCTTCTCAGGCTTCCCCAATGACCGGCTCACGCCACGGAAGACAGTCTCGCGCACATACAGCTGCGGTATCAGCTCCGGCATCTCACCGGATTTCCTCATCCGCCCCTCTGGCATCAGCCAGACAGACGGACACACCGAGACATATTCTCAGTAGATATTATCACAGAGGAAGCCTATATTCAAGCGGTTTGTGATTTTTTTGAGGATTTTTGCTCACTCCCGCGCCGGGCGGAGCATAAAATGTCGGGAGGTGATTCGTGTGAAGGATCACACTATCTTATGAAAAGCCCATCTGCTCGCCGCTTTGCGGCAACCGCAGATGATGGCAAAAATCCCCCGTTTCGCCGGGGGATCATTTCGTTTCAATTTATGTCGCTCATAACGGCGGAACGGAGGATCTTTATGCTCAACTTTCCCTGGCCCGACGCGGCGGCACATCTGATGGGCGGCAATGACGCCCCGGAGCTCCGCGGCGTGGCAAAATTCTATCAGAAGCCAAACGGCGTTCTGATATCCGTACATGTCTGCGGGCTGCCGGACCGGGACGGCTCCGGCTTTTTCGCCTTCCACATCCACGAGGGCAGCGGCTGCGGCGGCGAGAATTTCTCTGAGACCGGCTCCCACTACAACCCTCTCGGCGAGCCTCATCCGAACCACGCCGGAGACCTGCCGCCGCTGCTTTCCTGCCGGGGTGAAGCCTTTGCAAGCTTTATGACAGGCCGCTTCCGGCTGAAGGAGGTCATTGGCCGCACCCTTGTTATCCACGGAGGCCCCGACGATTTCCACACTCAGCCCGCCGGCAACGCGGGCACCAAAATAGCCTGCGGCGTCATACGGAGCACCCGATGTGCGAACTGCAGATAGCCGCCAAGTTAAGCGGCTTCCCTTTTACGCGCAGGAGCCGTAACGGACGGCGGCTCCTGCGCGTCATGCATCCCCAAACTCTTTCCGAACCACTATCAAATGCCGGCGGCATGTGTTATTATAATAATATATAAAATTGACACATTCCGCTTGAATATCCGCCTATTCCACGGCAATCGGATGGGTTACAATGTACAAAAGGGGGGGAAGCTTATGCTGCGAATGGAGATAGCGCTGTTTCTGGTTCTGGCCTTTGTGGCGTATATCTATTTTTCGGCTGAGAAGAAATACACGAAGCTGCACCGCACGTTTTCCGTGATGCTGGTCGTCGTTTTAATTCATCTGATTTTCGACGGCGTTACGGTCTATACGGTGAATCATCTGGAAACCGTGCCACCGCTTCTGAACGAGATCGCTCACCGCATTTTCATCGGAACGATGATATTTGTATCCTTCCTGTTTTATCAGTACATCGCCATTCTGATAGAAGAGGAGACCGGCAAGACCTTCCGTCTTGACCCGGCTGCCAGAGTCTATCTGCTGATTGCGGAGCTGGGGGACATGTTTCTCCCTATTCACTACGCGATAACACCCCAGGGCAACTATTCCGACGGAATTCATGTTACCTTCTGCTATATCAGCGTCGCCTTTTATTTTCTTCTTGGAACCGGCCTGCTGCTTGCAAACTGGAACAAGATCCAGAAGAAGGAAAAAATGGCCATAGGAATCGTGTCGCTGGTCGAGCTGATCGTGACCACTCTTCAGGGCATCAATCACACCTGGCTCATCAGCGGCATGGGCATCACGCTTATTACCCTCGCCTTCTATCTGATACTGGAAAACCCCGATATTCTCCGGGCGGAGCTGACAGAGCAGAAAATGTCCATGCTGTACTTAAAGAGCCAGGTCAACCCCCATTTCCTCTATAACACCCTGGACACCATCCGCATTCAGGCGCAGCTCAACGGAGATAAAAAGGTGGCGGAGCTTCTCATGCGTCTGGTGGATTTTTTCCGGCTCAGCGTCAAGGTGGACAGACCTATGGTTGATCTGGACGACGAGATGGAGCTGCTGGAGGCTTATATGGAGCTGATGTGCTACCGTTATCCGGAATTGAACTGCGAATATGACATCGACCCGGACTTAGGCGGCGCTCAGGTACCCAATTTCATATTGCAGCCCATCGTGGAAAACAGCCTGCTCCACGGCCTTAAAAACAAGGGCTACCGGGGCGAGGTGCACATTTCTGCCCAGAAAACAAACGACGGACACATGGAGATCCGTATCCGGGATACCGGCAGCGGCTTTGACGAGGGCAAGAAAGCGGCAATCGACGAAATGCTGCGCGACTACGCAAATCAGGCGCCCAAGCTCACGGGCAACAGCATTGGAATTCTCAATGTTCAGAAACGAATCAAGCTGCTCTGCGGCCGGGAGTTCGGACTGTGGTATACGGAAAACGAGGAGGGCGGCGTGACGGCTCATATCCTGCTGCCCCTGGAGGAGGAAGCGAAATGAAGAAGCTGCGCGTACTTTTGGTGGATGACGAGATCATGATACGGGAGGGCTTCAAGCGGCTCTTTGACTGGGAGGCTCATGACTGCGAGGTCGTGGGCGAAGCAGCCGACGGCATGGAGGCGCTTGCCCAAATCGACTCTCTCAGGCCGGATATTGCCATTATGGACATCAACATCCCCATCATGAACGGTCTCAAGGTCATCCAGCTCAGCCGCATCAAGCATCCGGACACCGCCTTTGTCATTGTGTCCGGCTACGATGATTTCTCCTATTGCCGGGAGGCTCTGCGGCTTCAGATCACAGACTATATCCTCAAGCCCGTGAACTACGAGGAATTCGGCGGCTGCATCGATAATCTGAAGATAGCGCTGTTTCAGCGGCAGTCCTTCAAGGACGAGGAACAGCAGGAGGAACGCCCCATCAACGGTATCACCCGCTATCTGCAGGAGCATCTGGCGGAGGATATCAGTCTTTCCGTGCTTGCGGATGAATTCCACCTCAGCGCCCAATATATCAGCCAGCTTTTTAAAAACGAGATAGGCGTGAATTTTCTGGCCTACCTTACCAATATCCGCATGGAAAAAGCGAAAAAGCTGCTGCTCTCCACCTCCCTCTCCATTGCGGAGGTGTCGGAGCAGTCGGGCTACGGAGACTACCGGGTGTTCACCAAGGTATTCAAGAAGTCCGAGGGCATAACCCCCTCCCAGTACCGCCGGGATTTTCTGGATGACGTGGGAAAGAGCAAAGAGTAAATTTGCCATGCTGAAAAAGGGGTGTAAAAATGCAGCAGAATACTTGTCCGTGCAAGAGAATGAATTGTCCCAGACACGGTGACTGCGCCGCCTGCCGGGAGCACCATCACACATCGGGGCGCAAGCCGCTGACCCGCTGCGAAAAGCTTGAGCGCAAATCCGAAAAACACGCCCGTAAGCAACAGGAATTTGAATGAGAGGTTTGACAGAATGAAGATAGTTATTATCCACGGGCAGAACCATGAGGGAAGCACCTGCATGGCGGCCAGAGAGCTGGCGGGCAAGCTGAACGGAGAGGTACAGGAGTTTTTTCTGCCCCGTGACTTTGATAAGCCCTGCCTCGGCTGCTTCACCTGCTTCAAAACGGAATTATCAAAATGCCCCCATTACAGGGAGCTTGAACCCCTCATGGCGGCGATACTGGACGCGGATGTTCTCCTATTGGCCAGCCCGGTCTATGTGTACCATGCCACGGGCCAGATGATGAACTTTCTCGACCATTTCGGGACATGGTGGATGGTACACCGTCCCATGCCGGAAATGAGCAGAAAGCAGGCTGTGGCCATCAGCACCGCCGCCGGCGGCGGGATGAAAAGTACCGCGCGGGATATGGCCGACAGCCTTGAGATGTGGGGCATCCACAGGGTATACAGGCTGGGTCTGGGCGTGCAGGCCGTCAAGCCCGACGAGATTCCAGAAAGGATCACGAAAGCCCTCCACAGGAAAACGGACAGGCTTGCCCGTAGGATCCTGAAAAACGAGGGCAAGACCGGGTGCAATGGCCGCGCAAAAAAGTGGTTTTACATAATGCGCTTCGCCCACAAGCATTTTCCGCCCTCCGAGCCGGATTACGGCTACTGGCAGGAAAAGGGCTGGCACGGAAACAGGAAGCCGTGGCGGTAAGCCCGCCCCCACACCCCAAATCTTCCTCCTTGTAAATCGGCATATATCTATATCATGCAGTCTGTCAAAAAAGGAGTTTATCCGTAAGTGCCTGTCTCTCCATAACGCCGGAGATTCTTCGCACTCCCGCCTTCGGCGGGGCTCAGAATGACATAGTCTTTCGGTATTGCGCTTTGTTGTTACATCGTACAAGTCTAAAGGTTATGTCATTCTGAACGCAGTGAAGAATCTCCGCAGGATAACACAGCTTGGAAGTATCGATATGCGAGTGAATCCTATAAACACAATCGTCCTTTGACAAGCCGATCTATAAAATTGACACATTCATCCTAAAAATTCTGTATTGACGCACAATACTATGCGTTGTATAGTATTGTGTGAAGGGAGGTATTGGATGGATAATCAACTGAAACGCGGTCTTTTGGATGTATGCGTTCTTGCCGCGATAAAAAACGAAGACTCTTACGGCTATCAAATCATCAAGGATATGAAACCCTATGTGGAGATCTCCGAATCAACCCTTTATCCGATACTGAGAAGACTGGAAGCGGCGGAGCTTTTGACGGTGCGGGCCGCCGAGCACAGCGGGAGGCTGCGAAAGTACTATCATATTACCCCGCTTGGTCTAAAGCGAATTGAGAGCTTCAGGAAAGAATGGAACGAAATAATGTCGATTTACAGGTTCATTACAAGGGAGGATGCCGCAAATGAATAGAGCTGAGTTTCTTGCCGCGCTCCGGAAAGACTTAAACGGGCTTCCGCCGGAGGATATAGAAAAATCTGCGGAGTTTTACAGCGAGCTGATGGATGACCACATGGAAAACGGTCTGAGCGAGGAGGAAGCCGCCGCGGCGCTCGGCTCTGTGGATGAGATCGCGGCGCAAATACTGTCAGAAACCTCGCTGCCGAAATTGATAAAGGCCAAGGTAAAGCCAAACCGCGCTCTTAAGGTCTGGGAAGTCATTCTGATCATATTGGGCGCGCCGCTGTGGCTGCCGCTGCTTCTGGCCGCAATGATCTGCTTTTTCAGTATTTATATCGTTCTCTGGGCAGTCATTTTTTCTTTGTTTGCCGCTGACCTTTCTCTCGCGGCCTGTGGTCTCACAGGGCTCGTGGCATTGGTGCAGTACGGCGTGCTTTACGGCAATCTTGCCGCCGGTGTCCTGATGGTCGGCGCGGGCATGATATGCGTGGGTCTCGCCATATTGCTGTTTCTCGGGCTGCTCGGAGTCACAAAAGCCGGACTGCGCTTGAACAGAAACATTCTGCTCTGGATAAAGTCCCCGTTCATCAGAAAGGAGAATGCTTAATGAAAAGCGGACGAAAGGCCTTATTGGTGGCCGCCATACTGATATTGGCCGGTATTGTTATCTCTGCGGCTGCTCTCGCGGCAGCAAAATTTGATTTTGGAGAAATGAACACTATGTCGATCGTAAGCAAAACCTATCCTGTTGATAAGGATTTTTCCGATATTTCCGTCATAAGCGCGGAATGCAGCGTGAAGCTCCTGCCCTCCGAGGACGGCAAATGCAAGGTTGTCTGCACGGAGAGTGAAAACGGCAGATTCTATCACACGGTAAGCGTTTCCAACGATACCCTTAAAATCGAGCAGCACGATGAAAGACGCTGGTATGAACACATCGGTATTTTCTTTGGCAGCCTGGAAATAGAGGTATATTTGCCCCAAAGCGAATATGAAGCCCTTAAAATCCGCACGGCCAGCGGAAGCATCGATGTCAGCGAGGGATTTTCTTTTGAGAGCGCGGGTCTTGTGAGCGCCAGCGGACGCATACGCTTCCCCGCCTCTGTGACGAATGATTTGTCGGCTGAAACAGCCAGCGGAAGCATCCATATTGAAAACGCCTCTCCCGAAACGCTGAAGGCCGAGTCCGCCAGCGGCAGCATCACAATAGAGAATCTAAGCTCCGAGGCCACGCTGAGCGTCAAGACTTCCAGCGGAAGCATCACTCTTTCAAGCATCGAATGTGAGGAGCTGAGCCTTGATACATCAAGCGGAGAACTATCGCTCAACTCCGTTATCGCAAGCGGAAAGCTTCGCGCCGAGAGCAGCAGTGGAAGCGTGAACCTTGACGGCTGCGACGCCGCGTCTCTCTACATCGAAACAAGCAGCGGTTCCGTCCGCGGAAGCCTGCTTTCCGATAAGATATTCATTACCAGCACCTCCAGCGGAAGCGTGGATGTTCCCCGTTCCGCCAACGGCGGCGAGTGCGAAATAAAAACGTCCAGCGGAAGCATCAGGCTTACAATAAAGTGAGAACCACGGTAAGGATGCCGGAGCCCACTCCCTCCATTCGAGGGTCAGAAGGGGCTCCGGTAGTGATGTATGAAGGCAGCGCTGTTTAAAGGGAGGATATAAGCACGATGAAAACTGGACACGGGAAATTCGCCCTCTGCATTCTTATAGTGGTGCTGCTGGCAATACTCGCCGGCTGCGGAGCAGGGCAGGATGCGGAGCAGCCCTGCATGAACATCAGCGCTGAAAACGGGCATACCGTATATAACGGTACGGAGCAACGCTTCTACCAGCTTGAAGAAGGACAGAGCGGCAAGCTGGCGGTATCCATCACGCGGGAAAGCGGCAGCCTGAGCATCTCCGTTTTCCCGTCAGCCTCCCCGGAGCAGCGCTGCTATCGCGGCACGGATATCCCCACCGCCGATTTCACGGTCACGCTGTCAGAGCCGGGCGAATACAAGGTCTGGATAGAAGCAGATAGCTTCGCGGGCAGCTACGGGTTCGAGTGGACGGTGCAGGAAAGCGAAGACTGATAGAAAAGGAGAGCATGATTATGAGCAAACGAGCCAGACAATACATCGGCATTCTTGCCGCTGTGGTCATTTATTACATCGTCCACGAAGGAGCGCATCTTCTGTCAGCGCTCTGCTTCGGCGTATTCAAGCAAATCAATTTCATGGGGCTTGGCGTTCAGGTGGACGTATACAACACGCGCATGTCGGACCTCCAGATGGGAATTTTCTGTCTGGCGGGAGCCGCCGCAACGCTGCTGGCAGCCTGGCTTCTGGTACTGCTCTGCAAGCGTATCTGCGCCGCTAAATCCAAGGTGTTCCGCGCCGTAATGTGGTACACCTCTCTGATCATGCTGCTTCTCGACCCGCTGTACCTGAGCCTGCTGTGCGGCTTCTTTGGCGGCGGAGATATGAACGGAATTGCGCTGCTGATTCCCCAAGCGGCAGCCCGTATCGGCTTTGCTCTGCTGGGCGTGGTCAACGCCGTAGTGGCCTGGCGGTATTTGCTGCCCGAATACAAGCGTTCCTTTGCGAATGGGGATTAGTATTCTCCACACTCAAAGCAAATAGAGATTGCGTCAGAGAGCTGTGCTGTGGTATTCTGTGTATACGAATGGCCAATGTCCTGACGAAACGAGGTGCGCCCATGAAAAGGATCATGATTATTGAAGATGACAAAGCAATTTACACAGAATTGTGTGCGCTTCTTTCCGCCAACGGCTACCAGCCGGTGGATAGGCAGCCCTGTGATCTGATACTGATGGACGTAAATTTGCCGGGAGAAAGCGGCTTTACGCTCTGCCGCAAGCTGCGGCAAAGCTCGGATACGCCGGTGATTTTCCTCACGGCGAGAGATACCCCAGAGGACGAGCTGCTCGCCTTCGGCGTGGGCGGCGACGACTTCATCCGCAAGCCCTACAATTCCGCCGTACTGCTGGCACGAATCGGCAGAATACTGAAAAGCTCGGCGAATGACACGCTGACCGTCAGAGGGCTGACCCTTGACCTCCCGGGCATGAAGGCCGTTTTTGACGGAAACACCGCGGAGCTTACAAAGAACGAGGCCCGCATCCTCTGGTGCCTGATGCAGAAGGAGCTGTGTACCCGCGACGAGCTTATCGAGGATCTGTGGACGAACGGGATGTATATCGACGGCAACACCCTTTATGTCAACATCGGCAGGCTTCGGGAAAAGCTGGGACGCATAGGCGCGGCAGACTTTGTCCGCACGGTGCGGGGCGTGGGATACCGCCTATGAGCTTTCGGGATTATCTGGCGGCCAAGGCCGTGCCCATGTGCGCGGCAGGCATCGGCGGACTGTATCTGATCATGGTTTCCTATCTCTGCGGCCTTCCGGTGTCTTTGATCGTGCTGCTGCTTATAAGTGTGATTTTTGTTTCGGCGCTCTGCCTGTTCATAAGCTGGCGGCGCGCCGACAAGCGCCTGAATATGCTGCGGGACAGGCTGAACGCTCTGCCGGAGAAATATCTTATCGCGGAAACGCTGGAGCGTCCCCGGGACGCCGTGGAGCTGGAATACTATCTGCTGATGAAGGAAATATCCCGCTCCGCCATCGCCGCGGTTGAGCAGGCAAAAGCGGAAAAGCAGGATTACTGCGACTATGTGGAAAGCTGGGTGCATGAGATCAAGACGCCTCTCACCGCCTGTTCCCTTATCCTTGCCAACGGCGGCGAGGCCGCAAAGCTGCGGCGGGAGCTGCGCCGGGCGGACAATCTGACTGAGACGATATTGACCTATGCCAAGCTTCGGACGGTGGAAAAGGACACTCAAATCAGCCTCGTTTCCCTGCGCGGCCTATGCGACCAGGCCATTCGGGCCGAGATGGAGTTGCTTATCGCCGCCGATATCGGCGTTACGATCGAGGGCGCTGCCTCCGTTTACACAGACCCCAAGCTGCTGACCTTCATTCTCAAACAGCTTCTCATAAACTGCGCGAAATACTGCCCCGGCTGTCAGATCGTCATCGAGCTTTCCCAAGGCAGTCTGAGCTTTACGGACAACGGCCCCGGTATTCCCGCCCACGAGCTCAGCCGCGTGACGGAGCGCGGCTTTACGGGCGCTGCGTGGCGCAGCGCCGGTCAAAGCACCGGCATGGGGCTTTACATTGTCAGTGAGCTTTGCAAAAAGCTGAATATCGGGCTGGAGATCACATCCGAGCCCGGCCGCTTTACCCGCTTTTCTCTGCGCTTCCCCTCATAAATCTAACAAAACTGTTAGACAGCCGACAGACTGTGTTAGAACAAATTATGGCCTTTCGCGGTACAATTACTGCGAAAGGCCGGTGAATATTATGAACACTTTACTGGAAATAAAAAACGTAAGCAAATACTACGGCAGCGGCGACGCAGTGTCTCAAGCGCTGCGGGGCGTAAGCTTCAGCATGGAGCAGGGCGAATTTACCGCCATCATGGGCGCGTCCGGCTCCGGAAAAAGCACGCTTCTCAACGTTATAGCCACCATTGACCGCCCCAGCTCCGGCAGCATTCTTCTGGAGGGAAGGGATATTGCCGAAATGCAGGAGCGTGAGCTGGCGGCTTTTCGCCGCGACCGTCTGGGCTTCATCTTTCAGGAATACAACCTGCTGGACACGCTGAATGTGGGTGAAAACATCGTTCTGCCGCTGAACCTGCAAAAAAGGCCGGTCAGGGAGACCCGGGAGCGGCTCCGGGAGGCTGCCGCTTCTCTGGATATCACGGAGCAGCTTTCCAAGTTTCCGCGGCAGCTTTCCGGAGGACAGCGGCAGCGCGCCGCCTGCGCGCGGGCGCTGATCACCCGGCCTGCTCTGATTCTGGCGGACGAGCCCACAGGCGCGCTGGACAGCGCCAATTCCAGGAGTCTGATGCAGACCTTCACGCTTATGAACCAAAGTCTTGGCTCCACCATACTGATGGTGACCCATGACGCGGTGGTCGGCTCCTATGCCTCCCGGGTCCTGTTTTTGAAGGATGGCCGGATATGGAACGAGCTGCGCCGCGGTGAGCAGAGCCGTCAGGCCATGTATAACGAGATCCTCAACGCTATGGCGGTGCTGGGAGGTGAGGCGGATGTTCGCTAAGCTTGCCCTGCGGAACGTGCGGCGCCAAATCAGCAATTATCTGATTTATTTTGTCACGGTGGCCCTGAGCGTCGCTCTCCTGTTCGCCGTCAACAATTTGAGCTACAGCGACCGAATCAGGCAGTTGGCGGAGCTGTCCTCGGACATGAAGTCCATGTTCAACATGGTTACGGTTCTTTCCGGTCTGGTCACGGCGCTGGTGCTCAGCTATGCCACCGGCTTCATGCTGAAGCTGCGCAAGAAGGAATTCGGCATGTACCTGACCCTTGGCATGACCCGCCGGAACATTCAGGCTCTGTTTGCCTGCGAGACATGGATGCTCTCCGGCCTTGCGCTTATCGCCGGCATGGGCGCCGGGCTTGTGATATTCCAGCTCCTTGTGGCGCTGTTTTCTTCCATCATGGAGCTTCCCTTTTCCATATCCGCTTATTCCGTAAAGGGGATCGCGCTGACCCTTGCCGTAAGCGTCGGTCTGTTTGCCCTATCCAGCCTCGCTTCGGTGAGGTATCTGAAAAAGGTAACGATATCGGATCTTCTGAAGGAGGAGGCCGCCGAAAGGAGCGAAAAGCACCCTGTTCTCTGGTGCATTTTGTCCGTGGTAACGCTGGCGGGACTTATCGGATGCCTGATTATTACCTACCAAAATCTGATGGCGGCTTTTCATAACGAAGACGGCGTAATCCTGCTTCTTTGGCTGGCAACGGACCTTGTAATGATATTTCTGGCTCACTTCACCCTGTCCAGAACCCTTGCCGGTATGCTGCTGCGAAGCAAACGGCTGAAGAACAGGGGCACCAACACCGTGGTTCTGAGGGGACTTTCCGGAAAGATGACGGTAAATTCCCTGCTGATCGGCGCGCTGGCAACGCTGCTTGTGTTTGCCGTTGGCATGTCCAATGTGGCATTCTGTGAAAAGATTTTCTCAGATCTCTCCATTAAACAAGATTGCCCCTACGATGTGATGGCTATGTTTGATTTGTCTGAAGAACACGGCGTCTCCATGGAAGAGGGCATACAGATCGTGGAACAGTACAGTCCGATCATCTCGCAGATCGACTATCAGCTATATTCAAAGGGCGAAACCACCCTTTGCAGCAGCATTATCGGATACGACCTAATGGAATGGACGGACAAATATATGCCCCTGAGCCAGTTCAATGCGCTGCTTACCGGCTGCGGCTATGAGCCGCTCACGCTAAAAGATGAATATCTGCTGTTCACCACCGTTCAGGGCATCAGCGATGTGGATTTCTCTGACAAATCGGTGACGTTGAACGGAAAAACCTATTCCTGGGCAGGAAACAGTACTTTTTACCCGGATTTTGCCCGCAGGGAGTATATGTACTTTATCATTCCCGATGAAGCGGTGGCCGGTATGCCCGTTTCGGACGTCTGCGCCGCCTACACGCTGGCAGACCATCGTCCCGACGCTATGGCTATGCTGAAGGATCTGACCTATGTCCAGAAAACATCGGACGGTGAGGACGAACGGTGCGACTTCGCTATCCAGGAAGCATGGCGTCTGTTCCGCAATGCCAACGCCGGAACTCTGATCATCGGCACGCTGTATGTGTCCACCGTGTTCGTCTGCATGGCGCTGGCTATTCTTTCTTTGAAAACGCTGTCCACGCTGGACGATGAGCGCAGGCGTTTTGCCGTTTTGTACCGGCTGGGTGCTGACGGGAAAACGCAGAAAGCGGCTTTGTTCAAGCAGACCGGCGCGTTCTTTCTTATGCCCTTCGCACTGCCGCTTATTTTGACCGTCCCACTCGGAATGATCTTCGGAAAAGTCTATGAGATTTGGAACTTTGCAGGCCTGAGCGGACAAAAGGCAATGGAAACCGCCGCGCTGATCTCCCTTGTGCTCGCGGGGATATACGCGCTGTACTTCTTTATCACCTACCGCATTGCCTGTGAGCAGGTGGTATGCCTCGGTACGGAAACACGCGGAGCCGGAACCCGCGTCCAATAAAACAAACGCAGAGCGCGTCAGCATGTCGCGCTCTGCGTTTTTTATGCCTGAAGCAGCAGAAAATCTATAAAATTGACACATTTCCCCGTGAAATATATCTATCAGTCAAGCGAAATATTTGGTAGAATACTTATAAAGGAGATTTTGATATGAAACCAAGTATGATCGTATATACATCGAACACAGGCCACACCAAAGAATACGCCATGCTGCTCGGCAAAAGGACCGGTCTCCCGGTGTATTCCCTTGAGGAAGCCATGCGAAATCCCTCTTCGTCCGACACCATCATTTATTTGGGCTGGCTCATGGCCGGAAAGGTTCAGGGGTATGCAAAAGCCGCCAGACGCTTCCATGTGGCGGCCGTCTGCGGAGTGGGCATGGGAGCTACCGGCTCCCAGCTTCAGGATCTGCGCAAAGTCAATGCGCTGCCCCCAGCCATGCCGGTTTTCACACTGCAGGGCGGCTTTGACATAACACGCCTGAGGGGTGTCTATAAGCTGATGATGACAGTCATGGCCAAGACCGTCGGAAAGGGGCTGGCAAAGAAGGAGAACCGAAGTCCCGGCGAAGATGAAATGCTTGATATGCTCCTCCACGGCGGCAGCCGTGTCAGCGAAGAAAATCTGGCGGCGATTCTGGAATGGTATAAAAACGCACAGTGACCCCTGGAGTGGCTGACCTATGTACTCTTTTCCGGCTCAATGGAGTTTGACGGCGAAGCCGGAGCAGTAAAACCAGAGCCACAGCAAAAGTGAATAATTATTCACGCTCGTCATAGCACATCGGCAAAGAAATTCCCATGAAAGGACAGGTGGAAGAAGCATGTTCGTTTTCCCCTTTGAACACTGCAAGCTGCAAATAGGGTGCCTTTTGGTCATCCTTTACCTTGCTTTTATCTATGACAGGGAGCGCAGGCGCTTTCATCTTTCCGGCCGGACGCTTTATGATGTTTTGTTGTGGGCCGGGGTCGCCTGTCTGCTGCTGGACGGGATCACGGCATATTCGGTCAATCATCAGCACCTTATCAATCCCACAGTCAATTTGGTTCTGCACGGTTTGTTTTTAATCAGCATTGATGCCCTGCTTTTCCTCCTGCTTCTCTACATGCTGGATGCTACCAAAGGGCTTCCTTCGTCGTGGGGCAAGAGACTGCTTTTAGCCGTGCCCTTTCTGGTTAATGTTCTTATAGTGGCGCTTAACCTCAATTCTCTGGAATATCGTCAGGGAAAAACCTCCTATTATTCAATGGGTACTTCCGTTTATACCTGCTTTGCAATGGCGGCGCTCTACATTTTGTTGACCATTGCTCACGTCTTCCGGCGCTGGAATTCAATCGAGAGCCACAAAAGGGTCAATATAATCACCAGCCTTCTGGTGGTGGCAGGTATTACCGTATACCAGATGTTGGTTCCGGATTCTCTGGTATCCAGTATCGGAACAACAATGCTTCTGCTGGGCGCATATGTGAACCAGGAAAATCCGGACATGAAGGAACTGACCCGGTATCACGATGAAATGGTCACGGGCTTTGCCACGTTGATTGAAAACCGGGACAGCAATACCGGCGGGCATGTAAAGCGCACGACCCAATATGTCAAGCTGCTTGCGGAGGAATTGAACCGGCGCGGATTTTATTCTGAAATTCTGACGAAGGATTATCTGGAAAATCTGTTAAAAGCGGCGCCAATGCACGATATTGGAAAAATCGCGGTTCCCGACGCTATTCTTCAAAAGCCCGGGAAGCTTACGCCGGAAGAATTTGAGCTTATGAAGCTCCACACTTCAAAGGGTGGAGAAATCATACAGGAGAGCTTTGGCCGCATGGGCAATGAGCAGTATCTGGAAATTGCTTCCCAGATTGCCCGGTATCATCACGAAAAATGGAACGGCAAGGGCTATCCCGAGGGACTGCACAGAAAGGAAATACCGCTCTGCGCCAGGATCATGGCTATCGCGGATGTGTTCGACGCCGTTTCCGAGGATAGGTGCTATCGCGCGGCGCTGCCGCTGGAAACATGCTTTGAAATTATCCAGGAAGGCAGCGGACAGGATTTTGACCCCATCCTTGCGGAAATCTTTCTGGATTTGCGCCATGAAGTGCAGCAAGTGAAGGAAGGCTGCGTGCCGGACGAGCATAAACGCCGCGATATCTAACCTCTCCGCGGTCAGAATGAAATGACTTTCCGTTTTATGATAAGCGGCGAGCGAACGTTGAACCTAAACTTTATCATTATGAGCTTGCGAAGAATCTCCCGCACCATTGGTGATAGGCCTTTACGGAAAAGGGTTTTTTGACATACCGACACCCCTGGAATCTGTGGGATTCCAGGGGTGCTTTCTACCGCGGCGGCAGCATATTACGAACGCATTTTACCCGATCAACGTCCGGTATTCAAGGGTGCGCGCTGTGTATATTTATTTATATTTTTCTGTATATTCATTTGTTTTTGTGCATAGAAAAGCTCCCGCAGACATTCATATAATGTCTGCGGGAGCTTATGTTTAAGCTTTATTCAGAGTATCAGTCCGCTTATAAATCAGGCGATATAAGCTTCGTAAGCTTCCTGAACAACGGCGAGGCACTTATCGAGGCCGAGGCTGTAGAGGTTAGCAACGTAAGAATCCCAATCAGAGAGGGGCTTGGAGCCATCAATGAAGGCAAAGTAGTTCTCGCTGATATAGGTTACGATATCGCTGGAGTACAGCTTAAGTTCCTCATTCTGCTCATCGGTGTAGCTTACGCCGGTGGGGAAATCGTACTCTCCGCCGTAGTCCTTAACTTCCCAGGTATCGAACATCTGGAGGAAGATCTCGCCGCCGGGATATGCGTACATCTTCTTGTGCATGTTCAGGCAGGGCTGACGGAGACCGTCATTGGTGTAAAGAACCATGACCCAAGCGGTGCCGAGGCCATTGGGATTGTTCAGAACGAAGTCGCTGAGCTGCTTCTCGCCGTTTTCGTCAACATTGTAGATAAGGCCTTCAATGCCCCAGTTGTCGATTTCGGCGCCCTCGGGACTCCACTTCCAGTCGAGCCAGGTGCAGACCAGAGGAATGTTCTCGCAGGTAGCGCTTACGCAGGCAGAGCCAATGTGGAAGTTGCTCTTCTTCTGGCCGTACTGGAGGATCTGATTCTCAGTCTTCTTGATTCTGGGAGTGGGCATCCACTTGGTGTCGGGGTCAGTGCTGGTAGACTCCCAGGAAGCAACCTCGGAGGGAGTGAAGATGACGCAGCCCAGCTCACCGGTGGTGATGGGGTTGGACATCTGGGTGTTGTCGGCGTAAGAAGCGTAGTTGGGGTCGATGAGGCCCTCGGCGTACCAGGTGCTGATCATGGTAGCAAGATCTTTGTCGTCCTCAGTGGTGAGGGTGTACTGCACCTCGCCGTCAATGACCTTGGCAGCAGGCATACCATAGGGGCTGACAAGAGCGGCAGTGTTGTAGCCGGAAAAGCTGTAACCTGCGGTCAGCTCGAGGGTCTGGTAAATGGCGAGAGGCCACTGAACGCCGTTGTTCTTAAAGGCGGTGAGAACATCATGCCACTGGTCGAAGGTCTTGACGTCAGCAGCAGCGCCGAGGTTCAGGTCATCCATGATATCCTGGCGGAGCATGTAACCGGAACCGGGAGCGGGATCAACAAGCATACCATACATGGTAGGCCAGGTGGTATCATCCAGGCGGCCATACTTGAGGACGTCAATGTCGTTGCGAGCCCAAAGCTCATAGAGGTAGTTGGGCATATACTCTCTGTAATCATAGAAGTTGATGAACCAGCCGTCATCGATCATGGAACGGGGCTCGCCGGTATAGAAGTAGTTTGCCTGATCCATGATGTCGCGGAGGTCGTCAGCAGCCAGAAGAACGGAGAAGTTCTGGGATCTGCTCTCAGAGGAAACAGCCTCGTACTCGATATGCACGCCGGTGAGTTCCTCAATGTTGGCGAGAGTCTCAAGCTCCTTCAGACCGCCATCGGGAATGTACTGGGGAGTCCAGCAGGTGGTCCAATAGGTGAATATCTCGTCGGTGGTGCTCAGGGGAAGCTCGTAGCTATAGGGGGCGTCGGTGTAACCGTCCTCATTAAACTCGAACTTACCGTAAGCCATGTGGTAGGGGGAATCCTCGTCCTCGCCGACATCAGGGGTTGCCGTATTGCCGCTGTTGCCGGGGTTGGTAGTAGAAGGATCGTTTGTATTGGTATCTGTGGAAGAGCAGCCAGCGAACATAGCTACGACAAATACCAGAGCAAGAATAAGCGCCAAACTTTTCTTCATGGTAAATATTACTCCTTTCAAAAAATTGCCTTTTGTCATTTTCTACACATGCATGTTACCTTTACGGCCTGAGTAACAGTCTCAATATAAATGATTATTAAGTGAATGTCAATATTTTAAAATTAAATTTTCGACATGAAACTTATGTATTTTTGATATTTAGTGCAGTCTGCACAGCATCATTTTACATTAAGCCCAATCTTTTCAACGTTTTTCACAGTCAGTTCTTCAACGCGCCAAATCATATATTTATTATGGATTAAATTTGTAATGTTGTTTATCTAACATTTTCATATATCTTCTGCCTTTTATACCGCGGCAAAAAAGGACCGCCCTCCGGAAACCCGGAGGGCGGTAACTGACGCTTTTATAATGCAATACAATAGATATCTTACAGCATCAACAAATATTCAATTAAGCAATGTATGCTTCGTAAGCTTCCTGGACGATTTCTCTGCACTTATCGATACCAAGATTCTCGAGCTGGGCAACATAGGAATCCCACTCACTGATAGGCTTGGAACCATCGATGAAGGCATAATAGTTCTCGCCGATGTAGGTTATAATATCGTTGGAATACTTGTTGAGTTCCTCAGACTGATCATCGGTATAGGTAACACCGGTGGGGAAGTCATACTCGCCGCCGTAGTTATCGACAGTCCAGGTATCAAACATCTGAAGGAATATCTCGCCGCCGGGATATGCGTACATTCTTCTGTGCATATTCATGCAGGGCTGACGGAGACCGTCGCAGGTATAAAGAACCATGACCCATGCTGCGCCGAGACCATCGGGATTGTTCAGAACGAAGTCAGAGAGCTGCTTTTCGCCATTCTCATTGACAACGTAGGTGAGACCTTCAACGCCCCAGTTATCGACTTCGATACCATAGGGACTCCACTTCCAGTCGAGCCAGGTGCAGACCAGAGGAATGTTCTCGCAATTAGCGCTGACGCAGGCAGAACCCATGTGGAAGTTGCTCTGCTTCTGGCCGTACTGGAGGATCTGATCCTCAGTCTTCTTGATTCTGGGAGTGGGCATGAACTTGGCGTCAGGGTCAGAACAGGTAGCTTCCCAAGCTGCAACCTCGGAGGGGTTGAAGATGATGCAGCCCAGCTCGCCGGTGGTGATGGAGTTGGACATCTGAGTGTTGTCGCCGTTAGAGGTGTAGTTGGGGTCAATGAGGCCCTCTTTGTACCACTGGTTGATCATGGTAACGAGGTCTCTGTCATCCTGAGTGGTAAGAGAATACTGAACCTTGCCGTCAATGACCTTTGCGGCGGGAAGAGCAGTCTCGCTTACAAGAGCGGCTGTATTGTAGCCGGAGAAGCTGGAACCTGCGGTCAGCTCAACGGTCTTATAAAGAGCCAGAGGCCACTTTACGCCATTATTCTTGAACGCAGTAAGAACATCGTGCCACTGATCGAAAGTCTTTACATCAGCAGCCGCGCCAAGGTTCAGGTCATCCATGATATCCTGACGGAGCATATAACCGGAACCGGGAGCGGGATCGATGAGCAGTCCGTACATAGCAGGCCAAGTGGTATCATCCAAACGGCCATATTTGAGAACGTCGATATCGTGGCGATCCCAGAGGTTGAACAGATAGTTGGGCATATACTCTCTGTAATCGTAGAAGTTGATAACCCAACCGTCATCAATGATGGAACGGGGAGAACCGGTGTAGAAGTATATAGCCTGATCCATGATATCGCGGAGATCATCTGCAGCCAGAAGAACGGCGAAGTTCTGAGCTCTGTTCTCAGCAGATACTGCTTCATACTCGATATGTACGCCGGTAAGTTCTTCGATGTTTGCGAGAGTTTCCAGTTCCTGAAGGCCACCTTCGGGAATGTGCTGGGGAGTCCAGCAGGTAGTCCAATAGGTGAACACCTCATCGGTGGTGCTGAGAGGAAGCGTGTATTCGAAAGCTTCATCAACATAACCGTCGGCATTAAATTCAAACTTGCCGTAGGCCATGTGATAGGGGCCTTCATCTACAGGCTCGGTGTCGGTATCGCCGGTGTTAGAATCGGAAGTATTAACGCTTCCGGGAGTGGGAGACGGCTTATTGTCGTCAACCTTGTTGGCAGGAGCACATCCTGCCAACATGGCCACTACAAGAACCAATGCCAGAATGAGCGCCAAACTCTTTTTCATACTGTATGCTCCTTTCAAATTTGATGTTTTTACAACATCTCAGAAAAAGTACAACACTAATATAAGCTTTTGTTATATATTTGTCAATATCTTTTTAATTTATGCTCTTGGCGTTTTTAACATTTTCCGCAGTTTTTCGCATATTTTCGCCCGTTTATTCGCCTTATTTTGCCTTTATTCCTCAAAAATCCAAATAATTTTAATTTTTTATATTTTGTAAACATTAAATATATTTGCTTTTAATCTTAAAGTATTTATTTAATAATCAAATCATTTTGTTCAGAATTCCTTTATCAAAAGCCACTTGTCAGAGGATTGTGTTCTCTGGTGACACACAAAAATAATTGTTTTCCGCAGCATTGAAGAACCCCGCAGCCCCCGTCAGTCCGGTTTTAGCGACGCAGCCTAAAAGCAGAAGAACCGCCCTCCGGAAACCCGGAGGGCGGTAACTCAAACGAAACTATATGCCGTTTTTATACAGACCGGCAAATCAAGCGCCGACGTATGCGTCGTAAGCTTCCTGAACAACTGCGATGCACTTGTCAAGGCCGAGGCTGTAAATATCGGAAACGTAAGAATCCCACTCAGTGAGAGGCTTGGAGCCATCGAAGAATGCGAACCAGTTCTCTGCGATATAGGTGGAGATATCGTTGGAGTAGCGGTTGAGCTCTTCGGTCTGGTCGGGAGTGTAGGAAATGCCGGTGGGAACGTCA
>JAQXJB010000016.1 GCA_029008095.1 Clostridiales bacterium
CTGGACATCATGACCGCTATGGTCAATCAGCAGGGGCAGGATCATATCTCCTACGGCAAGAACATGGTGCCTTACAAAAAGGATGTGACGCTGGAAGTGATGCCGGAGATGGGCAACCTGAAGCCCTATGTGGAACAGAACAAGCTGTACATCCGTCTGGCATCCAACGAGATGTTCCGGATCTCCAAAGATGTGGTGCAGATGATTCTCAACGGCGATGTGACGACGCCGCAGGAAGCACTGGCTGCATTCAATAAGGAGCTGGCTGGAGAAGAACCCGGCACCGAGATCGTTGCCCACATCGATACCTATTACTCCAACGATTTCACCCCGGAGCACGGCAATCAGGCGGCCTCCGCCGTTGCAAACACCATGCGCATGCTGTCCAGTGTGGATCTGGTGTTTATGCAGGCCTGCTATGTGGCCAACGACATCTATACCGGCGACTATTCCCAGAAAGATCTCGCTTATATCGCAAAGAATGACGGCGGCTGGCCCGGTCTGATGGAGCTGACCGGCGATCAGATTTATACCCTTGTGGAGACGACCCTTTCCATGACTGGCAACCGCGGCGCAGTCTGCAATGACAGCACCTTGTATGTTTCCAGCGGCTTTGAGATGGACATTACAAAGACCGACAGCGGTTATACCCTCAACGCTCTGACCATGGAAGGCAAGGAGCTGGATCGCAGCGCAACCTATTCCTTCCTGATCTACGGTGACCGCGACTGGTATATGACCGCCGTTATGGAGGAGATGGGCGTTTCGGAAGTCGATACGACCGGCCCCAAGGCAGAGGGATACCTGATGCAACGTCTGGTGGAACAGGGCGGACAGCTGGAAGCGCCTACGGATTACATCATTCTGAGATAAGTGCAGACAGGCCGCTGACACGCAGGGCAGAAAAGAAATTTTGGGAGAGCACGTATATGAAAGAGAGAAAGCAAACAACGAAATATCTTTTGCCCGCTGTGTTTGCGATGATTCTGGTCGTTGTTCTGGCGTTTGGCATACTCTTCATGCGTAATTCTTTGATGAAGCTGACGATCGAGGAGCGTTCCAGCCAACTTGAGGAAATGGTCACCCAGATTCAGGCAAATCTGGACAGCGGCCTTCGTACCCATTGGAATCTGGTGGCAGGACTGAATAACGCTGTACAGGGAAATCATTTCGAGAACAGTCTGGATGTGTCTGATAACATAGTGCATATGGAAAATGATTTCTGTACGGATCTGTATGGATGCCGGGTGATGCTTCTGGATGAGCAGGGTACAGCGTATCTGAGCGATGGCCCTGCAGGCATCTGGTATGATATCAGCCATCTGTTAGACGGGGAAAAGCGGCATACCTTTGTTTCGGAAACCGACACGATCGATGGAAGCTTTCTGGTGTTTTCGCAGGAATTGGATTCCCCCATCACAATGGGCGAGAATCATGTCCGTTTTACCCATATCGTGCTGCTCAAGGATATCCAGACCGTGAAACAGTACTATACCACTACGACCTACGGCGGCAGCGCGGCAACCTATGTCATCAAGAAGAACGGAACATTGGCCTATTTTGACGCGGACGATGACGATGTCATTGGCGCCCGGAATATTTACAAGGCGCTGGAAGAAGCGGAGTATGTGCAGGGACGGGGTTTTGACATCATCAAAGAGCAGCTGGACAAGGATGGCATTGCAGCGGCAAATATCCTTCTGAACCAGACCGAGTATTACTACTGCCTTTCAGAGCTGGATAACTATGACATGACGCTGATGCTTCTGATCCCTGCTGACTGCGTGGCAGTCAGCACCATGGATATGATGAACTCTGCCATTCGGACAGGGGCGATCTTCATTTCGGCTATGGCACTGCTGATACTGTTGGCGTTCTTTAGTTTAATTAAAGTGCAGCGCAGCAGTCAGATGGTGAAGCTGGAGCAGGAGACGAACAAGGAGCTGAATCAGCTGCGCATGGTGGCAGAGTCAGCCAATGCCGCAAAAAGCACCTTCCTGAACAATATGTCCCACGACATTCGGACGCCCATGAATGCCATTATCGGCTTTACCAACATTGCGCTGAAACAGAATCCCAATCCCGAGGTCAGAGCCTGTCTTGATAAGATCAGCGGCAGCTCTGAGCATCTGCTGACACTGATCAATGATGTGCTGGACATCAGCCGCATTGAAAGCGGCAAGATCCAATTCATGCCCGCCCCTGTTGACATTACAGAGGTAGCAGATACCGCTGCGAACATTACCCATGGTTTTCTGTCCAACCGGAATCTCAATTTCAACTTCCATCAGGAGGCGTTGGAAGATCCTTACGTATTGGCAGATGCTGTGCGGATTCGGGAAGTCCTGGTAAACATTCTGGGAAATGCGGTCAAGTTTACCAACGACGGCGGCACGATCACCTTTGAGGCCAGCTATCGTCCCGGAGCGGACGGGCAGCACATTGTGGCGTGTTACAGCATCGCGGACACGGGCGTGGGCATGAGCGAAGAATTTGTTGAGCACATTTTTGACGAGTTCTCGCAGGAGGAAAACAGCGCTCGTACCAAGTATAAGGGCACCGGTCTGGGCATGGCCATTACCAAGCGGTATGTGGACCTGATGGGCGGTACGATTCGTGTTGAGAGCAAGAAGGGTGTTGGTTCGACCTTTACCGTTGAATTGCCCATGGAAATCACGGATGAGCGTGAAGTAAAGAAAACAGATTACGCTGCCCACAAAGCAGACTTGAGCGGTTTGAAAGTTCTCTTGGCTGAAGACAATGAACTCAACGCTGAGATAGCAATCGTGCAGTTGGAAGAACTGGGAATGAAAATTACCAGGGCTGCCGATGGTGAGGAAGCCGTTCGCTTCTTTGCCGAAAATCCGCAAGGCACATTTGATTTAATTCTTATGGATGTTATGATGCCGAAGCTGAACGGTTATGAAGCTACAAAGGCCATCCGCAGTTTGCGAAATCATCCGGATGCCGATACCATCCCGATTATTGCAATGACGGCAAACGCCTTTGCCGAGGATGTGCAGGCGTCTTTGGACGCGGGTATGAACGGGCATTTGTCAAAGCCGATCGTGATGGATGAGGTCATCAAGACCATCGCAGGGAATCTGAACCGTTCGGCACCCTTTGATTTTCGAATCAATGAACATCTTTCATAAGGAGGCAGTCCTCCGGGCCAGACGGTCCATCGAGTTGGGCGACGCCTTCCCTGCCTACATCATCGACTGGCGTCTGCCGGATATGAACGGCATTGAGGTTACAAGGCAGATCCGCCACCTTGGAGATGATACGCCGATCATCATACTCACCGCCTATGACTGGTCTGATATTGAGGAAGAGGCGAGAAACGCCGGCGTGACCGCGTTCTGCTCGAAGCCGATGTTCATGTCTGACCTGCGCGAAACACTGATGACTTCTATTGGTCAGCAGGAAACCAAGAATGACGGCATCCTCCCCAAGATCAACGACGCTTCCGGCTTTAAGGCGAAGCGCCTGCTGCTGCGCATGGGGGACAAAACTTCCATGAAGTGCGCAAGGAAAACTATTGATCGGCCGTGCCGCAAACTGAGAATACGCATTCCGCCTGCCATGGTTCATGGCAGGCGGATTTTCTTTTTGTGATATTACGGAATTGGAGCAGGAGAACGGATTAACCCCTATTATTTAGCGGGGTTTTTCCCTGGATGCGAATAATTTTCATCCAAACCCTCAAGCACACCGCACAATACTGTTTTGTTTCCGCCCTCACTGATTCGCATATGAATATCAACAGGGAACGTGAATGTGTTACCCTCCTTTATATTTTTCATGCGCAAATAATCAACGAGGAATGTTAACTCGTTCCAATCCGTTATATCCTAATAATACTCTTTTCGTGTCGAAAAGTAAATGCTGATGCAACTATGAAAACTCAGCAACCGACTACGTTTGCAATGCTATAATCAAAGATAAAGCCGAGGGTCAAGCTTATGCGACTTGACCCTCGGCACATTTATTTTTTCAGCATACGCTCATATTCGACCTGCTCAAGTTTTCCTTCTTCCGCCTGCGTTCTCCACTCGACCGCCTGCCGTGACCACTGCTCAAATTCAGCGGTGGTCATTTTCTTTTTCATGTAGCGGGCATAGTGCGTTTTATAGGCTCGGTTATAGGCAAGCCACACCGGGTCGGTCTTGCACTTGTCATTGTATTTCTTTCTGGCACCCACATCTCTGCAGGTTTTTTCTGGATTATCCTCCAAAGGTCGCTCTCAATAGTTGCTGTACTTGCCTGCCTCCAGCAAAAAGTACCTGCCGCAATTGTCGCAGCGTTTGGAAATGTAACCCTGATTCAGTCCGCGGAAGAAATCAAAGTACAGAAAAGCGCCAAGACTGTCAAACATATAGACCTCGCACAGTTTTTCGGTTGCGTAGTATTTCTGAAGCCGGGAATCGCCTGCATATTTCTCGTTCTGTAGAATGTAGCAGAGATAGTGCTGTATTGCCAGTATATGGCGCACAGCGCTTAAGCCGTTACCTCTATGAACACGGTATGCTCAATCGTAAAAGTGTGAACCTCGCCAACACCACAATCGTGAAGATGATCAAGAACATCACGTATGTGGGCATTCTGAAAAGCGGTGAAACACACTCGGAGGTGTTCCCTGAGCTTCAGATCATCCCTGTTGACCTCTGGGAGCGAGCGCAGGAAATCATGGCTAACCGCACGCAGAAGCACAGCGATGTGCCTCTGAATTCCAAGGGGAAATCCTTGATGGTCGGGCTGGTATACTGTGGTCACTGCGGAAGTAAGCTGGTGCTCACCACCAGTGGCGGTGGCACGCGCTACGGAAAGAAGCGAACTCCCCACCTGCGCTACAACTGCCACAACCAGGTTCGCCATCCCCAGGACTGCGACGGTATGTCCGGATATACCGTTGAAAAAGTTGACAGAATCATGGAACGGATGGTCATGGCCCTGTTTTCAGATATTAAATCTATCCCGGAACAGGAACTGATTACACACCAATACGTTCAACGCACCAATGAACATCTGGCAACACTGGCGCAGCTCCAAGCGCTGAAAGCGCAAAAGGAGAAGGAACTGGCCAGTTATAAGAGCGAGGTTTATAAATCCATTCAGGGTAAAAGCACCTGGAGCCAGGAACTGCTCAGTGAACTGATTCAAGAGGCAAAGGTCGAACTCGAAAAGCTGGATGCCGAGATCGACACGGCGAAGGCTCTCGTTGATGATGCAGATAAAGCTGCCAAAGATATCAAGGAACAGTACGACAGAATCCTCACCTGGGCCGATATGTTCGAAGGAAGCAGTCTCGAAGGTAAGAAGATGATCATGTGGCAGGTCGTTGAGAAGGTGCGTGTCTACCGAGACTACAAGTTTGAAGTAGACCTCAAGCCTACAGTCAGGGAGTTCAAAGAGCTCTGGCGCAAGCGGAGCGCAGCCTCCAACGACGGCGCCGCATAAACAAAAAGTCAGGGAAGTCTGCGAACACAGACTTCCCTGACGGAAAATGGTGGACCTAATCGGGATCGAACCGACGACCTTACGGATGCGAACCGTACGCTCTCCCAGCTGAGCTATAGGCCCAAATCACCGAGTGGAGCGGAAACTCCACACGGAATGAATATGAAATTGTAAGCAACAGACCCCGGTGGGCAAAAACTGCACACCATGCGCTCCCAGCTGAGCTACGGGCCCATTTCGCTGCTTTTTGGCCGTTTTTCGGAACAAAAAGCGGATTTTTGAAGTTTTCAGTTTTCGTGAATCTCGTAAGGATTTCTCTCCAGAATTGTGGGCCAGCCATCGTTGGTCGATGTGCGTCCATATGGATGCGAACCGTACGCTCTCCCAGACTGAGCTACGGGCCCAAATCAACGGTTCCAAAAGCGGAACAGCAGAATAAAGCAATATGAAATTATAAGTGTGGCAGAAAACCGAACCCTTTGCGCTCCCAACTGCGCTACAGGCCCAAAATCATGGCAGCCACATTCCGTGGCGTCTTTGCCATATAATTATAGCACACCTTACGCAAAAGTAAAGAAAAATTTTTCTTGAACCAAATACAGTAAGGATATTGACGAAATCGGTCAAAGAGGGTATATTTATTATAGGTATATTTATAAACTTTTAGGAATGTATCCTTTTACATACGAAACGGAGGTTACTTATGGGACTCTTTCATGAAATCAAGTGTGGAAAATGCGATCGGCGCTATTCCAGTATCCGCAGCAGATGCCCTTATTGCGGCGCGCGCAAGAAGCGCAGCGGCAGCGCGGCCGGTGGCTCCGGCGGTGGCGGAAACAACCAGACTCAGCAGATAATCGGTATTGCCATACTTATTATAATCATCATAGCCGTTGTTGTCCTTGTGGCGTCCAGCCTGAAGAAGAGCGACAAAAATCCTGCTCCCTCTCCTTCCAGCAGCATAAGCGGTTCCGGTGATGTAAACTCCGTTGACGGCACCGCATCTCCCGATAACACGACTCCCACTCCTACGCCCACTCCTACTCCTACGCCCACCCCGACCCCTGTGGTCATCAATTCCATCGTTCTCAACCGTTCCGATTTTACCCTGTCCTCTATCGGCGCGCAGTGGAACCTTGACCCGACGATTTCTCCCACCGGCTCTGATGTGACGATCGAGTGGCGCTCCACCGATCCCTCCGTCGCTTCCGTTGACGAGGAGGGCACCGTCACCGCCGTGAACAGAGGTACCGCCACCGTTACCGCCTCCGTTGGCTCGGTAAAGGCCGAGTGCATCGTCCGCGTAAACGCCGATGCTCCCCAGGGCGGCTCCGTCACCGTTCCCGATGACAGCGGAAACGGCAATACTACCCTGCGCATCAGCCATACCGACGTTACCATCAGGGCCTCCACCAGCGAGAGTTTCACCCTTTCCGTCAGCGGCACTACGGAGACTCCGACCTTCAGCGTCGACAATTCCTCTGTGGCTACCGTAAGCGCCAGCGGTAAGGTCACCGCTGTCTCCAAAGGCACTACCACAGTCTATGCAACCGTGGGCGGCAGCAAGCTCTCCTGCATCATCCGCGTTATCTGAGCATAGTATTCAAACGCTCCTGCCCGATAGGCGGTGTTCGCAAAACAGTTAAGCATCCGTATGGCCATAGCCGTACGGATGCTTTTTATCATTACCGACATTGAGGATGGAAGCGCGCCCCTTTGTTCCTATTTCAAATCAAAAAGGAAGCTATCATAATCTTTCACGAAGTATCTGATATTTTTTCGCCCTTTTTGAATGATCGTATGCCCTTCTTCCTCCAGCTTTTCCTTCTGCGCTTCAATACCGCCGGGGTATTTCTCATTTAGTTCGCCGTTTGCCTTCAAGGTTCGCCAATAAGGCGTTTTATCTTCAGAACGCTGATAGCTTGCCCATGCGGCAATAGATACGAAAATTCCGGCAGTAATAGGTTCTGTAAAATCTGCCCCACTTGATTTTGCAAAGTGTTCCCGGATTCTTCCTACCGTAATTACTTTTCCGCAGGGAATCTGCTTCATCACTTTGTCGTAGTCGATCGGCGGCGCAAAATACATTCTGCTTCCGCCATATTTCTCAATGCTTTTTTGGTCTGTGATCGTCTGGAATTTGGGCATATCCTTATTATCATGCAGCATAGCGTTAAAATCTTTCTTATCTTCATCGGCCATATCATCCACCTCCTGACCCAGGAATACTCTGTTTTCTTATCCTGCGCAATGAGACAGTTTAAAAAATTTGTTTCGCTCTTTCGCATAGTTTAACTTTTTTAAAAATTTTCCCTATACCTATTGACAATATCCGACCGCCTTGCTATAATAACTATCGCTGTGGACGATTAGCTCAGCTGGTAGAGCATTCGCTTGACGTGCGAAGGGTCACAGGTTCGAGTCCTGTATCGTCCACCATTACAACGAAGTCCGAGCTTGTTCCTGATTGGGACGGGCTCGGATTTGTTTTTTATCTTGAAGATGCAGCAGTATGAAGAAAAGCGGCTCTTGCTTTTTCTGAGCAAGGGCCACCTTTATACTGTTTTTTTATTTTCTCGTTTCCTTTGCTCAAAAACGGCTTGTCCTTCAGAATTTTCAGAGTGAGGCTTCATCCTGGATATATAATTTATCGGGGAGATGTGCGGCCTGCACAAATACATTCATAATAAAATGAGAAAATACCTTGTTTTTCGAGGGCCGGCATGATATAAATTAAAACTATACAATATTATACAATCTATTTTCACGCGGGATTTGATGTCGTTATCCACAACATGATAGGGATGAGCAAAATCAATTTGTATAGCTGGACTTAGCATTCTATGCGCGGACATTAAGAAAAGGAGCGGGCACTATGGAACCGGCCAAGAAAATAAGAACGGAGTTTATTCAGGGTCCTTATTTGAAGCTGCAGGAATTCTGCGACATGGATCAATTATACAAACTGCTTGATAACTGGTCTAAGAGCAGCGGCATGTCCGCCGTTATCGTTGATACGGAAGGTAATCGCACATCAGATTCTTTTGGCATGACCGACTTTTGCAGGATGATCCACGCCAGTGAAAACGGCAGGGCAAGATGCGAGGCAACATGGAAGTCTAACAAAGAGGGGATCTATGTGTGTCCCGTTGGCTTTTGTGATTTTTCCATACCCATTGTTTTGCCTGACGGACAGGTTTTGGGAAAGGTTTTGGCCGGACAGGCTCTTTCCATCAGCCAAAACGAAGATGAGATCATGAAAACCACCACGCAGCTTGGAATCGATAAAGCGGTGGTGAAAGATATTCTCGCTCATGTTCACAAAAAAACGGAGACGGAAATGGAGGGCGCCTACGAGCTCTTAAAGGAGATGCTCAATTTCTTTATTGAGAAGAGCTATTCCATCTGGAAAACCAATAACGAGCTGAAAACGGCGCCTGCGAAAAAAGACCGGGTCCTGTCTCAGATCACCCAGATCATGTACAGCTATAACCTGACCGTGGATTTGGAAACTCAGACCTACTCCCTCATTACCGGCACGGGTATGGAGCGGACGGTGGCGGAATACAAGCGGCACAGTCATCAGTCTGAGCTGAACGCCTTCCAGAACAGCATTATCCATCCCGCCTATGTAAGCCGGTTCAATGCGCTGCTGGATTTCGAGTCAGCCAGAAATAATCCACTGGAAAACGGATACCGGGGAACGCTTGAATACCCCGTCCTCTACCCTGGCGACGACGAGTACGAGTGGCATGAAATCAACGTGTTCATCGACACCGAGGAGGATGGAACACGGGTCGCCAACATTCTGGGCCGCGACATCACAGAAGCCCACAACGCCCAGGAAAAGAGAGAGAAGGAGCTTCGCGCCGCCGCCGCGAAAAACCAGATCCTGTCAGAGCTGACAAAAATGCTGTATAGCTATAACCTGACTCTGAATCTGAGGACCGGCAAGTACAGCATGATCATCGGTACCGGCATGACGCAGTTCATGGAGATTTTCAAATCCACCGATGATTATACCACCGCGTACAATCAGAAAATTCTTTATCTGGACCCGGAGAATGTGGCCCAGTTCGCAGCTCTGGCGAGTCTTGAGGCGCTGAGGGCAAGAAGCAGCGCCAACGGCTTTATCGGCAATCTGGAATACGGCGCCATCACCGATTACGGCGAAGAATGGCACGAGATCAACGTTTTTATCAGCACCGACGAGGCGGGAGAGCCGATTGCCAATATTCTGGGCCGTGATATCACCGATATCCATAAGCGGCAGGAGCAGCGTGAGATACAGCAGAAGGCCGCTATGGCCCGCGACCAACTGCTTTCCGGCGTTACCAAGATGCTTTATGGCTACAACCTGACCGTCAATCTGGAGACGTGGAAATACTCCCTTATCACCGGCACCGGCATGGACAAGGTTCTGGAAACCATGCAGCAGAACGACGACTATGTTCTTCTTTATGCGAAGCTCTCCAGAAACATTGCGCCGGAGGATCAGGAGAAGCTGGAAAAGCTGATCGGGATTCATGCGCTGCGGGAAAAAATGAACGCAACCGGCTTTGCCGGAACCCTTTCCTGCCGGGTCATCTCCGGCGGAGCCAGCGAATGGCATGAGGTCAACCTTTTTATGGGTACCAACGAGGACGGCGTCACTGTGGCCAATATTCTGGGCCGTGATATTACGGAGGCCCATGAGCAGCAGGAAGCGAAGGAGCGGGAGCTCCGCGCCTCCGCGGCAAAGGATCAGATACTGTCTGACATTACAAAGACCCTGTACAGCTATAACGCCACGGTAAATCTGAATACCGGAAAATACAGCCTGATCGTCGGCACCGGCATGGAGGAGATCATACGGCATTTTTCACGGACGGATGATTACGAAACCGCGTGCGGATACCTGCTGGAAAAGGCGCTCCCCGAATATCCGGAGGAGATGAACCGCCGCTTTTCGCTGAAGGCGCTGCGTGAGCAGCAGAACCTGCGCGGTCATATCGGCCAGATCGAATATGCCGCTGTGACCGAAAACGGAGTCGGCTGGTACGAAGTCAACGCCTTCATGGGCGTGGATGAGAGCGGGACTCCCACCGCCAACATTCTCGGCCGTGACATTACCGAGACCCACCAGGCGCAGGAACGCCGCGAAAACGAGCTGAAGGCGGTGGCGGCCAAGGACCAGATACTGTCCGACATCACAAAAACTCTGTACAGCTATAACCTGACCCTGAATCTGATCAGCGGGAAATATAGCCTGATCGTCGGCACCGGGATGGAGGATTTTGTTAAAATCTTTGAATCCACGGACGATTACGAAACGGCCTACCAGAAGAAAATTCAATACGTCACAGACGAATATATTGAAACCTTTGGAAAATTCAGCAGTCTCTCCTCTCTTAGAGAGCGTAAAAATGAAACGGGCTATATCGGCAATCTGGAATATTCGGCAAAAACAGAAAAGGGCATCGAGTGGCACGAGATAAACATCTTCCTTGGTACAGACGAAAAGGGTGACCCGATCGCCAATATTCTGGGTCGGGATATTACGGAGGCTCACGAGCAGCAGGAGATCAAGGAACGTGAGCTCCGTGCGTCCACCGCAAGAGACCAGCTGCTTTCAGGCATTACCAAGATGCTCTACAGCTATAATATGACCGTGAATGTCAATACCGGGCGGTATACGCTGATTACGGGCACCGGTCTGGACGACACCGTGGCCAGAATGGAATCCACCGATCAATACGAAGATATCTATCAGAGCTTCCTGCGAGCGGTTGACCCCGAATATCGGCAAAGAGGCGTGGAGCTTCTGTCGCTTGACAGCTATCGCGGTAAACAGGATAAGACGGGGTATCTGGATACGGAAGAATTCCCCATGCATTATTCGGACAGGCTGGAGTGGCACGAAATCAACGTGTTTGCGGGCTATGATGAAAACGGTGAGTCCATTATCAACATCCTTGGCCGGGATGTCACGGAGGCCCACGATAAGGCGGACACAAAGGCCCAGTTGGAGATCGCCAACGCCGCCAACGCCGCAAAATCCGCGTTTCTGTTCAATATGTCTCATGATATCCGCACTCCCATGAACGCCATTATTGGTTTTACTGAGCTGCTGGAAAAGCACCTGGATGATAAAGAACTCTCCAGAAGCTACATAAAGAAAATCCAGACCTCAAATGATTTTCTGCTTTCGCTTATCAATAATGTTCTGGAAATGGCCAGAATTGAAAGCGGCAAAACGATCTTGGATGAAACCTATTGGAATGCGTATACCTTCAATGATTCCCTGTACTCGCTGTTCGACTCTCAGATGAAGGAAAAAGGGATAGAGTTTACAAGATATACTAAAGTAGAGCATCCCGAGGTTATTTGTGATGAGACAAAGCTGAGGGAGATATTCCTGAACATTTTGAGCAATGCGTTGAAGTACACGCCCTCCGGCGGAAAGGTTTCCATGAGACTGACTGAGATCCCATCAGACAGACCCGGGTATGCCCTATATAAGACGGAAATTGAAGATACGGGAATTGGTATGTCCGAAGAATTTATTCCGCATCTGTTTGAGGAGTTTACAAGAGAACGCTCCAGTACAGAAAGCAGAGTGAATGGCACAGGACTTGGTATGCCTATAGTGAAGAAGCTTGTCGACCTGATGCAGGGAACTATCGAGGTTGAGAGCCAGATAGGCAAGGGGACAAAATTCACGGTAGTGCTGCCTCACCGTATCGCCTCGGGGAAAGATGCAGAGCGGCTTGCAGATAAAGCATTTGAATATGAGGCCGGACGCTTCAAGGGAAAACGAGTACTTCTTGCGGAAGATAACGAGCTGAACGCGGAGATCGCCATAACGATCCTTGAAGAGGCGGGCTTTGAAGTGGAGCATGCGATTGACGGCGTTATTTGCGTAAATATGCTGGAGAAAGCAGACGCGGGCTACTATGATTTGATCCTGATGGACATACAAATGCCGAACATGGATGGCTACAAGGCTACTCAGACCATCCGAAAATTTGCTGACAGCGAAAAGGCCGGAATTACCATTATCGCGATGACTGCGAATGCATTTGAAGAAGATAAGGGAAATGCATACAAGGCGGGCATGAACGGACATATTGCCAAGCCAATTAAAGTTGATGTGCTGATGTCTGTTTTGGATGAAATCCTTAAATAGGCGGCTCAGAAAATTCTTTTGCCAATATTGAAAAATCTGCGCAAAAAGCCAGATGAAAATCGCTTTTTGCGCGGATTTATTTTGCCTGCTCCTCAAAGTTGGGCGCAGCAGATCCGGTCGGGCGAAAAAGGATGGCTTTTTCGGCATGGCACTGGCTGAAAATCTGTTTTACAGCCGGAAAATTCTGATTTTCTATTGCCATTTGCTTCTCCCTTATGTATAATTTTTTGTGAACTTTGTCGAAATAAATTGCTGAGCAGATATAGCCGCGGCATAGCAAAGATCGGGTCGTTTTGCAGCAATAGGAGCGTCAATTCAAGTTACAGAATTTGGCTCAGCGTGTTTATGGAATGTGTCATGAGTTATGATAATGAGCGGCAGGCAAGACTCCTGCCGAATTATTTGCTCCGTTTGCAAAAAATGCCCTTATAAATTGCATTTAAACCGGAAGTATGATATACTGCGTAAAAAAGGATATTATGCAAAACGGTGTAATTTTGTATTGCAGTTTGTCATTTTGCATTACAGAAAATAGACATATGCGGTACATAGAAGAGCGGGAAATGTGACAAGCCGGGCTCGCTGCCGGAAGATGGGCGGCGACTGTGTCCGTGAGGAGCGGCGGCACAGTTTCTCAGCTCCGCCGACCGTACCTGACAGCACCCTGTTCCCGGTATCAGAACTGAGCGGCTGCCTCCCTCACGATAGGGCAATGCAAAAGAAAGAGGAATGTAACGATGCATAAGCAGATTCTGGTCGTAGAAGATAACGAACTGAACCGAGCCATACTGTGCGAGATCCTGTCAGGTGAATATCAGGTGCTGGAGGCAGAAAACGGCCGGGAGGCACTGAATATCCTGGAGCAGCACAAGGACAACATTTCCCTTATCCTCCTGGATGTCATGATGCCCGTCATGGATGGCTACACCTTCCTGGACAGGGTAAAGGAAAATGATGAGCTGTCGCAGATTCCTGTCATCGTGATGACCCAGAGCGACAACGAGGAGGATGAGGTGTCTGCTCTGTCCCACGGCGCCACGGACTTTGTACCCAAGCCCTACCGTCCCCAGGTGATATTGCACCGGGTGGCCAGCATCATCAAGTTGCGTGAGACCGCTGCAATGGTCAATCAGTTTCAGTATGACCGGCTCACCGGACTTTATAACAAGGAGTTCTTTTACCGGAAGGCTCGGGAGCGTATGGATGAGAACCCCGAGCGGGAATATACCATCGTTTGCTCAAACATTGAAAATTTCAAGCTATATAATGACACCTTTGGCCGGGAGGCGGGCGACCAACTGCTGCGGGATATGGCCGCAGGCCTGAAGGTGATGGTCGGTGCAACCGGCGTCAGCGGACGGTACGGCGCGGACCGCTTCCTCTGCATTGTGGAGCGGAAGCGGGAAAGGGAGGATCGCGAGCGCTTTTTCGGAGAGACATATTTTAATCGTCCCGAAACGATGCAGAAGATATCCGTAAAATGGGGCATATATGAGGCCACCGATCGCTCCCTCACGGTTGAGCAGATGTGTGATAGAGCTCTGCTGGCCGCGGACAGCATAAAGGGGCAGTACAACATACCCTTTGCCATTTATGACGATGCGCTCCGCGGAAAGCTGCTGCGGGAGCAGGCGATTACCGACTCTATGGAGACCGCCCTGACCGAGAGACAATTCACCATTTACTATCAGCCTAAATACAGCCTGAAAGAAGGCTGCATGGTCGGGGCCGAGGCGCTGGTACGCTGGATACATCCGGAGTGGGGCTTTATGTCTCCCGGAGAATTTATTCCGCTGTTTGAGAATAACGGATTTATTTCGCGCCTGGACCAATATGTATGGGAGCAGGTGTGCGCCCAACTCCGGGATTGGATGGATAAAGGATATCCGATCCTGCCGGTATCCGTCAATGTGTCCCGCAGGGATGTTTATCAGCTCAATCTGGAGGACACGATTAAGAAACTCACCCAAAAGTACGGTATCGATCCCGTGTATCTGCACCTGGAGATCACAGAGAGCGCCTATTCGGAAAATCCCAGCCAGATCATCAAAACCGTGGATCAGCTCAGAAAGCTGGGATTTACGATTGAAATGGACGACTTCGGCAGCGGATATTCCTCACTGAGCATATTCGGCCAGATGAAGCTGGATATTCTGAAGCTTGATATGCAGTTCATCCAGAACGAAACAGCAAAACCCGTCAATCAGAGCATTCTGAATGATATTATCAACATGGCTCATAGGATGTACCTGAGCGTGGTGGCGGAGGGCGTAGATACCCGGGAGCAAGCGAGGCGTCTGCAGGAAGTAGGATGTGACTATGTCCAGGGGTATTTATTTAACAAGCCCATGCCCGCTGCGGAATTTGAAGAATTGCTTAAGGAGTGCGGTACACGGAGCGTGTGTTCACTGCCGGATAAGAAGCAGGTGAAGGACGATATGCGTGGGCTGCTGGTGGTGGATGAAGATGCCGAGTACCGGGAGAAGGTGCGCCAGACCTTCGAGAGACGGTACCGGGTCATGGAGGCATCCGATGCGCACAGTGCCCTGGAGGCTATCAGGTCGTGCGGCACTGTGTCAACCGTCATCCTGAGTGTGACGCTGCCGGAGGAAGGCGCCGCTGCGGTTATGAAGGCAATGCAGCGGGATCCGGCGCTTTGGGAAATTCCTGTTCTGGCTACCGCGCCGAATGGCCAGGTAATTGAAAAAGCGCCGTTGGTGCTGGAGGCCGATGATTTCCTTTGCAAGTGCCATCCTTTCTTTGATCTGGAACGGCGAGTGGTTAGGCTGCTGGACCTTGCGGAGCATCACGAGCGGGAGAGTATTCTGCATGATGAGGCCAACCGGGATTACCTGACGGGTCTGCTCAACCGGCGCGGATTTCAGGAGGCTATGGCTTCCCTGCGCAAGGAGGAGCTGCCGCTGGCGGTATGCCTTTTCGATTTGGATGACCTGAAAAGGGCCAATGATACCTGCGGCCACGAAATGGGTGATCGGATGATCCGTGCTTTCGCAGAACTGCTGAACAGCCAGACCCGAACAGGGGATGTAAAATGCCGCTACGGTGGAGACGAATTTGTGGTGGTCATGAAACGCCTTAAAGATGAGACGACCGCCATAAATAAGGCAGAGGACATCTGCCGCCAGTTCAGCGAACAATTTGCACAAGAGCATTTTCCGGCTGCCTGCTCCGGCGGCATTGCCCTGTGCGGAGTGGATGATATCCCCTCGGACGAGCTGATAGAGCGCGCAGATCAGGCTCTGTACCGCGCCAAGCGGGAAAAAAAGGGCTGCTGTTGCATGTGGAGCAACGACGTTATATGAAAATTACCGCTGCTGCAAAGTGGCTGCGCCTGTGGAGCAGCCACTTTCCGCTAACAAGAAGGAAATATTAAGGCGGTATGATATGAGGAGAAAACATATGAAAAGACAACTGATCGCCGCACTTCTGGTACTGGCAATGCTGCTGGGTGTGACTGGCTGCGCAGGGAAAAACACCGGAACAAATTCAGAGGAAAAACCCGCCGATAAGAACGGAAAAATCGAAATCTCAATGTATATGTGGGACAGGTCTATGCTTAAGGAGCTGTCTCCCTGGCTGGAGGAGAAGTTCCCCGAAATCGAGTTTACTTTCGTGCAGAGCTTTAATACCATGGAATACTACAAGGATCTGCTGGCCCGGGGTGAGGAGATTCCGGACATCATCACCTGCCGGAGGTTCTCCCTGAACGATGCGGCCCCTCTGGCCGAGCATCTGATGGATCTGAGCCGGACCGAGGTGGCGGGCACATTCTATTCCAGCTATCTGGAAGTAAACCGGGAGTCCGGCGGCGCCATCCGCTGGCTGCCCATGTGCGCCGAGGTGGACAGCATCATGGCCAACAAGGATCTGTTTGATGAGTACAACATTCCCCTTCCCACCAACTATTCCGAATTCGTTGCCGCCATCGATGCGTTTGAAGCCGTGGGAATCAAGGGCTTCCAGACCGACTGGTACTATGACTATTCCTGTCTGGAAACCATGCAGGGCTGCGCCATCCCGGAGCTGATGAGCCTGGAGGGCACCCAGTGGCGCATGGCTTATGAAAGTGAAACAGAAGATTGCCAGGTGGGTCTGGATGATGTGGTCTGGCCCAAGGTCTTTGAAAAATACGAACAATTCTTAAAGGATGTCCGGTTCCAGCCCGGCGACGAGGAATTGCAGTTTTCCGTTACGATGGAACCATATTTTCAGGGAAAGACCGCTATGGTTCGCAACACGGCGGCTCTGGCGGACGACATCACACAGGAGAGGGGAATCAACAGTGTGATCCTGCCCTATTTTGGGGAAACCAGCGAGGATAACTGGCTGCTGACCTATCCTATGTGCCAACTGGCCGTGTCCAAAACCGTGGAGCGGAACGAGGTCAAGCGGAAGGCCGTGGTAGAGGTCTTGATGGCCATTTTCAGTGAGGAAGGCCAGAAACATGTTGCAGCCGGTACCTCCGTGCTGTCTTACAACAAGGAAGTGAAGATCGCTCCCACTCCCTCGCTCCAGTATGTGCAGGACTGCATCAGCAGCAACCATCTGTACATGCGCCTGGCCTCCACTGAGGTGTTTGGCATCTCTCAGGATGTGGGCCACAAAATGATGACCGGCGAGTATGACGCCAAGTCAGCTTATGATGCCTTCAACCAACAGATCACCCACTATGCCGATCCGGAGGCCGTGGAGGTCATGTTCACCCAGGAGAACGCCTATTCCAATGACTTCACCGAACACGGCAGTGCCGCTGCCTCCTCTTTGATGAATACCATCCGAGCCTCCATGGAGGCCGACATCGCCATCGGTTATTCTCCCTTGGCCAGCACATCCATCTATGCCGGGGACTACACCCTGCAGCAGGCTAAGTGGATCCTCACCAGCCGCAACTCCGTCTATCTGGGTGAGTACACCGGCGAGGAGGTCTACCGGTTCATGGACTGGCTGGTGAACGTGAAGGAGGATGGCTCCAACCCCATCCACCACCGGAACCTGATGCCCGTCACCAGCGGTCTGGAGTACACCGTCACCGAGTACGAGCGGGGTAAGTTTCGCCTGGAGTCGGTCACCGTGAACGGGCAGCCCCTGGATAATAACGCCGCCTACAACCTGATGCTGGTAGGTGCGGATGTGTTCCTGGAGCATTCCACCTTCTGCAACTGCCCCATGCCCGCCGACCTTAAAGAAAAGCGGCAGGACTACCTGGTGGACGATTTCTCCAGTCAGGAGTGTATGCAGGAGGCACTGGAGAAAATGGGACAGTTCTTGGCACCTACGGAGTATGTGACCATTCTTCAGGGAAAATGAGAACCCGAAATAAAGTCGAAAGGAGGGCAATGCCATGAAAAAACGAATAACAGCTATGTTGCTGTCTCTTGCGTTGGTAGCGGGGCTGGTTTGGACAGGCTTTGCCTACTTTGGCTTTGTTTCCCGGACGATTTACGAGGAGAGCACTGACCACCTG
>JAQXJB010000017.1 GCA_029008095.1 Clostridiales bacterium
TCACTCGCTGAAGTTGGAGGAGATGAGTTCGGCCAGAGAATCGGCGGCAACCACCTCATCGGGGCCTTCGGCGACAATAGTGATCTCAGTACCCTGCACAATGCCCATAGACAGAACGCCGAGAAGGCTCTTTGCGTTCACACGTCTGTGGTCCTTTTCCACCCAAATGCTGCTCTTGAACTCGTTGGCCTTCTGGATGAAGAATGTGGCCGGTCTTGCGTGGAGGCCCACCTCGTTATTGATAACCGCAGTCTTTATATACACCACGACACAACCTTTCGTAATAATTCTATAAAGAACTTTTTTGATACACTATACTTTACCAAAAGCAAAGCTGTTCGTCAATAGGACATTCTGCTGATTTACGAGAAATTTTGCCGCCTTTCCTCATTTAAATTCAACTATGGTCACGCCGGTCTCGCCCTCTCCGTAGCGTCCGAGACGGAAAGACTTGATCCGCCTGTCCTTTTTAAGGGCGGCGTGGACGGCGGCGCGGACGGCGCCTGTGCCCTTGCCGTGAATAACGGTGACGGTGTTCAGCCGAGCCATGAAGGCGCTGTCCAGATAACGCTCCATAACGCTGACGGCCTCGTCGGTCATCATGCCGCGCAGATCCACCTCGGCCTTGACCGGCACGTTGCGGAGCTTGTCATCCACCTTCTCCATGTATTTTTTCTTCTCGCTTTTCACTCCATCAAGGAGCCGCACCTCGTCCTCGCGGACTGTTATTTTCATTATGCCCGCCTGAAGGGTAAGCATGCGTTCGGGGCTGACGGAGATGACCTCGGCGCGGGAACCCAGCTTGAGTATTTCTACCACGTCTCCGGCCTTTACCGGACGGGAAGAGGGCGGCGGAGGGGCTTCCTCGCGCTTGCCGGAAAGCTTCTCCTCGGCTTCGTTGAGCTTGCGGCGAAGCTGTGCCTTGGCGTCGTTCATTTGCTGGATGTTCTCAGCCTGGGCGCTCTTTTTCCGCATCTCGCTCAGCTCGTTGAAAACCTCCTCGGAGAGCCTGCGGGCGTCCCGGAGTATGGTCTCGGCCTCCCGCTTGGCTGATGCTCCGGCTCGCTCCCTTGTCTCGGCGGCCTGCTTGCGCAACTCCTCGGCGGCCTTGACCTTTTCCTCGGCCTCAATGCGCAGCAGCCGGGCGTCCTCCAGCTCGTGCTCAAGACGCTGACGCTCCTTCTGGACGGCGGCCAGCATGTCCTCAAAGTCAAGGCTGTCGGAATCAATGCGGGATTTCGCGTCGTTTATTATCTCATCGCTGAGACCAAGACGGCGGGATATCTCAAACGCGTTGGACTTGCCCGGGATGCCCATTATCAGGCGGTAGGTGGGGCGGAGAGTTTCCACGTCAAACTCGCAGGAAGCGTTCTGCACGCCCTCGGTGGAGGTGGCGTATATCTTCAGCTCGGCGTAGTGGGTGGTGGTTGCCACCTTCGCGCCCTTGCGGCGTGCGTATTCGATGATGGATATGGCCAGCGCCGCGCCTTCGGCGGGGTCTGTGCCGGCGTTCAGCTCGTCCAGCAGCAGCAGACTGTTCTCGCCGCAGGCCTCAAGGATGCCCACCAGATTGCGCATATGGGAGGAAAAGGTGGAAAGGGATTGCTCTATGCTCTGCTCATCGCCGATATCTGCGAATACCTCGTTGAAAATGGGAACGCAGCTTCCGCTGTCGGCGGGAATGTGCAGGCCGCACTGGGCCATTACGCACAGCAGTCCCAAAGTCTTTATGCTTACGGTCTTGCCGCCAGTGTTGGGGCCGGTTATCACCAGAGTGTCGCAGCCCTTGCCGATGGCAATGTCGATGGGCACGGCGGTTTTGGGGTCAAGCAGAGGATGGCGGGCGCGGCGGAGGACTACCTCGCCGTCCTTTGATATCTCCGGCTCCACCGCCTTCATGGCGTAGGCCAGACGTCCCTTGGCGAAGATGAGGTCAAGACTGGTGAGCACGCCGAAGTTGTAGATGATGTCGTCCTTGCAGTCGGCGGCAGCGGCGGAAAGCTCCATGAGTATGCGCTCTATTTCCTGCTTTTCCTTGGCCTCAAGCTCGCGTATCTCGTTGTTTGCCTGCACCACCTGCATTGGTTCGATGAACAGGGTCGCGCCGCTGGAGGAAACATCGTGCACCATGCCGGGAATACTGCCCCGGTACTCGGCCTTTACGGGGACGACCCAGCGGTCGGAGCGCTGGGTGATGATGGGCTCCTGCAGCAGCTTCTGGGTGGTGGAGGAGCTTATCATCCGCTGGAGGATATCCCGCACCTTGGAGTTGGCCACATTGATGTGGCGGCGGATGTTCGCCAGCTCGGAGCTTGCCGCGTCGGCTATCTCCTCTTCGCTGACGATGGAGGTGCTGATGCGCTCTTCAAGAGCTTTGTTGGCTCTGAGAGCGCCGAAAAGTCCGTAAAGGGAGGTCTTTTCCGCCTCGCCGCCGTATGCGGAAACAAGGCGGGTACAGCGCAGCAGGGCCGCTATGTCCAGCAGCTCCCGGGGATTGAGCATGCCGCCGAGACTGGCGCGGCCAAGAGACGGGGCAACATCCTTGATGGATGAAAAGGGCGGAGTGCCCTTGAAGGCTATGAGCTTGCAGGCGTCGGTGGTCTCGGTCAGGAGACTCTGTACCTCCCATGCGTTGCTCACCGGGCGCAGCTTCATGGCCCTCTCCTTCGCGCCCTCGCTCACAGCCTCGTTGGCCAGGCGGGTCAGCACGGTGGGCAGCTCCAGAATATTCAGTGATTTTTGGTATAGCTCGTTCATTGTACTGCTCCAAATTTCTTGTAATAATCAAGTGTTTTGAATTCACGCTCAAGCTGCTGCCGGACGTAGCGTTCGCTGGCTGTTGAAAGGCGGTTCAGCGCCTCGTCGGAAAGGCTGAACGAAAAGAGCCGTCGGTCATCGGCGGATTCTATGTACCGCGCGGCAGCCAGTGAGGATGGGCAGAGCTTCGCCCGGGCGACTCCGGCGGCAGCGGCGCAGCTCCGGCACATAAGTCCGTCGCCGTCAAGGGCGAATACCGGCTCGGCGGGATTCGGGGCGCCGCAGGCGGCGCAGCCGTCAAGGGGAGGGGCGTAGCCCGCCTGACACATGAGCCGCAGCTCAAAGGCGGCCTTTATCAGCGCCGGGGATCTTTTGCCCTCGCTCAGGGCGAAAAATGTGTTCAGCGCAAGCCGAAGCAGCTCGGGCTCGGGAATTTCATCCCGGCATACGGTCTCCAGCAGCTCGGAAAAATAAGCTGCCAGAGCTAAATTCTCGATGCTTGCCCCTATTTCGGGGAAAAGCTCGAGGGCATTGGCCTCATTCAGATACCAGCGTCCGCCGCTGTGGCTCAGAGTGACTTCGGAAAAGGCATAGAGCTGAGCTGCCGCCGCCAGCTTGCTGTTTCTGCGGCGCACGCCCTTGGCGGCGGCAGATATCCTGCCGTCGCTCTCTGTGAGCAGCGTAAGCATACGGCTGCTCTCCTTGTAATCCGCTGCCCTGAGTACGAGGGCTCTGGTGGTAACGTACATCAGTCGTCGCTGCGGTAGCCGAAGTTGCGCACAAGGAAATCGCTGTCGCGCCAGTTCTCCTTGACCTTTACCCAGGTCTGAAGATATACCTTTGTGCCCATGTAGCGCTCAATGTCCTTCCTGGCCAGAGCGCCTATCTTCTTGAGCATGGAGCCGCCCTTGCCGATGATGATGCTCTTGTGGCTGGCCTTTTCGCAGTAGATGGTAACGTCAAGGTCGATGATCTCGGAGTCCTCGCGCTCGGTAAAGCGGGTCACCTCCACGGCGGTGCCGTGGGGAATTTCGTGGTCAAGGCAGTAAAGCAGCTTCTCGCGCACCATTTCCGCCACTATCTGGCGGTCGGGCTGGTCGGTCACCATATCCTCGGGGAAGAGGGGCGGACCTTCCACGGCAAAGCCGCGGAACAGCTCCAGCAGCTCCTGCACGCCCTCGCCGGTCTTTGCGGAGATGGGCATGATGTGGGCGAACTCGTATACCTCGGCGTAGGCGGCGATGACTGCCAGCAGCTCTTCCTTCTGTACGGTGTCTATTTTGTTGATGACCAGCACGGAGGGGGCTCTGGAGCTCTTGATGTATTCGATGAGCTGGGATTCCTGAGGGCCTACATTGGCGACTGGCTCCACCACAAGCGCAACGGCGTCAGTGCCGGAAAAGCTCTCCCGCACCACCTCGGCCATGTACTCGTCCAGACGGGACTTGGGGCGGTGATAGCCCGGCGTATCCATAAAGACGAGCTGGGTGTCCTCCATGTTGTGGACGGCGTAAATGCGGTTGCGGGTGGTCTGAGGCTTATTGGAAACTATGGCTATCTTCTCGCCAACGATAGCGTTGGCGAGAGTGGACTTGCCCACGTTGGGGCGTCCGCATATGGTTATGAGAGCGGTTTTTTCAATGTTCATAAGTAGTATCCTTACCAAATAAATTATTTATTCATTTCATCTATGAAATCGAGCCGCTTGGCGGTCAATTCCACCCAGGCGGGACGGAAGCCACTTTTTATGGCGCAGCGTGCGGAGGGAATGTTTGACCAGGCGCAGCAGTAAAAGGGAACCTTGCCCCGGTCGAGTATCCTCGCTGCCAGTCCGCTTACAAGAGCGGCGGCAATGCCCCGGCGGCGATACACGGGCAGTACGTCTATGCCTATCTGCCACATGGTATCGCAGTCCATGCTGCATCCGGCAAGTCCGATAAGCTTGTCCCCGTCGTAAGCGCCGAGAGCCAAAACGTCAAGATGCTTGCGCTTTTCACAGAGGGCGTTGCTCCATGCCGGGGTGTAGAGGGGCGGGAAATCCTTTGGCCCAAGCTCGCGCAGCTCGTAGGGGCAGGGCAGCGGAGCAAGACGCGTCACATCCGGCAGCCAATATTCCGCCATGAAGCAGGCGCTTGCGCCCAAGGGACGAAGCCTGTCCATAAGATAGTGGAGGTTCGGCGTTTCAAAGCAGTGCTCCGGCAGGTATTTGTTGATGTATTCTCCGGCGAGCGCCTCAAATTCCGGGCTGACGGAGGCAACGATACCGCCGCCGTAGCTGACAAGGTTAATCAGAAAGGGCAAATCCAGATAGCGCCGCGCCCCGGGGTGGGCGCGGGAGAGGACTACACGGTTTTCGCCGCTGAAAAAATCACCGGCGCTGCAGCCGCAGTCTATGGCGGACTGCTCCGCCGCTATACGCAGTATTTCAGCGTTGTTCATTGGGGCAAACGCAGCTCATCCATGATGGCTTCCTCGCGCTCCCGCATCTGCTTTTTCATTTTTCCCTCGTCCAGATGGTCATAGCCAAGCAGATGAAGCACGCTGTGAACGGTCAGATAGGCGGCTTCCCGGGAGACGCTGTGGCCGAAATCGGCGGCCTGCTCCTTTATCCGGTCGATGGAGAGAGCCATGTCGCCCAGGGGCAGGCGGCAGCTTCCCTCGTCCAACTGGCAGGCATCGACTTCAAAATCGCCGGGGGTGAATTCATACATGGGGAAGGAGAGTACATCGGTGGCGCTGTCCACGCCGCGCATCTCATTGTTTATCTCGCGTATGCCTTCGTTATCGGTGAAAAGCACGTTTATTTCACAGGGAACGTATACTCCCTCGGCGTCAAGAGCGGTAACGATCGCCCTGCGGACAAGGCCGCAAAGCTCATAGGCGGCGTTTACGCCGTCAGCGCGGCTGATGATTATTTTATGTCTCATTTCTTAAAACCTCGGTTCGTGTTGGGCTTGGGAAGCTGCTCGGGACGGGTCTTTTCGTATTTTTCGTAGGCCTCTATGATCCGCTGCACAAGAACATGGCGGACAACGTCCTCGCTGCTCAGCCGGCATATAGCCACGTCCTCGATGTCCCGCAGCACCTTCACCGCTTCCTTCAGGCCGCTTACCTTGTCCGTGGGCAGGTCTATCTGGGTCTCGTCGCCGGTGATGACGATCTTGGAGTTGAAGCCGAGACGGGTGAGAAACATTTTCATCTGCTCCCGGGAGGTGTTCTGCGCCTCATCGAGGATGATGAAGGAGTCGTCCAGAGTGCGGCCGCGCATATAGGCCAGAGGAGCCACCTCAATGTTGCCCTTTTCCAGATACTTCGCGTAGGTCTCCGGGCCGAACATGTCAAAGAGCGCGTCGTAGAGAGGGCGGAGGTAGGGGTCTACCTTGTTTTGCAGGTCGCCGGGGAGGAAGCCCAGCTTTTCGCCGGCCTCAACGGCGGGACGGGTGAGGATTATTCGGTTTACCTGCTTTGCCCTGAATGCCGTCACGGCGGCGGCCACAGCAAGATAGGTCTTGCCGGTACCGGCGGGGCCAACGGCCACGGTGACGATGTTATTCTTTATGGCGTCGATGTAGCTCTTCTGTCCGAGGGTCTTTGCCTTGATGGGCTTGCCCTTGGCGGTTATGCAGACCACGCCGTCGGCCATTTCGCTTATCTTGTCCGCCCGACCTTCGGTGGCCAGCTTGATGATGTATCGCACATTCTGAGCGGTGATGTTCTCTCCTCGGGCGGCAAGGGACAGAAGTCCTTCTATGGCCTTCTCCGCATAGGCCACCTGCTCCTCGTCTCCGCTTATGTGCAGCTCAGCGTCCCGGTCGGTGACCTTTACGTTGAATTCCTCTTCTATGATTCTCAGGTTTTCGTCGAAAGAGCCGAATACGTTGATTATGTGCTCAACTCTGTCAACGCTAATGATTCGTTCTGCCATTTGCGTCACTCCGTCGTATCGGGGGGGCGGCCTGTCATTTGAAGCCGCGCTTTATTGTATCGGTACAGTCAGGCCAATGTCCTCCATGCACTCCGCGTGGAGCGTAACTGTTACAGACTCTCCGTCGGAGCAGGTCTCAAATTCCAGGGAGAGAGGCTCGCCCTTTGTCTGCTCGCTCAGCCGTTGGGTAAGCCGGGCTTTCAGAATGGTCTCGGCGTCCTCCTCGCTCATTCTCGCCGTCTCCGGGAGGTACTCCCTGTATTCCGCGGAGACTGTTTCTATGGGAAGCAGTATTCCGCCGGGAAGTGATAATCTCTCCCTTTTTATGATTTTATCACATGCGTCAAGGGAAATTCCACCATTTAAGTATAAATTCAGGCGATAATTTCCGATAATCAGGGATTTTTTTGTTTTAGTCTCCCCGGTATAGCGTTTGCTTATATATTCAAGGGGCATTTTTTCGGAAATTTCGTACCATGTGCGGGCCTTTATAACGCCCAGAGAGCGCACGAGGCGGGTATTGCCGGACAGGCTGGGCATCGTTCCGGAGATGAGCAGCTCGCCCTGCAGTACGGTGTCACCTTTTTTCGCCTGGGCGGCGCCCTCAAAAACGCTCATCTCGCAAATAAGCCCCGTCCGGGCGGCTATCATGTCCGCCGGGGAGCCTATGTCCACTATTTCCGGCGGATCCACCCGTTCGCGGATGATTACCTCCGCCCGGCAGCCCTTCACGTTCACCGTCATCCATGATATTTTCGGCAGAACGGATATGACCTTGTCCCTCAGCAGCTCCCGGTCTATGCAGAGACCGAAGGAGCCCACGCGTATGCCGTGCTCATCCAGAACGGAAAGTATCTGGGCATCGCTGATGGTTTCGTTGCCTGTTATCTCTATCTCCCAGATGAAAAGAGAGAGAACGAGGACGGCGAGTACGCAGAGAGGCGGCATGATGTAAAGGGCGAAGCGGCGTTTGACCCGCTGGGTAAGCGTGGGCAGACCGCTGTGCCGCAGTACCTCCACATCAAAATACGCCTCGGCCGCCAGACGCTGTGCCCGGCGCAGGTCGCGGTGCAGCACGGTGAAGCAAAGACTGAGCTCATCCGTCCGCTCCATTTGTGAAAACCAGATCCCGTACCGGGCGAGAAGATTCAGCATCCGTTCCGGCCTTGCGCCGCTGACCCGCAGCCGGGCAGTCCCCCGGATCCTATCAAATATGCCCCTCATGCTCCGTCCTCCTCGAAAATGTATTCAACTCCCTTTATTCTCCCACATATGACCGCCAGCTCCGGACTGAGCGATTTCAGCCCCAGCCCGCTGCCGTTTATGCGTATCCGGGCGCCCTTGCTGCCAAGCTCCACATACTCCGTGCAGTATTGCAGCACTCCGCGGTGGCACTCCACCCTCGCAAGGGTGAAGCCCTCCAGCTCCACCTTGGGCAGTCCCGCGGCGTATTCAAGGGGCAGCCCGAGGGTCTGGCTCATGCGACCCAGAGCCTCGTATCGTTTTTTCAATTCGCTTCACCTCTCTAAGGCAGCGGGAGACGGACCCGTGCCGGTTTTATGGGGCGTATTATCGCCCGTGCAAGGTGGCGGGGCATGCGGCCTGCGGCTCGCATGCATTCCCGCTGCCATATAAATCTATGACGGCGAGGAATGAAATTTGCAGGCCGGGCCATATATTTATTCAGAGCTGCCTGAGAATGAAGAATGTTGGAGGTAGGTGCGATGCACAGAAAAATATATGAGCTGCTTGGCATGCTGGCGGTACTCGGCTGCGCGGCGGCGCTGGTCTGCTTTCCGAAAGAGGCGGTGAAGGCTGCCTCGGATGGGCTGACGCTCTGTCTGAACGTGATAATTCCGTCGCTCTTTCCCTTTTTTGTGATTTCCACCCTTGCTGTTGATCTGGGACTGGCCGCCAGGATCGGAAGGCTCATCGAGCCGCTGATGCGCCGGCTTTTCAATGTCAGCGGAGCCTGCGCGGCGGCCTTTGTTCTTGGCTTTGTGGGCGGATATCCCGTGGGTGCGCGAACGGCGATATCGCTCTATGAGCGGGGAGAGTGCTCCCGCCGGGAGGCGGAGCGGCTGCTGAGCTTCTGCAATAATTCCGGGCCGGCCTTTATCCTCGGTGTTGTGGGTACAAGCGTGTTTTCCGATAACCGCGTGGGCCTGCTGCTGTATCTTGTCCACGGCATTGCCTCTGTGATGACCGGGATATTGTTCCGCCGCTGGAAGGGGGGCAGCGATATGACCCGCCCCAAACTGAGGCAGTCATCGGCGGTCAGACCAAGCTTTGCCGCCGCGTTCACCGAAGGAGTAAAAAGCTCCTTTGCTTCCACGCTGAATATCTGCGGTTTTGTCATTTTTTTCACGGTGCTTATAAAAATGCTTTTCCTTTCCGGCATACTTCCGTTTCTGGCGGATGCGGTGGCCTTTGCGCTTTCGCCCTTGGGAGTGGACGGTGATATGGCGCGGCGGCTGCTTACCGGGGTGATAGAGCTGTCCTCTGGTGTGTGGAGCCTTTCCGGAGCGGCGGAGAGCCTGAGCGCCGGGGCGGCAATGGCGGCCTTCATGCTGGGCTGGGCGGGCATCTCAGTTCACTGCCAGACCCTGTCCTTCCTCTGCGACAGCGGCCTTTCTGCAAAGACCTATATCATCGGTAAGCTTATACACGGGATCCTCTCAGCGGCCCTTGTGTGGCTGGCCTTTGACATCCTGCCCTTTGAGGAGGCCGCGGCGGCATATCTTGCAAGGCAGGTCAGCGGCATAGCGGAGCTGAGCTTTGCCGCGTCGCTGACGATATCCTTGCTATGCGCCCTTGCGTTAGCGGCTTTGGTCATAATATTTGCGGCAATAAGCGAAAAAAGAGTGGAAAAGGAAGAAAAAGTATAATATAATCAAAAAAGCTACTATAACCACAAAGGATGATAGAGAGATGAAGCGCTACATAAAACGAGTTGCGGCCTTTTTGTTGACGGCGGCGATGCTCTGCGGTATAACCGCGCCCGCTCTGGGCGTCACTCCCGATTACAGAGTAACGAGCGCCTTCGCGAACAGCCGGTACTATACTGAGCTGTCTGAGCTGGAGCTTACCGGCAACTATCGCGCCGACCTGATAAATATTGCCCTCACTCAGGTGGGCTACCATGAGGGCGGCAGCGCCGGCGACCGCAACGGAATGAACATGAAGTCAGACGGCAACTGGACGGAGTATGGATATTACTGCGAGTGCGACGGCTTCGCATGGTGCGCCATGTTCGTGTCCTGGTGCGCCCGCCAGGCTCGGATACCCCAAAGCCTCATCGCCAATTCCCGCGTGGCCCGCGCGCCCTGGTTTGAAGTGCCCTTTGCATATAAGGAGAACTACACCCCTGCGGCGGGCGATATTATATTCTTCGCCGAAAAGGGCGAGGAATGGTCTCATGTGGGTATTGTTCTCGGCGTGAACGATACCGGCGTTTTCACCATCGAGGGCAACTCCAGGGATATGGTGCGCATAAAGTTTTATGAGTTTGATGACGAGTATATCAAGGGCTACGGCAACTATAAGTCCGAGCCGTGCACCGTGGATATGATACAGCGGAAAGATATCTATAAGCTGCGGTTCGACCTGAACGGCGGCGAGGGAAAACGCCGGGATCAGTATGTAACCGCCGGCGCTGCTGTTAACCTTTACGCCAATGCTCCCGATGCGGTCGCCGATGATGATGAACTCATCGAAGAACCGGAGAATAATGATTGGGCCTGGAAGGACGGGTACGATTTCGTCGGCTGGTATGTTCAGCGCGACAGAGACGGACGCTGGCTGACAGAAAGCAATGGCTGGAGAACTGCCGATGAGATAGCCCAGAACAGATATCAGCGGAAGATATATGAGGATATGGATACTGTATACATAGACGAAAGCTGGGGCGGCGAGGATTTCTCCTCCTATGCCTTCTATGCCGCGTGGAAAAATCAGGAGACCGGCAAGTATGTTGATGATTCCGCCTTTATAGTCACCTATGACTCAAAGGGCTGGGCCAATACCTTCAAGGATCTCAGCGAGAGCGATAAATATTATTCCGCTGCCAAGGATATCATAAGCCGTGGCCTTATCAACGGCATCAGCGAGAATATTTTCGGAGCCGAAAGTCCCCTTACCCGCGCTCAGTTCCTGGCTATGCTTTACCGCTATGACGGCGGCAAGACCGTGGACGCCGTCATTCCCTATGAGGATGTGAAGAGCGGAGACTGGTTTTATGACGCGGCGGTATGGGCGTGTAAGAACGGCGTTTCCCCCGATACTACACGGCTGAGACCCAATACGCCCCTTACCCGCGAGGAAGCGGTTCAGTATCTTTATAATTATGCCCTGCTCAAGGGCAAGGCCGAGGCCGTGAGCGATAAGGACATCACCCTTGATATCGTCCGCACCCTGCTGGCCTTCTCCGATATCTCCGTTATGTCACCGGGCTATCTTGAGGCCGTGCTTTGGACCTTTGGCAACGGCGTCCTTGTTCCCGTGGAGGTGGAGGGAAGAAGTATGCTCCGCCCCAAGGCCATAGTGAACCGCGCCGAAGCCTGCGAAATGCTCAGCGCGTGGCTGAGCCTGGAGTGAGGTGTATGAATGCTTTTCAGAAAAAACGTTGAGCCTTGTTGCTCCTACTGTGCCCACAGCTCACCGATTGATGAGGAAACCGTCATCTGCGTGAAAAAAGGCGTGGTCAAAAGCTGGGGCAAATGCCGCCGCTTTGAGTATGACCCGCTGAAGCGCGAGCCGGAAACCCCATCCAAACCCGTGACGAGCGGGCTGAGCGAGGATGATTTTAAAATTTGAAGAATAAGCTCCCGTTGCTGCGGAATAAAAACAGCAATGGGAGCTTTTTTGCGTAGTGTGAAATTTTTGACGCTATGCCAAAATCTGACCCTCCGTGAGCACGCCCTCGTTTGCCCGGTAAATAGTCCCGAACTGCGAGAGCGGCAGGGGAGCGACGCCGCGTCCCACCTCCATTGTGTAGCCCGGGCGGTTATATTGCTGTATGAACCAGTCTTTGTACCCTGCGTAGGCCGAACCAGGCGGAGTAAGCTCGAGGCTGTATCCGCTCAGCTCGGCAAAGCGGCGGCCTATGGCGTAGGAGTTTTCCGGCTCATAATCAAGATATTTCCAGTAAATAACGTTTCCCTGCGTATGGTAGGAAAGAGTAAGTTTAAAATCGTGATCAAGGGTAAAATTATATACGGCGCGGCTCTCGGGCTGGGACAGCGGAGCGGTGCCAACATAATCTCTGGGGCCGGGCATGGTAAAGCCCTGAGCGAATTTTATCTCACGGGCTTCGTCCCAGCCCGCCGGATATTGAAGATTCAGGTCAACGCCGTTTATGTTGGCCTTCCAGCCGCCGGGAAAGCTGATGTTGGGGTAATTCTGCGCCAGCGCCTGAGCCCGGGAATACTGCGTGCTGCCGGGGGCGATCTCGCCGGTCACAAGGTCAACTCCGTCCGGGTTTACCAGCGGGGCGATGTATAGGGCGGCGGTTCTGTAAAGCGTGTCCGCACGCTGTCCGCCTATGCTGCCGTCGAGGGAGTAGGCACGGGAATAATTTTCCAGATATTTCATAAGCAGCGGGGTGGTTATCCATTCGTTGGCGTGGTGGGAGGCGTTGTAAAAAAACTCCCGTCCGCCCTCGCCGATCGAGAGCCAATATAAAGGCTTCCCCAGAACGCTGCTGCCCATGCGTCCCGTCCGCAAAAACGGATAACGGGCCGTAAGCCCCCGTACAACATAGTCCAGCACCGTGGACGTAAAGCTGATGTTTGTGGGGACAACGTCGAAGCCAAGGGGAATAATGAGCCGCGAGCCTATGGCGAGGTTCAGCGGGTCAACGCCCGGGTTTGCCGTGTCTATGGCGCGTATACTGCTGCCGTAGGCGGAGGCAAGGCGGTAAAGAGTGTCGCCCGGGCGCACCGTGTGGGTGACATAGCCAGTGAGCTGGGGAGTAAGGGCGTTCCATGTCCTTGGGCCGGCGATGCCGTCGGCTGTCAGGCCGGAGGCTGTCTGAAAGCGGAGCAGGGCGGCCTGCGTGGCGTTGCCGAAAATTCCGTCTATCCCGCTCGCGGGCAGATATCCGCCCCGGTTCAGCCCGAGCTGAAGCAGCTCAACCTGCGGCCCGAAGCTGCCTTTTCGTAAAATCTGCATTTTTTGATTTGCACCTCCTTCTTTTAATTATATGTATAAAACAAAAAAATCGTTCAGCAGCTCGCGGAACAATCGGTGGTTACAATGGAAGAAGCTTAAAGCATTTACATAAAAACGCCCGTTTTTTATGTCGCCCGTAGGGCAATATTATATGTGGTGAGACAAATAGCCCGAGCGTGCTCGGGAGCATAAAGAAATCAGAGATTCCTAAAGAATTAAGGAGATTGCGGATGCGGAGAATTTATAAAAAACTTCAATGTATTTTCCCAATCCTCTGCCTCTGCGCCCTGCTGCTGAGCGGAGCGGTGAATGCCGATGCCGCTGAGCGGATGCTTATCCCCGGCGGCAGTGTGGTGGGCATAAAGGTGGAGTGCGACGGCGTGCTGGTGGTGGGAATGAATGAGCCGGAGAGCGGGAGCCTGCCCGCCTTCGAGGCGGGTATACGGACCGGCGACGTCATAACCCATATCGGCTCGGAAGAGGTGGAGAGCATTGCGGAGTTCCGGGAGGAACTGGGCGAGTGGAGCGGCGGAGAGATAACCCTGCGGGTGCTTAGGGGAAATAAAACCATGCAGTTCACCGTCACGCCCGAGAAGAGCGCCAGAGGCGGCGGTGAGCTGGGCGTATGGCTGAGAGACGGCATGGCGGGTCTGGGTACTGTCAGCTTTTATGACCCGGAAACCGGGCTTTACGGCGCGCTGGGTCACGCGGTGAACGATATTGATACCGGAGTGCTGCTGCCTGTCCGCGAGGGCGTTATCATGGAGGCCGAGGTGAGCGGCGTGGTTCGCGGCGAATGCGGCAAGCCCGGCGAGCTGCTGGGCAGCTTCGATTTGAACTCCCGGCTGGGCAGCATAGAAACAAACTGCACCAACGGAATTTTCGGCCGGCTCGATAAAAATTGCGGACTTGCCTGCGGCACGCCCGTAAAGGTGGCCGAACGGAAAGAGGTCTGCGTAGGCCCGGCTACCGTTCTGGCCTGCGTTGACGGCACGGTATCGGAGTACGCCGTGGAAATCAGCAGAGTCTACCCCAGCGATAACGGCGGCCGTGACCTGCTGCTGAACGTTACCGACCCGGCTCTTATAGAAAAAACCGGTGGTATCGTTCAGGGTATGAGCGGCAGCCCTATTCTGCAGAACGGTAAGCTTGTGGGCGCGGTGACCCACGTTCTGGTGAACGACCCGACGAAAGGCTACGGAATTTTTGTGGAGAATATGCTGGACGCGGCAGGATAAAAGCATGGATGAGTGTACCCTACAAGCACTATCCAGAGCAATGACGCACCTGATCTTCCGAAACGGTGTTGTCGAAAGCCTACACGCTGATGGAGCATGTCTGGACAATGAGACTATGAAGAAACTAAACAGGGATATCAACAATCGCTTATATACGTTACTGTTCGTTTGGTTCAACGGAACTGATGTAGAAGTTGACAGGCTGGCACGAACGCTGAGCTTACTGGCGAGGTTTTACGGAAAAGAGTGGGATAAAGCAAAGCGGGTTGATTTTCTGGTTTTGTGACGGACAGATTACTAAATGTTTTTTATGCCAGGGGCGAGCTGCCTCTGGCACTTTTATAATTCCGTGCTATAATGAGTTCAAAATATTTCGAAGCAAGGAGAAAGCAGTATGGTTGTTAAAAACGTAGCGATCGTGAGCTTGTCTTCGGGGACGATCGGAGAAGAATTTGTAAAGCACGAAGTTGAAATTGGCATCCGAAGATTGGAGAAATACGGCTTGCGTGTCACAATGATGCCGCACGCTATGAAAGGTATGGAGTATGTAAAAAACCATCCGGCCGAGAGAGCGCAGGACCTGCTTCAGGCATTTGGGGATGACTCTGTCGATATGATCTTATGTGCGATCGGTGGAGATGACACCTATCGTCTATTGCCGTATTTGTTTGAAAATGACGCGCTTAAGAGCGTATTGAAGCAAAAGATATTTTTAGGCTTTTCCGATTCGACCATGAATCATCTCATGCTGCATAAACTTGGGTGCAGCACATTTTACGGTCAGTCTTTTTTAGCGGATATTTGTGAATTGGATCAGGAAATGCTTGCTTACACAGCCCACTATTTTGAAGAACTGATCCACACCGGGAAAATTCAAAAAATTGAGCCAAGTGATGTTTGGTACGAAGAGAGAACGGATTGGTCTGTCAATGCCGTAGGCACTTCCAGAAAAGCGCATGAAAATGAAGGCTTTCAGCTGCTTCAGGGTGAACCTGTGTTTCAGGGAAAAATACTCGGCGGCTGTCTGGAAACTATGTATGATATTTTTGACAGCAGCAGATACCCGGATACCGTATCCCTGTGTGAAAAATACGGTTTTTTCCCGGAAATCAACGACTGGAAAGGGAAAATCCTGCTTCTTGAAACAAGCGAGGAGCAGCCTGGCCCGGAACACTATCGTGCAATGCTGACGGCATTGAAGCAGACCGGAATTTTTGATGCAGTATCCGGTATTATTTGCGGGAAACCGATGGATGAACTGTATTTTGAAGAATATAAAAGAATGATTGTCAAGGTAGTAAATAACCCCAAGCTTCCGATCG
>JAQXJB010000018.1 GCA_029008095.1 Clostridiales bacterium
TTTGCAAGGTACACTCCCCGCTCGACGCAGGGTCTTTATATTACCACACTCAAGCCGGTCTGTCAAGAGGTTTTTTCAACTTTCTTTGAAACTCTCTCCATTTTCCAGCCCGTCGCCCGAGCGCTTGATTAATATACCATGCCTTCCCCCCTTTGTCAACACCTTTTTACATCTTTTTTCGACTTTTTTATTTTCTTTACTTTTCGCCCTCTTATGATAGAATATATTATATTAATTGTATATCGGAGGCAGCCATGTCTTATCTGATCGATACCGAAAATCTGCACACATATTATACCGCCCAGTCCGCCGCACTATGCAGGGCAATGGGCGGCGAATTCGCCGCTGATCTGGACGATTTCGCCCGCGCTCTTATTTTTGGTCTCTGGCACTGCCACAAGCTCTGCGACGAGCACGTCAAGGCCATAAACGAGATATACTCTAAGAACCGCCCCCGCCCCAGCTACCTTTATTGGGAGGTGGTAACGGCAGCCTCCTCTGACGCAGCCATCGCCGTACCCGATTTTTTCAGGGCACGGGCCATACTTGACCGCAGTCTGGGACAGAGCGTATGCGGCGATATGACAGCGTTTTTCCGCGCCCTGCTCCTGCGCCTTTGCAGCAGCGGGATGCAGCCCGAGGAAACGGCCTACATCAGCGCCGCCGCCGAGCTGCTGAATAAGGCCGCCGTCAGCGACAATATTATGGACTTCGACGACACGCTCCCCCCTGCCGGCGGCAAGCATAAGGCCGTACGGCTGCGCTGTGAGGGTGACGCTCCTGTAGAAGCCGAGCGTGGCAACGTTCCCACAGATGCGGAAGAATCAGCCGAGCCGGCCGAAAGCGTAGATGAGCTGCTCGCCGAACTGGATTCACTTGTTGGCATGGAGCAGATCAAGAAGGATGTGCGCAGCCTTATAAATCTTATAAAGGTGCGCAAGCTCCGCATGGAAAACGGCCTCGCCGTGCCCGACCTTTCCCTGCACATGGTGTTCACCGGCAACCCCGGCACCGGCAAAACCACCGTCGCCCGTCTGCTGGCCCGGCTATACCACGCCATCGGTGTTTTGGAAAAGGGGACGCTGGTGGAGGTCGACCGCTCCGCGCTGGTGGCGGGCTACGTCGGTCAGACGGCCATAAAGACCCGCGAGGCCATCGAAAAGGCTATGGGTGGAATTCTCTTCATCGACGAGGCCTACGCTCTTGCCCCGGAGGGCGGCAGCGGCAGCGATTTCGGGCAGGAGGCCATCGAGACCATTCTGAAGCTCATGGAGGACGAGCGCGACGAGCTTGTTGTCATCGCGGCGGGATATCCCGAGCCAATGGAGCGATTCATCTCCTCCAACCCGGGTCTCGAGTCCCGCTTCGGCAAGTATTTTCATTTTGAGGATTACAACGGGGCAGAGCTGTTTGAAATATTCAAAGCTCAGTGCGCCAAAAATCAGTATGAGCCCAACGAAGCCGCGCTGGCCTACGCCGAAAAGCTGTTTAACGAGCTTTACGAGAACCGCGACGAGAATTTTGGCAACGCCCGGGACGTGCGCAACATCTTTGAAAAAGCCGTCGCCCGCCACTCCGACCGTGTGGCGGCTATGGAGGCGCCCACCCGTCAGGATCTGCTGACACTGACGGAGGCGGATTTGCACCCGGAGGCTGAGTAAAAGTATCAATACACCGTTGGAGGCCGCATTAATGGAAATTGAAATTTTAAGAATGGACATCGTTCCGAACAGGCGCATCCTCGTCACAAGCGACATTCACGGACAGTTGAGCTATTTAAAAAACGTTCTCGCAAAAGCCAAATTTTGTGACAGAGACCTTTTGGTAATCATCGGAGATATCGTGGAAAAAGGACCTGAAAGTCTCCAAACCCTGCGATATATCATGGACTTGCACAAACAAGGCAACGTAGTTGTCTTGGCAGGTAACGTTGATGTTCTACGTGTTCAGCTCATCGACGAGCTCTGCGCCGATAACGCAGAAGCCTTTTATCAGTTCCTTTTGAAATCGCGCAAGGCATATTATTATGGCAAAATTTTATATGATGAAATGCTGTCAGAGCTCGGAATATATCCTCAAAGCCCGGAAGATATGCTTTCTGCAAAGGACAAAATTCTGGAACACTTCAGCCCGGAGCTGGATTTTCTGCGAAGTAGACCTACCGTTTTGGAAACACAGAATTTCATTTTTGTGCATGGCGGATTGCCTGAAGCCGAAACGGACAAGCTCGCCGGGTATGATGCCATGCGATTGCTGAAATTCGATGATTTCCGTAACGCAGGTATGCGGTTCGATAAGTTCGTTGTCGTGGGGCATTGGCCGGTATTCAATTACAAGCACGGCTTACCCTCTTATGATCCTATAATAGACACAGAAGAGAAAATAATCTCTATCGACGGCGGCAGCGGCCTCAAGGTGGAAGGACAGCTTAATATGCTCGCCATACCGGATATTGATTGCAAAGCAAACGAATTAATAAACTACCGCTATGACGCATTTCCCGTCTACCATGCCGCAAGCTCGCAGGAGACATCGACTGATTTTTCCGTACTGACATGGATGGACGGCAGTGTACGGGTGCTGGAAAAAGATAACGGCTTCAGCTATGTTGAGCACATCCGCACCGGTCAGAAAATGTGGGTCTATGACCACTATCTTTACGAGAACGATACCCATTGCGCAGACTATACCGATTATGTGCTCCCCATCCAGGCCGGCGATGAGGTTTCGCTGCTGCACAGCACGCCCCGCGGCCACTACGTCAAGCACAACGGCGTGTTCGGCTGGTATTCAGGAGAGCTTATATAAATCAGGCAAGGAGGGGCATTATGCCCAACATTATAGAAATAAGCGATTTCGACGCGCCCGAGCTGGACGCTTACGCCCGGCTGACCGAGGCGCAGCTCCGCAACCGGCTGGAGCCGGAAAAGGGAATATTCATCGCCGAGAGCACCAAGGTCATCGCCACGGCGCTTGACGCTGGCTACGAGCCGGTCTCCCTGCTGATGGAGCCAAAGCACATAGAGGGACAGGCGGCGGAGATCATCTCCCGCTGCGGCAGCATCCCGGTTTACACCGCTGAACAGGCCATACTCGCCAAGCTTACCGGCTATGAGCTGACCCGGGGCGTGCTCTGCGCCATGCGCCGCCCCAAACCCCGCAGCGTCGAGGAGGTCTGCGAGGGTGCGTGCCGCATAGCGGTGCTGGAGGGCATCGTTGATGCCACCAACGTGGGCGCCATATTCCGCTCCGCCGCCGCACTGAACATGGACGCGGTGCTGCTCACCCCAACCTGCGGCGACCCCCTCTACCGCCGCGCCGCCCGGGTCAGCATGGGCACGGTGTTCCAGATACCTTGGGCGCGCATCGGCAATGAACCGTCGCAGTGGCCGCAGCCCGGACTGGCGCGTCTGCGGGAGCTTGGCTTCAAGACCGCGGCTATGGCTCTCAGCGATCATTCCGCGAGCATAGATGATCCCCGGCTTGCCGCCGAGGAAAAGCTGGCAATCGTGCTCGGCACGGAAGGCGACGGCCTTTCCGCAAGCACCATCGCCGACTGCGATTACACGGTAAAGATACCGATGGCTCACGGAGTGGACTCTCTGAACGTAGCCGCCGCCAGCGCGGTGGCATTCTGGGAGCTGCGCGCGAGATAAACTCGAAACGGCGTTTGCCGCTCAATCATGCGAAAAGCTATCCCCCGGCCAAATGGCCGGGGGATGTGTGTATCATGTCTTCAATCAGACCTCGCCGCAGGCTTTTTTGCGGGAATAGGCATAAAGCTCCTCACGGAAGGCGGGCGCGTTTGCGACGGCGGTATGACCCAAGAAGCAGGGCTTGCCGGGCTGCATATACTGATCCACGAAAGCGCGTGCCTCGGCGCGCAGTTCATCATCGGTTTTGCCCTCCACGTCTATACGGGGGTCTACGCCCACGAGCAGCTTATCGCCGTAAAGCTCATAGACCAGGCGGGAATCCACGATGTTCTGGGGGAACCACGCATCCCAGCCGGCGGCTATCATATTGGGAACCTGCTTCAGGTTCTGACCGCAGGAATGAAGCTCGCAGGTCTTGCCGCGGCTATGGAGATAGTCCGTGACCTTGCGCATGGCGGGCACTATCATCTCGGCGCAGAGCTCGGGAGAGAAAAAGGTCTCCTTCTGAGCGCCCCAGTCGTCATGCATGGAGAAGCCGTCCAGTTCGGGATAAGCGTCGATGCAGTGGCCCAGAATATTGATATAAAGGTCGGAGAGCTTATCGAGGAACTGCTTCACGGCCTCCTTCTGATCCTCGTCATACAGAGCCATGAGCGCGCCCTCGAACTCCATCATGGAGATGAGGCGCTCAAACCAGCCGTTGAGGAAGCAGATGGTATTATATGTATCCTTGCTGAAATAATCCTTGTTGGCCTCGGCGCTGCCCGCCCAATCCCAGGTATCGGGCTCCGGCCACTTCACCTTCTCCAGCAGCTCCCAGGCGTCCTCGGCAAAGGGCTTGCCCGGGCGAACCATCGAGCCGCCGGCGGAGGGAACGTACTCCCACTCTATGCCGAACATATCCGGCACAAGCTCACCTACAACGGGCTCTACGCGCTCGGCCTCGAAAACGAAGGCGCGGGCAATATTATCCGGGATGACTTTGGGGGTCATCATCTTCATATCGCTGCCGGACACCTGCCAATAGGGCTCGCGGCGAAACGTCGCCTTGACGGCCTCGCGTACGGAGCAGGGATAGTTGTAGATCGGGGTGGCGGGCATGCCGAACAGGGATTCCGAATAGCCTACGATTTCCAGCTCGCTCTTATCAAACTTCGGGACGCTCATGGTTCATCTTCCTTTCTCAGTTTTGTTTTGCCCTCGGGTCGGTAAAACTTTCGCAAAAGTTATTATTATTTTAATAATACATAGTTAAAGAGCGGCTGTCAACGGTTTTGACATTTACAGACATATATACACAATAATCCGGTATCAGCCGCTGGCCGATACCGGATTATTGATTTACGCTTCTTCGCTGAAGTTATCCTTGCCCACGCTGCACATGGGGCATTCGAAATCTTCTGGCAGATCCTCAAACTTGGTACCGGGAGCGATACCCTTCTCGGGCAGGCCGGCAGCCTCGTCATAGACCCAACCGCAGATGTCGCATACATATTTTTTCATAGTAAAAACCTCCTCATTTCTTGTATATGGTATATTTATATTTTACACTATCGGCTCAAAATCCGCCGCGCCGTGCTTGCACAGGGGGCAAACGAGATCCTCGGGCAGCTCGTCGCCCTCGTAGATATATCCGCACACCTTGCAGACAAAACCCTTCTTTCCCTCAGTGGCGGGCTTGGGCTTGACATTGTTCTGATAATAGGTATATGTCATGGTCTCTTTATTGGAAATGACTCTCGCCTCGGTCACGGAGCAGATGAACATGCCGTGGGTATCGAGGTCAACATACTGTTCGACCTTGAGCGACATGAAGGAATTGATATGGCGGGGCAGGAACACAAGGCCGTTGTCAGAGCGCAGAGGCTCGCAGCCCTCGAATTTATCCACGCTTCTGCCGCTGGTAAAGCCGAAGCGCTCGAACACCTTATATGGAGCGTCCACAGTAAGGCAATTGATGTTCATTATGCCAGTCTGCTTGATGACATGGTGGGAATAATTATCCTTATTTATGGTCACAGCTATTCTGTTGGGAGTGTTCGTAACCTGAGTGATGGTGTTTACGATAAGGCCGTTATCCTTTCTGCCATCATTGGAGGTGACGACATACAGTCCATAGCCGATGTTAAACAGAGCGTTCAGGTCGTTCTTGTTCGCGGTGGAATCCTGTTGAGCCAGATAATCACGGCAGAGTTCATCGGCCAGCGCTTCGAGCTGAGCGGTGCTCTCCTCGTTCAGAGCGGACAGTATCTTCACGGTATTTTCAGCGTAAGTAAGGTTCTTGCTCTTTTCCAGCATTCCCTTCATTATCTTCGCGGCAATGGGCGACCAGCTTCCGTTCTCGATGAAAGCAACGGTACGGTTCGAATAGTTGCGTTCTATGAGATGCTGGATGAAATCGCGCATAAAGGGGAATATTTCCGCGTTATATGTGGTCGTGGCAAGAACGAGCTTGCTGTACCGGAAAGCGTCCTCAACAGCCTCGGCAATGTCGCATCTTGCGAGGTCATTCACAACCACCTTGGGGCAGCCGTTGGCTCTCAGTCTTTCAGCGAGCTGCATAACAGCCTTTCTGGTGTTTCCGTAAACGGAGGTATAGGCGATCATGATGCCGTCCTCTTCAGGCTGATAGCTGGACCATGTGTTATACAGGCCGAGATAATAGCCGAGATTCTCAGTCAGCACAGGGCCATGCAGGGGGCAAATTATCTGAATGTCCAGCCCTGCCGCCTTTTTCAGCAAATTCTGTACCTGGGCGCCGTACTTGCCGACAATGCCTATATAATAGCGTCTTGCCTCGCAGGCCCAATCCTCCTCCGCGTCGAGAGCGCCGAACTTACCGAAGCCGTCGGCGGAGAACAGGACCTTATCTGTGCTGTCATAGGTCACGATGACCTCGGGCCAATGTACCATAGGCGCGGTGACGAAGGTGAGTACATGCTTGCCGAGAGAGAGGGTATCCCCCTCTCCGACTATGACCTGCTTGTCCGCAAAGTCAGTGCCGAAGAAGTTCTTCATCATCGCAAAGGCCTTCACGGAGGACACTATCTTCGCCCCGGGATACGCCTTGGTGAAGTTCAGAATGTTCGCCGAGTGATCTGGCTCCATATGCTGAACGATCAAATAATCCGGCTTTCTGCTGCCGAGTGTGTTCTGGATGTTATCCAGCCACTCGTGGGTGAAATTCGCGTCCACGGTGTCCATGATGGCTATCTTCTCGTCCATAATGGCGTAGGAATTATAAGCCATGCCGTTGGGAACCACATACTGTCCCTCAAAGAGATCTATCTTATGGTCGTTGACGCCGAGATATTTGATGTCGTTTGTAATCATCATATCGCAAAACCTCTGTCAATAAAATCTGTGCACATTATTGTACTACATAAGTTCTATAAATTCAATGCTCAAAACTGCAAATATTTGGCCAGCCCGTCTTTATGCTTCACCGAACTGTGTAAAGCCGCGTTTCCGTGTCATTTCGGTCTGCAAATGTAAAGACAATCCGTAGTGAAGATTCAGATAACGGATTATTTTCCCGGCGAAGCGAAAATTACCCCAACACGTAAAATGTCACTTGATTTATTACGTTTTATCTGATACGTTTAGCGTGAGCAGAACGAATGTACGCAATGAGGCCCCCTATCAATATGAAAGAAGGAGATGAAGCATGAAAATAACGGTACAAAATCAGAACATCAAAATCACAGGCATGGACATGCTGGTCGCCGGGACGGTCAATGTATACAAGGTGGAATTCACCTTTGACAACGCATGGGACGGCTATTCGCCGGTGGCGGTGTTCGAAGGCAGAGCCATCGGTAAAATGGTGACCCGCAAGGTGGCAATAGACGGCGGCAAAGCGGTCATTCCGTGGGAAACGCTGCTGCCTAACGGATATCTGCGCATAGGCGTATATGGCCTGAAAGAAAACCAGCGTTTGCCAACCATATACACCGAACGCCTACAAGTGCAGCGCGGCGCTGAAGAAGCTGAGCCCGGTGCATTACCCACGCCCGGGGTAATAGACCAGATTTTGATACAGACCGCCGCGGACCGGGAAGCGGCGGAGAACGCTGCACGGCAGTCCGAGACAAGCGCGATGGCGGCAGATCAGGATAAGCAGGGCGCCGAGGACGCTAAGAACGCGGCCGAGCTTGCCAAAGAAGGCGCTGAGAGTGCCCGTGCCGGTGCGGAAAATGCGCGGGACAGAGCGGAAACGGCGGCTATCAAGCAGCCATATCCCAACCCGGAAACCGAAACATGGTGGGTCTGGGACGCAAAAAAAGCAGCCTATGTGGACAGTGGGGAGCATTACGGGGGTAACACGCTGTATGCGACCTTTGACGTAGACCCGGCAGCGGGTACTCTCAGTGTCTACATGCCCACACGATATTCGGGACCGCTTTTTGCCCTGAACGAACAAACAGGAAAATTGGAGGTAAGTATCAATGGATAATATAGCGGCAAAAACAATTTTGGGCACGGTAAGCATCGTACCGCGTGGCGCATATGACTCCGCGGCAATCTATGAGCGGCTCAACGCCGTTGAACACAGCGGTGATAGCTGGCTTGCCCTGCGCAGCAGCACCGGCGTAACCCCTGTCGAGGGTGAGGACTGGATGCTCCTTGCCAGGGGCGGACAGATAGCTGTGGTAAACGTCGCCGGAGCAGAGCTGACACTGACTCTGGGCAACAACACCGAGACCCGATGTGCCGACCCTGTTGCGGCGCTGACCATCGAGGGCTTTGCCGTTGGAGATGAGGGCAAGGCGGAGCAGTGGGGACTTGTTTTTACAGCGTCGGCGGACAGCATAACCGTAGCAGTACCCGACACGCTTATTTGGGCGGTTGCGGAGCCTGTATTTTCTCCCGGCTCTATGTACTGGATAAGCGTGGTGACGCTGGGTGACAAATATCTCGCCGCATGGACGGAGGTGCTCGCCGATGAATCGACAACTGCATAACGTCATGATGGCACAGTACGCCGCGCCGAAAGTCTCCGGTGGCGGCCTGGTGAGCTGGGATAATGGTGTAAAGTGTGTAATTCCGAGTGTTAGGCTGTATGGCGCGGCTGTGCAGGACGGCACACCGGCGCCGGATGCGCCTGTTATGCCGGTGTGCAATGATGGGATCGTTGTGAGCCTGGGGAGAAATTTATTCAATAATTTCCAATTTGAACCCTGTATTTTTGAAGAAGAAGGACATTTTTTTGGTTTTAGTAATGGCAAATGGTCTCCATTAGTGCAGGCAAAGAATGTTTTTCGTGTGGGCGAAACCTATACATATAGCGCATTCATTGACGCAGCCGGATTTACTGGTGAAGACACTGTCTATGTCAGGATTTGGTTCAAAGACATCAATGATACATACATTTCAAGCGCTCGCGACGGCAATGGGATTCTCGCCGGAAATACCGGAACATCATCAGTGACAGTAACAATTCCGGAAGATTGCTATTATATCGGATTCGGACTACATATCCCAAGCACAGTTGAGGCCGGTAAGATCATCATAACAAACGCTATGGTTGAGCCCGGTTCCACAGCTTCGCCATACACCCCATACTACGACGGCGGACAAGTTGCCGCCCCGGAGCTGTGGGCTATCCCGGGCACCGACATCCGGGATGAGTGGGACGCGCAGACGGGTCGGGGCATCAGGAGATGCAGAAAAATTACACTTTCCCCTGACAAGTATAGTTTTCGTTTAAATTTCAACAATTCATCGAGAGCTGCGTTCTTCGTAAAAGAAGATGGGGCCGATATCAAAAACTGTGCCTTTAATTCCGATACTATTTGCTCTCACGGGGAAAATATCGGACAAGGTCTCAAAGCGCAAGGGTTGTCCGCTTCATATGGAGGAAAACTATACCTGATTGTTGAGAATGCTGTAACGGGTGCGGACTATACCGCAGATAGCACAGCGGTGATAACAAGTAAGCTTCTTAATTGGATCGCGCTGCAGTATGAGTCAGGAACGCCGGTCGAAATAATTTATGCGTTATTAAATCCCGAACCGTTTTACCATGCTCCAGCCCGCCTTACACAGCCCAAGGGCTGTGGGCAAATCATACAGACATCCGGCAGCATACCCGCCTGCCCTATTGAGGCAAGCTATCTTACACACTCAGGAGGTAACGCAAGATGAAATACGGAACACTTATCAACGGAGAACCCGTTATAGCCCCAAACCCGCTGCACATCAACGGCCGCATGGTATATAACCCGAGCGGCAATATCTACGTCAACGCGGGATATACGCCCATAATCGACACAGCTATGCCCGAGACCGGGGGTGAGGAAAAGTATTACATATCCCATTGGGAGGAGCGGGACGGTCAGATAGCCCGAGTGTGGACAGAGACCGAGCCGCCGGCCCCCGAATCCCAGGAGTTGATACCGGCAGAACTGCGTGAGCAGGCATATAATACTCTGCCTTGCGTTGAGTGGTACGGCGAACTGCTGACCGTAACAGCAGCGGCACAGCAGTGGGCATATTACGCCGCAGAGGGCAATACCACCAAGACTGATGCTCTTACAGCACGTATAGCAGCGGCGAAGGCGGATATCAGAGTGCAGTGGCCGGACGCGGATGAACCGTGAAAAAGAGAATGTGAAATACGCTGAGCTTGACTGAAATGTCCGCAGCGGCCGGCCAGATAAGTTTTCATTCACCTTCCCCCGCGCCGCCCAACGCCGGCATCGCCGGCGGAAACAGATGATAACATTTACAACTACGCATACAACTACGCAACAATAGCCGCAAACACGCAAAAAAGCCCCTGATTTTCCGTTTTCTCAGGAAAATCAAGGGCTTTAGCCGCCTTGGCAAGGATTGACTGATAGAAAAAGAGACAGCCTTTCGACTGTCTCTTTGGTGCGCGAGGCGGGACTTGAACCCGCACGTGCGTAATGCACACTAGAACCTGAATCTAGCGAGTCTGCCAATTCCACCACTCGCGCAAATATTTGGTTTAAATTGGAGGAAAGGGCTTGCGCCCGATCCTCCAAGCTTTGGTGCGAGAGATGGGACTTGAACCCACACGCCACTAAGCACACGCACCTCAAACGTGCCTGTCTACCTGTTCCAGCACTCTCGCATATTCACTTCACAAAGCTTGTTCATTATAAGCATAATCTTGAGATTTGTCAATAGCTTTTCCTAAAAAATTTTGATTTTTTATTTTTACCGTTTTCCGCCCTCTTATACACATCAAAGGTAAGGCGGGGCAAAATACTTATAATCCAGAATTCCGGAAAACGCGGTCAGCACCGGGCGCAGCGGATTGGCCGCATACTCCACGCGGCTGCTATTCATCTCCGTCCTTCTCGGGCAGCCGGCAGGCAGACTGATGACCACCTTTGTGCCGCGCCCCGGCTCAGAGTCCAGCACAAAGCCGCCGCCGTGGCACAGAGCCACGTTGCGTGCCACGCTCAGGCTAAGACTAATATCATTGAGTTCCCCTTCCGGGCGCATCGGCCGGGCAAAGCTCTCAAACACATCGGAATACTCCTCGCTCTTAATACCGCGTCCGTCATCCTCTATTATTATATAATACCGCGAGCCGTCGCGCTTCAGACTCATGGAGACCGTACAGCCCGAGCTGCATAGCTCCGCGCTGTCAGCCAGCACCTCCAGCAGCATACGCTCTACACGGCGCATATCAGCATAGATCACGAATCCGGCTCCTTCGGCGGAAAAACGCAGCTTCAGTCCCCGTTCCTTCATCATCGCGCCAACGGTATCCATCACGTTGGAGCATAGCTCATCCAGTTCAAACAGCGAGGGCGAGAGCACATTATCCGCCCTGCTCAGGGCGCAGAGTTCCTGCAGATTTTCAGCGAGACGCAGCAGCTTATATTGCTCATGGCGCAGGATGGCATTATACCGTTCCAGTCCCATGGCACGCTCCCGCTCGGCAGTATTCGCGATAAACTCGGAGGCAACGAAGGAGGAACTCAGGGACTCCCTTATAGCCATGCTGAGATTTTCCAGCAGAGGAAGAGCTGTTTCAACAGCGGTGCGGGCGGGAGCGGCAAAGGTATACACCGTATATCCCTCCAGCTCAAAGCTCACTGCCTCAAGCGCCACTCCGCAGAGTTCGATAACGCCCGGCTCAGGCTCGCACAGTCGCTCTCCCTCGCGCAGCTCCGGCAATATCTTCACCGCGGCGCTGTTATAATCGCAGACCGCGCCCTCAGATACAGCCACCGCGGCGCTTTTCAATTGTTCGAGCAGGCCGCCAAGAACCAGGCCTTCACCGAAATCATACATCGTTTATCCTCACAAGCTATATATCTTTTCTGAAGATTATATCATGTCGGTAAAGCCGTCATGATATAATTTGCCATGCTTTGCGGTTGTCCCGTGCGGGACGAGCAAAGCGGCTAAAATCCAATATAATATCCGCGCTACGGATATTATTATCATACTACTTCGTCCCAACATATACAAGCATTATTTCCCACCGGAAAATTTATACTCTCCGGGTCTTGAATTTGCCGCCAGACAGGTATATTATTAAAATTAATGGGTATGCGGCAGCACAGCATTCAACGCCGACCCAAACCAATATATATAACGCTTTCCGCAAGACGGAGGCAGATTGGAGATAGTTATGTCAATCAGAGTAGGCATCAATGGCTTTGGCCGCATCGGCAGACTCGTTCTGCGCGCCGGTCTGGAGCACAAGGATATTGAATTCACCGGCATCAACAGCACAGTCACCCCCGATTACATGGCATATCTGCTCAAGTACGATACCGTGCACGGCATTTTTGACGCCGATATTGGCTATACCGACCACTCCATCATCATCAACGGGAAAGAGATACCCACCTGCAGTGACCGCGACCCCAACAATCTGGATTGGGGCAAGTGGGGCGTTGAATATCTGGCTGAGTGCACCGGTAAGTTCCTCACCAAGGAGAAAGCCGCTCCTCATCTAGCCACCGGTGCGAAGAAAGTCATTATGACAGCTCCTTCCAAGGATGACACTCCCATGTTCGTAATGGGCGTAAACCACAACACCTACACCAAGGATATGGATTACGTTTCCAATGCCTCCTGCACAACAAACTGTCTGGCTCCCCTTGCCAAGGTGCTCCACGATAACTGGGGCATTAAGGACGGCCTTATGACCACTATTCATTCCATTACTGCTTCCCAGCGCACCGTTGACGGCTCTTCCGTCAAGGATTGGCGCGGCGGCAGAGCGGCCAGCGGCAACATCATACCCAGCTCTACCGGAGCTGCCAAGGCCGTGGGTAAGGTCATTCCCAGCCTTAACGGTAAGCTCACCGGCATGTCCATGCGTGTTCCCACTCTGGACGTTTCCGTTGTTGACCTGACCGTAAACCTTGAAAAGCCCGCTAAATATGACGAGATCTGCGCCGCCATGAAGGCCGCCTCCGAGGGCGAGCTGAAGGGCATTCTCGGCTATACCGAGGACCCCGTAGTCTCCACTGATTTTGTCTCTGACCCCCGCACCTGCATCTTCGACGCCGGCGCCGGCATCGCACTCACCGACACCTTCGTGAAGGTCGTCGCCTGGTACGATAACGAATGGGGCTACAGCAACAAAGTTCTCGACCTCATCGAGCACATGTATAAGGTAGACCACGAGTAATTTGATACATAAGCGTTACGCAGCCTTTCGCTATGGCGAAGGGCTGCGTTTTTTCATGCGTATTACCGCTCAGAGGGGGGCGTGCATCACAATAACAGCAAACAGCCAAAACAACAGCTATTCTGTCTGAGCAGCCCTCGGGTACGGCGCTTTCTCATCAGTGACGCCGAGGAGATAGTCCGTACTGGTATTATAAAACTCTGCCAGCTTTATGAGCACATCCGTGGGTATATCCCTCCGCCCTATTTCATAATAGGAATAGCAGACTTGAGTGCACTGAAGGTACCGGGCTACGTCCTTCTGAAGCAGGTCGCTGTCCTCCCGCAGGTCGCGTATACGTCTATACATAGTGTGAACTCCTTTGCATTTGGATTCACAAAAATTATAGATAAAACAATTTGTTCTATTGATTTATAAAACATTTTGTTTTATAATATGTCTGAAACCATAAAACTATTTCAGTACAAAGGAACGGAGAACACAATGAAGAAGCTTTTCGCCATAATTTTTACACTGTGCGTAATGCTTCCAATGGGCGGCTGTGCCATGCTGGAGATATTTCCCACCCGTCCGGAGCGGGAGATAGCCGAGCGGCTTATATACACTCCGTCTGCGCCTGATGGGCTTCTGCTGGCCGACGTCATCGCCTACGATCCGGAACGGTACACATATTATGTAGAGCTCACCTGTGGTTCGGTACTTGCTCTAACGCCTGGGCGTATCGAGCCCGCCTGCCGCTGCACCGGCAAGCCGATACGCTGCGATGCGGAGAAGATAAACAGAGAGCTGGCGCGTTACCGCAAAGCAAGATAAGGAAAACATTCACAAATTGTTCACTTGGGGTTTATTCTCAGTTGATATTTAAGGGGCATTATTATATCAGTTCCCCGGAGGCGCGGGAGGCGATGCCGCGAAAATATTCACGGATGGCCAACGCCCCGCCGCAATGCCAGCCGCCGGGCACATCTCATCATTTTTCCATCCTCACTTTCTTACAAACATCAATGCCGCGGTTCAAATGGCGAACCGCGGCATTGCCCATTCTAAAAACAACAAAATGGCGCGGAGCGTTTCGCTCCGCGCCTTGATGTTCATTTCTCATCCTCTTCCGGCTTGCTCATGAGGTCAGCGAGGGTTATTCCCTCGAAGAACTCATCCAGCAGCTCGTTGAGCTTGGTCCACATTGGCAAAGTGCTGCACTTATCCGCGCGTTCACAGTGATTTTCCTCATCACCAAGGCAGGCAACGGGGGCAAAAGAGCCAGAAGTGAGCTTCAATATGCTGCCCACGGTATAGGTTTCAGGAGCACGGGCAAGCTTATATCCTCCGCCCCGGCCGCGCAGAGCCTGAACAAATCCGGCACGGCTGAGCGTGGCAAGGATTCCCTCCAGATACTTCTCCGACAGCTCCTCGCGTTTCGCGATATCCATAAGCACCACATATTCGCCGTTATCATGCTCGGCAAGGTCTACCATAACACGCAAGGCATAGCGCCCCTTTGTTGAGATCATCATTCCGCACACCTCCCGGAAAAAATAGAGCAAAGGCGGCCGGAGAAATCCGACCGCCGATATTTCGCATTTTAATCTTCTATTTCCTGCCTGTTATCCTCATCAGGATTTTCAAGTCTTTGCTGGATGCGGTCGTCCATTTCCATCATCGGAACAAAATCCAAATCGAAGCCCTTACCCTCGGTGAGGTTATCGATAAGCTTATCTACTATCTTGGCAAGCTCCGAGGCTTCTTCATCACTAAGGCAGCCAAACATATTCCTGTCAAACTTTATTTGGTTTTCACGGCAGCGGATAGCCGTTTCCCGTCCTTCAGGCGTTATGCTGAGCATATTGCGGCGGAGGTTTTCCTTGTCTACTGTCTTTTCAATAAATCCGGCCTTCTGAAGGCGCTTGGTGGAAAGAGCTATTGACGCCGGGGACACCTTCATCCAATCGGCTATCTCTTTTTGGGTGCATCCCTCATGGTTGGAAATATACATCAAAACGGGGAGCTGTCCAAAATACAGGCCTGTATTGAGCATAGTCTTCGTCAGCAGGGTGCGGCGAAGCATAAAAAGATTGTCCAGCATCCAAGCAAGCTTTTTTATTTCAACAGACATTCGGCAAGACCTCCATTTGTTTACAAACGGCATTTCACCATTAAGCACTTAATATCATATTCCACATTTTGGTGTTTGTCAACACCTTATTCTGTTTCTTGTTGCCGATTTCGTTTTGATTTTACAGGAAACGTTCGATGGCGCGGTTCAGCTCGTCCAATTCTTCGCTGCTTCCCGACTCTATAGCGTCAACGATGCAGGTGGAAAGATGCTCCTTCAGAATGACCTTGCCGGTGTTGTTGATGGCGCTGCGAACCGCGGCAAGCTGCACCAGCACCTCGGAGCAGTCGCGGCCCTCCTCCACCATTTTCTTCACGGATTCCAGGTGGCCGATGGCACGGGCCAGGCGGTTGACCACTGCTTTGGTAGTCTCCGGCGAATGGGTATGTCCGGCGGAGCCGTGAGTATGGCAATGGACCTGACCGTCGCCGTGGTCATGGAAGTAGATTTTATCAGACATAGCTTTCCACCTTACTTATTCGCCTTCAGCCAGGCTTCGGTCTCTTTCATGGCGTTAAGGGTAACGTCGCCCACCACGGCCAGGTCCTCGGGAGCAAAGGCCTCCGGGAAATTATCGCTGAAGAGGAACTGAGCGGAGGGCGGGAACTCATCATCCGCCTCCCACATCATAAGCTGCAGGCGAAGGCAGGGCATGAATTCCAGTTCGTAGCCCGCGTCGCCGTTTTTGATAGGCTGTGCTCCCATAGCTTCCATGATGGCACGGAAATCGTCGATGCGCTTGCCGTAGGTAAAGGCCATACGGCTCAGGCATCGGCCTGAAAACTGCTGATTATACAGATTGCCCCAAGGCATCTCCTTATATGCGCAGAAGCGTCCCATCCAGGGTGCGCTCCTGCCCTCGATAAGGTGGCGCAGCAGAAGGATATAGCCCTTTCCCAAACCGTTGAGCTGGTCGGCGGGGTACTTCTTATCGATGCAGCGGGCGGAATAATCCGGGAAGGTCACGCGGTATCGGTTGCCAAGGAAAGTAAGCTCGAACTCGCCTTCTTCGGCATGATACTCCACATGGCAGCGGCTGGCTATCTCTTCGGGTTCAAGCTCCCGGTACATGGCGCAGTAATGCTCAAAGGGCTTGCCCTGCAGATTATTGACTATTTCCCTTTTTTCCATATATATCGCTCCATTCTGGGTTTAGTATCGTGCCGCCCGCCGAAACAGGCAGACGGCACGGGATAGTCCTATCAGTCTTCCATTGCGGAGGGGAAGAGGGCCGCATTGGTATGGGGCACGAAGCAGGAGGCCACGAACTCATCCATGTAACCGGGATTGCTGCTCAGCTCCATATATGTCATGTTGTTCTTCAGCTCGGTGACCTTGTCGCGGGCCTCCTCGGAAATGAGCATAGCGTAAGCGCCGGAGAGGGAGGAATTGCCGATATAGCTGTAAAACTCCTTATCTATGTCGGGGAGCATACCGATGCGGACGGCATTCTTGATATTGATGCCGCTGCCAATACCACCGGCGATGATGACCTTTGTAATGACCTCAATGGGGAAGTCAAGGGATTCGAGCATGATTTTAATAGCGGAGAAGATGGCGCCCTTGGCGCGGATAAAGTTATCCAAGTCGACCTCGGTCAGGGCGATCTCGCGTCCGGTCTCGCTCTCGTCCGCGAAGGCGATAACGTAGCTCTTCATGCCATACTCGTCAGTGCGGATGCGTTCGCCTTCCACGTTTATCTTGCCCAGAGGATTGATGATACCGCAGCGGAACATCTCGGCAACGGTGTCGATAAGTCCGGATCCGCAGAGGCCGATGGGCTTGGTACCCGCAGGGCCGACGATACCGAGCGTGGGCTTAAGGGTCTCCTTATCAATGGTGCAGCTCTCGATGGCGCCGTCAGTGGCGCGCATACCGCAGCTTATGTCTCCGCCCTCAAAGGCGGGGCCGGCGGAGCAGGCGCAGCTCATAAGGAAGTCAGAGTTGCCGAATACCAGCTCGCCGTTGGTGCCCAAATCGATAAAGAGAGCCATTTCCTCGCTGTTCCATATCATGGAAGCAAGAGTACCGGCGGTGATATCGCCGCCCACATAGCTGCCGATATTGGGTGCAATGACCAGCTCGGCATTGGGATTGACGGGAAGCTGAACGTCAGCGGCGTATATACCGGTAAAATCCATGAACACGGGTACATAGGGCTCCATGCGGATAGACTCAGGGTCAATACCCGCGAAGAGATGGTTCATTGTAGTATTGCCCGCAACGGCAACGCGGCACACATCCTCCTTGGCGATTTTCGCAGAGGCGCACATATTCCGGATAATGGGATTGATGGTTTCCTCGATAACAGCCTTCTGGAGCTTCTTGATGCCACCGGGCTTGGTGGCCTCGATAATGCGGTTGATGACATCCGCGCCGTAGCGGATCTGGCCGTTGCCCGAGGAGGCCTTTGCCAGAATGTCGCCGGTGGACATATCAACAAGTACGGCGGAGACGGTGGTCGTACCGATATCGATGGCAATGCCGCAGAGCTTATGCTCCTCGCTTGCGCCCCAAACGTCAATAAGAACATTGGCACCGTTACGCTCTTCAATGATGCAGTCGGCCTTGAAGCCGCTGACGCGAAGAGCCTTGGGCAGACGGGAAACGGCGAAATGGGTGGGCACAACGGGCTCGCCGAGCTGTGCCTCCAGCTCCATTGAGATGCGCTCCAGGTCAGACATGGCATCATCCAGAGAAGGCTCAGTCAGCTCCACGGATACCTTGCGGAGCTTGGTGCCGGTGGCTATGCCGGCGCCGAATATTTCGGCTTTGGTGTTATTGAAAACCTCTATCTCGGAGGCGTCGGTGAGGTCTGCTATCTTCATTCTGCTGCGGTAAGCGGAGGCGATATCAGGCACCATGATAACGGCGTCACTATCGCCGACCTTGCTTTCGCAGGCTAGACGCCAGCCCTCGGCATACTCTTCCTCGGAGATATGACGGGTCATGTTTGAGACAATACTGCCCTCCAGCAGCTTCACGCGGCATTTGCCGCAGGAGCCGTTGCCGGAGCAGGGCGCATCAATGGCAACGTTCGCCTTTCTTGCCAGCTCAAGTATATTTTCACCGGCGATGGCGGATATCTCCACATTACCCATGCCTTCAATTGCAAATGTGATCTTACGTTCCATTCTTTGAATCCTTCCTTTTTTTATGGATTTTCGGGACGAATCTTCTCTCAAATACAGAAAAGCATCCGCAGCGTAAGGGTGTTTTTCTCTGTTTGAGCTTAAAGCAGCGGGAATCGGACCCGTGCCGCACCGAACAGCCGTGAGCGCCGCCGGGCAAAAAAGCGGTAGTAAAGAAAAAGCGGGGAGCGGATTTACCGCTCCCCGCATTGTCCTTTTAGGAGCAAGTGGTTCTGCAATCAGATCTCGAGATAGCTGTCAGCGTACAGAGTCTCGTTCTTGATGACGTCGCAGGACTTAATGGTCTCCATCAGACGGAGGTCGCAGGGGTTAACGATAGCGGAGGTGAGGCCGCACATCATAGCCATAGCAACCATAGCGCTGTCCATGATGGGTCTGATGTTCTTGGGCATACCGTTGGAGTTGTTGGACAGACCGCCGGTAGAGTTGAGGCCCTGCTCAGAGATCATCTTGATGAACTCGAGAACATCCATCTGCTTATCCTGCATGCCCTTGATAACAAGGAACAGGGGATCGAACCAGAGATCTTCGGGCTCCATGCCGAGGGTGAGACCACGCTCAAGCATCTCCTGCAGATAACCCATACGCTCGTCATTGTCGGCGGGAACGCCGGCCTTGGAGCAGAGGGCTACGCAGATAGCGTCGTTGGCAGCAGCCAGATCCAGATAACCGATACGGTCGCCGGCGTCAGCAGAGTTGACGATGGGCTTGCCCTTTGCACGGTTGTAAACGGAGATACCGGCCTCGATAGCCTTCATGTTGGCGGTGTCGAGAGCGAGGGGGACGTTGTCAAAAGCACCCTGCAGGGTGGTGACAGCCCACTTCATGAGCTCCTCGCCATTGGACTCGGCAGGTCCGATGTTCAGATCCAGATAAGTAGCGCCGGCCTTGAGCTGCTCTTCGGCTCTCTTGAGGATGGGCTCGGGATTCATGGTGTTCATTGCCTCGCGGATAACGGGGGAGATGCAGTGAATTCTTTCACCGATGACTACAAATTTTCCCATGGTAATAATCTCTCCTTATGGTTTTATTCAGAATAAGGATGCAACTTTGGCTTACGCCTGAAGCTCCTTCATGAACTTAACAAGACCGACAGCCTCGGTAGGACCAACAACGACCTTCCAGTCAGGCAGCTTATCCTGAACTTCGCCCTTCAGAACGGCAACCTTACCGGGGAGGATGAGAGTGCGGTTCTTGATCTTGTTGGCGATGTCATGCTCATTAATGAACTTAACGATGGTGTTTGCGCTCAGCTTACCAGCAGCCCAAGCGGTAAGAACGGAGTAGCCGCCTGCATCGCTGATGAGCAGGTTGCAGGGAACGCCGGAGCGCTCCAGCTCGCCGGAAACGACGAAGTAAGTAAGAGCAAAGTCAACGGTGATGCAGCAGGGTGCATTCTCGTCAGCCTTGTTGAGGGGATAGATGCCGGGCTCGACCTTCATGGGCTTCTGAGGATCGGTGAATACGTTCTGGCGCAGGCCGTGCAGAGCAAGAGACTTTGCATAGGTCATGTCGCTGAGAACGACGATGGAGCCGTACTTAACGGTGAAGAGGGAAGCGAGAGCGGTCTCGAAAGCCTCGTCGCCGGCAGCAAGAGCGCCAACGTTTACGATGGTGGGATAGCCGAAGGTTCTGTCCTTGTTCAGGAGAGCGGCGCGGCGGATCTGAACAGCACCCTCGAAAGCGGCCTTAACGGAAGCGGTGCCCACATCGAGGATGAGGTTTTTGTTGCCGAGAGCCTCGATCTTGGCAACGGTGTCATAGAGCTCATCGAGGTCAGCGCCGGAAACGCCGAGAACGCAGCCGAGCTCGGTAGCGAGAGCGCTCATAGCCTCATAGTTGGAAGCGTTTGCACCGTTGAGGATGGGCTTGGCATCCTTGATAGCGGTGGCAGCGGCCTTCATGGTGTCAACATCGGTGCAGTTGAGAACTACGCCGCGGTTGGCAGCAGCGGCCTTCTGAGCCAGAGCGGTGAACTTGTCAGCATTGTCCTTGCAGTTGACGAATATGTACTCGCAGTACATGCGCTCGCCGATACGGTCATAGTCGACCTTCATGCTGTCGGCGATCTTCTGGTCGACGGTAGCGTCGTCCATGCAGGTGCAGACGGTCATAGCATAGAGGGTCTTGCTTACGAAGGTCTTCTCGTGTCTGTAGAGGACGGTCTCGCCGCCGAGCTTGTACTCGGTGTCGCCGGCCTTAACAGTGATAGACTTCATGGGAGGTGCGTTGGACTCGCTAACCTTAGCGAGGACTTCATCAGAAAGATGGGGGCATTTGGTGATTTCAACTGCACCGGAAGCAACCTTCATGGAGAAAGCCATGCAGGTGGGGTTGCCGCACTCCTTACAGTTGGTCTTGGGAGTGAGCTTAAATATATCAATACCTTTAAGTGCCATTACAATAGTCCTCCTCAGATAAGTTCTTTGATCAGCTTGGCAACCGCAGCGACAGACTCGGGATGTCTGAGGATAACTGCGTTGGAACCGGAAGCGAGGTCAGCAGCAGCGGTGGTGACTTCCATGCTGATGCCTCTCTTCTCCTGGCTGCCCCAGGCGGGCATATCTTCTTCGGAAGCAACGGACTCCTTGACGCCCCAGGTCTCGGAGCCTACGGGAGTCATGATGGGGATCTGGAGGGAAGCGTCGTTCTGGCCGAGAGCGGCGGCCTTAACGCGGTCCATGGTGGAAACAACGTACTCAAAGCCGTAACCGGCGGCAGCGGTACCGGTGTTCATAACAATGCTGGAGGGAGCAACGCCCATCTGAGTGATGAGAACGTTGAGCTGCTTAGCGAGGTTGATGTCAACAGCGGACTCTCCGCCGAGCTTCTGGTTGTAAGCAAGGCCGGCAGAAGCAGCAATGCCCTTGTAGTTGGCTTCCTTGGCGGAGAAAACGAGAACGTTCTTGCCCTGGAGAGCATCTGCGATCTTGGTGAAGAGGGCAGCATCTTTCTCATCGTTCTTGCAGCCGGCAATGACCAGGGGCTTGTCGATAGCGTCAGCAACAGCCTTGGCGGTAGCTACGCAATCCTCGACGGAAGCGTCTTTGCCGTTGGGGTCTGCGCTGTCGAGTCTGAGGCAGACAAAATCAACATCCTCGATGGAAGCAGCCTTCTTTGCCATATCGGCAATGGTTGCGCAGTCGGCATAGAAGCCGCTGATGCCGGGAACCTGATCTGCATAGCCGAGGTCGGAAATTTCAATTCCTACCTTGGGTGCATTCTCGATGGCGCCGTCGAAGGTGTACAGAGGCAGGACATTCTCTCCGCCAAGTACGATCTTCTTGTCGCCAACGCCGAGCTCCACGGTGTTGATAGATGCGTTGTACTTTTGAACAGGCTTTTTAAAAGGCATCTTCAATTCTCCTTTTACAAATGTATTTTTTGGATTATATCGCGTACCGCGACCTTAACGGGCGCGTCCTCGGGCAGCTTAACAAGGGGGATTCCTTCGGTGTCATACTGATAGACCAGTTCGTCCATCGGAACAACGGCGAGAAGGTCGAGGCCCTGGAGCTCGATCTCTTCCTTGATACCGTCGCTGAGCTGGCCGCCGGGGGCCTTATTGATGATGAGCTTGACCTCTTTTGCCTTAAGGTCAAGGCTCTTCACAAGCTGGGCGATGCGGCCAACTGCCTGAACGCCGCGGCGTGAACAGTCGCTGACAAGAAGGATGATATCTACATCGGGCAGAACACCACGGCTGATATGTTCCATACCGGCCTCGTTGTCGACAACGGTGTATGTGTATCTTCCGGCGTATTTGGCTATTTGGGTCTGAAGCAGGCCGTTTACAAAGCAGTAGCAGCCGTGACCCTGAGTGCGTCCCATAACGAGAAGGTCATAATCATCCATCTCCGTGAGAGCACTGCCGAACTTTATCTCAGCATAGTCCTGCTTGGACATGCCGGCGGGGATAGGACTGGGAGTCTGGAGTTCCGCTTGGGCCAGCTCCTCGCGGATCTCACCGAGGGTGGTCTCGACCTCTACGCCAAGAACTTCATTAAGGTTGGAGTTTGCATCTGCGTCTACCGCCAGAACGGGCCCCTTCCCCTTTTTGCTCAGGTAGTGGATGATAAGTCCGCTGAGCGAAGTTTTACCTGTGCCGCCCTTTCCGGCTACGGCAATAGTGATAGGCATGGGCTTACCTCCTGAATAAATCTTTCGTGCGCAGCCCTCGGGCTCAGGCTGCCTGGATCTTTACGACGCCGTTTACAAGGTCGGCGGAAATAAGCGTTCCCTCTACGGTGAACTCCTCGCCGAGGATGTCTATCATCACGATGTTGGCGCCTTCGATGCTGATTTTGCTGATGTTTCTGGCAAGAACGGTCTCATTGCCGCTCTTGTTGACCATAGCGGTTGCAAGGCACATATAAGTTCCTCCTTACTCGCTTACAAGCATGAGAGCCTCAGTAAGCTCCGCGTTGCCCTGATTGAAGAGAGTAACTGCGGCGGCGATGCGCTCCGCTGCCTCGGCTTTACCGATCTCGCGAAGCTTGCCTGCCAGCTCTTCCAGCTCTTCGGCATGGTGTATATTATGGTGGAGCATAAAGTCCAGCAGCGCGCGGGTCTCCTTCATAGCGGGGTCTCCGCCGTGGTCATGCTCATGGGGAACGCCCTGGGCATGGAGCTCGTCGTGGCTGTGAGGAAGGCCCTGATCATCGTGCTGATGGTCATGGCTGTGCTCATGGACATGCTCGTGGGTATGGGTCACACCGTCGTGAGTATGCTCGTGGCTGTGGGTATGGGTATGCTCATGGCTGTGTTCGCCGTGAAAACCTTCGTGCATAGCTGTCTCCTTTCAGTGAACGGGGCGCTCAGGGCGCACTCCGTCCCTTATATCCTCACCATTATATATACTTTTTCCCGTTTAATCAACTGTAAATTAAAACAAATTCCTGAACCTTGCGGGATAAAGTTTTAAAGAATTAGATAAAAAGCAACGAAAATATGCCCTCTCAGTGCAGGGAAACATATTCAAACTGCTCGCAAACGATAACAGCAGCGCGCACAAAGCTATGGTATTTTACAATTTATTTTTCTTTTCGTCAATATCTAAAATTTATTTTTTCTCCGTATTGTACGGGATAGTCAGAAACAGGAAAATCTCGAGAGCGGCGCCGGAAGCTGTCACCTTCTTATATTACCTTCGGTACACAGGGTTTCCGCTTCTCACTTTTTCAGTTGCCTGATATCCCGTCCCACAAAGCGCAGAACGGTATAGTCACCCTGAAGGCGTGAGGCTATCTGAACCGAGTAACGGCGGCGGATATCCTCTATGCCGAGATTGGAATTGATTATCGTCTTTTTCCCGGTGCGCAGACGTGTATTGACAAGGTCATAGAGCGCACTGACGGTGAAGGCCGTGGTCATTTCCGTACCCAAGTCGTCGAGTATAAGCAGGTCGCAGCTCATATAACGGTCAAGGTCGGCCCTCAGAGCCTCCATATCCGTATAGGCGCGAGAGAAGCGTTCCTCTTCAAAGCGCGCAAACACGCTGACGGCGGTATCATAGACCACAGAGAAGCCGTTTTCCGAAACCACCCTGGCGATGCAGGTTGACAGGAAAGTCTTGCCCAGACCGGGTCCGCCGGTCATGAACAGATTATCCCGCTCCCCGCCGAAGCGCAGGGCATACTGCAGGCATATCTCGTAAATGACCTCCATATTCTCCCGTGGACTTGTGCCGTCCTTTCCGGGGCGGGCGTCATAATAATCCAGTTCAAAGGAGTCGAAGGTCTCCTCACCCAGCTTCAGAAGCTGGGAAAGCTCCAGCCGCTGTTCCTCCTTATAAAGCTCCATGAGGCAGTCGCAGGGCTTGGTGCCGTAAAAGCCCCGGTCGGAGCATTTTTCGCAGCGCGGCTTCTCGTCCAGACAGTCCGGGGAATAGCCCGCCACAGTCATCAGTTCGGCCCTCTCAGCCTGAAGACTAAGGTTCTTCAGGGCAATGCTGCGCAGAGCCTTCTCCGGGTCTCCGCCATCCTCCAGGGCGGCGTAAGCAGCCTCTGCAAAGGAATGGGCAATGATGCGGTCTATCTGGGCTACCCGCGGCAGACGCTCGTAGACCTCCACCTGCAGCGCGAGACGTTCCTTCTCGTCCCGCCTATTCAACTCCTCAAGCCGGTCCATTGCCCGTCCAAGAAGCTTTCCGTCCAATGCCATAGGCTCACTCTCCGCTCTGCTTCAGCTTTTTAAGATATTCCTTCATGCGCGCCAGCTCCTCCTGTCCGCCCGACGGGGCGGAGGTCGCCGGTATCTCGTCCTCGGGCTTGCGGTCTCCGGTGCGCACATCCTCCAGTGTTTTAAGGCCCTTCTGCGCCCAGCTCTTCAAGATAGAGTCCATATATTTCCATACAAGCCGTCCCGTATTCAGGACGGTTTTATCGTATGCGGCGCTTATGAGCTCGTCGCTGACGTCCATTTCCGCCCACTCGCTTATGCAGCGCTCCTCCGTGGGCGACGGAGAACGATCCTGCAGGCCGAGTATGCGGCGTATCTCGCTCTTGCGTTTCTTTGTCCGCTCGCTGCCCTTTATGTACTCCGCCGCGGCTTCAAGACTGAACACGCCCCTGTCCGCCCATTTGTAGGCCTCGGCGCGTATAATCCGCATGGTAGGGCGCTTGCCGGCGCCGTATTTCTTCTCATGCTCCTCCACGCAATGGGCTACCAGCAGGAGGATAACGTCCGGAGGCAGGCCAAGATAATCATAGAAGCCCAGCAGCTCCATGAGCCCGCTGGCGGTAAGGATCGTGCCGAGAACGGCCTGCACCTCATTCACCAGAGCCGCGAACTGAGGATCATTCTCCGCGGCATTCTGCACGTCCCGGCTGCTGTAATCCGGCAGGTCATCCCCGGGCTTTACAAGGCGGCGCGGCTCCCCGGTCTCCGGCGTGTTCTTTATGAGCCCCATATTGCGCAGACTCTGAGCCGCGGCTGAGGCGCGGCCGTTCATTTTCAAAGCGCCGTCGGCAGAGGCTATGTTCAGCTTGCCGCCGTTTTTCAGAATATATATGTAAAGCAGCGCGGCGTCGCCGTCACCGGAGGCAAGCAGCTTCTCAGCCGCCGCGTCGCTGATGGTGACCGCACCGGGCAGCACATATTCTTCGTTTCCCATGTTCCGCGCTCCTTTCATCCGTTTTCGACAGGTAAATTATTATACCAAACCCGTGAACTATTGGCAATAGCGCGGTGGAACAAAAACTTCGGAAAATTTTCGGTGGCAGAGTATATTTAACCCTTTAATTCGCCCTTTTCCTGTGATATACTATTAAAATACGATAGGTATGTCCATTTTACACGGGCAGGAGTTTTCCGCCCGAACCCGATGACTTCGATTTTCAACACATCCAATGGAAAGGAGCCGCCCGATGCTTGAAGTCCTGATACCCGCCCCCAACCCGGAGGCAGTGCGCGCCGCCGTGCAGAACGGCGCTGACGCGGTATATATCGCCCTCGGCAGCTTTGGCGACAGGGCTCTTTCCGAGGCGGTGAAATACTGCCGGATACGGGGCGCGAGGGTATATTTTTCCCTGCCTGCCGCCGCCCGTGACGGCGAATTTGACTCGATGCTTAAAAAGGCGCTGCGCGCGTCAGAGCTTGGCGTTTCGGCAATAGAGACCGGCGACCTCGGTATGCTTCGGGCGCTGCGCCGTCTGCTCCCAGACATGCCCATTCATTTTCTCGCCGGTGCCATGAACGCCGCCGGCGCGGCCACGGCGGCATACCTGGGCGCGGCGAGGATCACCCTCTCCCCCAACCTTTCCCTTGCCGAGATAACGGAGCTGTGCAAGAGCTCAAAAACAGAGCTGGAGCTTCCCTGCCACGGCCCGGTCTGCGTCGGTACGGGCATTTGCCGTATGAGTTCTTTCATAGCCTCGGGCAGCGCCTGCTTCGGCGACTGCGCCATGCCATGCCGCAAAGCCTTCGGCGTTTCCTCCCGCAGCGGTGAATTTCATCTGAGCCGCAAGGATATCTGTCTGGCTGACGATATAGGCTCTCTACGAAATATCGGGCTCGCCGCGCTCAGGGTGCTCGGCACGGAGCGCCGCCCGGAATATTCCGCCCTCACCGCCCGGATATACTCCGCCGCAGTCAGGGGCAGGAAGTTTGACCGCGCGGACCTTGATCTTCTTGAGGACGCTTTCGCCCCCTCGGGCATGACCACCGGTTTCTTTAAAGGCGGCAGCGCGGAGCTTTTCGGCATGCAGAATGACCATCCCCGCTTCGCCCAGACTATTCTCGGCGATGTGCGGGACGCCTACATACACGAGGAAGCCGACCTCGTCCCCGTCAGGCTGGCAGGCTGCATTTCACGGGGCAAAACGGTGAAGATAAGCATAGCCGACAGCGACGACCACAACGTCACCGTTGAAGGAGCGCTTCCCAAGGACGCCTTTGGCAGCGAGGAAACAGGCAGCGCGCATTTAAAGACCGCTCTTTACAATCTTGTCGGCTCGCCCTTCTACTGCACCGGCGCCGCCGTCTCCGTGGGCCGGGGACTGTATGTTCCCCCGGCGGAGCTGATATCCCTGCGGCAGAAGGCCGCGGCGGCTCTCGCGAAGCAGAGGGCGGAGTTTACCCCTCCCGCTCCCGCCGCCGTGCCGGAGCTTATCAGGGTACCCGATCCGGTGACGCCCCCCGACATCAACATATACGTCCGCCGGTCTGCCCAGCTCTCCCGTGACCTGGCGGGCTTGAAGCCGGAGCTGCTCTACCTTCCCATAACGGAGCTGCTGGCCGATCCCGGCTCGATAACTCCATTTTGGGAAAACGGCGTGACCACTATCTGCGCGGTCCTGCCCCCTCTGCTGCATGACGGCAATGACGGCGAGCTTCTGAAGCGGCTGGACGAGCTTCGAGAGCTTCAGGTGCGCGACGTTCTCGTGAACGAGCTGGGACAAATATTCCCCGCCGCCGCCCGCGGCTTTACGGTTCGCGCGGGTCTGGGGCTGGGAACGTATAATTCCCGTACCATACAGGCGCTCAGTGAACTGCGCATAGCCTCCGTGACCGCTCCGCCGGAGCTGAAGCTGAGCGAGATAAAGGCTCTTTCCAAGGCTCTGCCCACCGAGGCTGTGCTTTACGGCCGGGTCGCCCTGCTGCACAGCGAGACCGACATAGCCGATGCCGCCGGAACGGAGCTTCTCCGGGACGGCAGAAGCTCCTACCCCATACTTCCCGAATACAACGGACGTTCCACCCTTTTCAGCTCGGACAAGCTCTTTCTCGCCCCCCGCAGAAGGGACTATGAGAACATCGGGCTTTGGTGCGGCAGGCTGGATTTTACCACCGAGACCGCCGAGGAATGCGTGCTCATCACCCAGCGTTTTCTGGCTCAGAACAAGCATACTCCCCCATCCGTTACAAAGGGTCTGTATTATTGACGCGCCCGTCGCCTCCCGCTTGACCACCCAACTGAAAGGAAAGATAAAATGCTCCCCCATATAGTTTTAGCTTCCAAGTCCCCCCGCAGGCGCGAGCTTCTGACCATGCTGGGCGTGACCGATTTTGAAATAATACCCGCCGCCTCCGAAGCTGAGTTCCCCTCCGGCATACACCCCGGCGAGGCCGCCATATCGGTGGCCCTCGGCAAGGCTGAGGAAATAGCCCCCCGCGCTCCCGAGGGTGTGCTCATTCTGGCGGCGGACACCGTTGTCTCCCTCGAGGGGCGCATACTTGAAAAGCCCGCCGACGAGGACGAGGCCTTCGCCATGCTTTCCGCCCTCTCAGGCCGCAGTCACACGGTATACTCCGGCGTGGTGCTCATACAGGGCGGCAAAAAACTCTGCCGCTACGAGGCCACCGATGTGCGCTTCCGCAGCCTCGGCGAGGACGAGATACGCCGCTACATCGCCACCGGCGAGCCGATGGACAAGGCTGGGGCATACGGTGCCCAGGGCATGGCCTCGGTATTCATTGAGCGCATCGACGGCGACTTTTTCAACGTGGTTGGGCTTCCCATCTGCACTCTGGGCAGGATGCTCGAAGAATTTGGTTACAGGATAATCTGATATGAAAGCTTTTTTTAAAAAATCGGGAATAATCGTCGGCTCCGTGCTGGCAGCCGTACTGATAATACTGCTTATAGCCTCCGCCCTCGGCGGCGGTCTCCATTCCTTCCGCGACCTTCTTTCTCCGGTTGACAGGCTGGTGAATGCGGGCATGGACAAGCTTGAGCATATCTACGGCTATATGTATAACTACGATAAGCTCGTCGCCGAAAACGCCGAGCTCAGATCCCGCGTCGCCGAGTTGGAAGCGGCCGTACGCGACTCCGCTTCCTCCAATGAGGAGAACGCGCAGCTCAAGAAGCTGCTTGGTCTGGCCGAGGAAAACGAGGACTACGTTTTCGTGGACGCGGCACTGGTCTCCTGGACGGCCTCGAGCTGGTCTTCCTCCTTCAGCATAAACAAGGGAAGCAAGGCAGGCATAGAGGCAGGCGACTGCGTTATCACCGAGGACGGCTTTCTCATCGGCCAGGTCACCGAGGTCAGCCGCCGCTCTGCCACCGTGCAGACCATTCTGGATTCAGCCTCGGGAGTAGGTGCGGTTACCGACGCGGGTGTGATCGCAGTGGCTGAGGGTGACTACACCCTTATGGGACAGAACAGGCTTCGCCTCGCCTACATCGAGGAGGCCGACATGGTGGTATCCGGCGACAAGGTCATCACCTCCGGCAAGGGCGGAATATACCCCTCCGGCCTTGTTATCGGCACGGTGGAGAGCGTCAGCCTGGATCCCTCCGGTCTTTCAGCCTCCGCCGTTATCGTCCCTGACGCGGATATTTCCGGCCTGACCACCCTATACATCATCACGGACTACGACCCGGAGGGCTGAGCATGAACACGAACAAGCTCAAACGAGGCGCACTCCGCGCCCTTATTCTCATCCTCCTGTATATTTTACAAACGGACGTTTTCACCCATCTTAAGATATCCTGCGCATGTCCGCTCGCCCTGCCCCTGGCGGCGGTAGGCTTCGGCTTATTTGACGGCGGACTGACCGGCGGCCTCTGGGGGCTTGCAGCAGGCATACTCTGCGACGTATCCGTGGGCAGCGGCGGCGGCTTCACAGTTCTGCTCACGCTGGCAGGCTTTTTCAGCGGCTTTCTCTCCGAATTTCTGCTGGCAAAGGGCTTTCCCTCTTTTCTCACCCTCTCGGCGGTCACGCTGCTGCTCTGCGCATTTATTCAGGCCGCGCCGGCGGTGGCATACCGCGGCATGCCCCTTTCCTCCGCCGCTGCCGCCGCCCTTATTCAGACGCTTTATTCCCTGATTTTCGTCCTGCCCGTTTATTGGGTCTCCCGGGGCATATCCCGGATGAAAGGACGTTAAGGCAGCGGGAGTCGAACCCGTACCGCATTCCGGCGGCCCTGTTCGGCGCTTTTTGCCTTGTTGTCCTTGCCTTGCGTCAGCAAGGCGGCGTCCGCCGCGACAAAAATCCCTCGAACATTCCTTGCCGGAATGTGCCCTGCAGTTTTTACGGAGTGGATTTTTGTCCAGGCAAGGAAACGGACACAGAGAATACTAATGTATTTTCAAGACCGTTGACGCAGCATGGGCGGAAATCCGCCCGAAAAAACCGGCACGGGTTCCGATTCCCGC
>JAQXJB010000019.1 GCA_029008095.1 Clostridiales bacterium
ATGATCCAGACGGACAATGGCGGAGAGTTTACCCACACGCAAAAAACAAATCGCAGCCATCCTTTGGATATTCTTTGCAGCAGACTTCACATTGTCCACAAGACGATTCGTCCTAAAACTCCCTGGCATAACGGCAAGGTAGAACGAAGCCACAGAAATGACCAGGAGCGATTCTATAATTACCTGAAGTTTTATTCTTATGAGGATCTGCAAATCCAGATGAAACGCTACTTACGGCGATCCAACCGGATTCCCATGTCTGTTCTTAGCTGGAAAACGCCTATTCAGAAGCGGCAGGAGCTGGAAGCCGCCCGATTTTGCTGACGCTGGTTGGGCTTCGCCCTCCCGCCGTCAGCAAAATCGCTCTTCTAAACTTGAAACTCTGTCGCGTTTTCGTGGTCTCACATCATTGACAAACCTACAAATCTTGCATGAAATGGGCACCTATATGAGGAAAAAATTGAATGTAGAATGCCCTTTAGAGGCCGCTTTTAGTTCATTTTATGTTCGAATTAGTACAAATAAGATATTTGTCAATAGTTACATATTTAGATATAATTTTATCCAAGATGGTTCCATTTCCACGATGCCTTCCGTCTTGTGAAAGAAATGATTAGAAAGGATAATCAGCATGAAAAAGACGCTATCCCTCGTTCTGGCAGTTCTTTTCGTTCTCGCCCTCTTTGCAGGCTGTGCACAGAGTTCGTCACCGAATTCAGATACTGCTCCCACCACTTCTAAAACGCCCAGCACGGGCAACACAGATACCCAGTCCCCTGAAGGGCCTGACGATGCCGAGGTTTCTCTCTATAACCTCCCCGCAGGCAAGTTCGAGGTCGATGAGGCTGGCTTCCCCACCGCTCCCTACGATTATACTGAACCACTGACCACCTCCGATGAGGTTTTCACATACTGGGGCGTTGTCTGGACTCCTCAGCTTCTTCCCGAAGACGGCTATAATGCAACTCCTCTGCCCCAGGCTGAGCGTGAGGCTACCGGCGTTAATGTCGAGTATGTTATGGTATCTATGGAAGCACGCCAGGCGAACTATGCCGTTCTCCTCGCAGCTGATGACCTCTGCGATATGATGACCGGCTCGCTATCCGTCCATCCCACAACCATCGAAGAAGCTATTGAAGACGAGTATTATATCAACATCTACGATTATAAGGATTACTGCCCCAATTACATCTATCAGGTAACCTATAACCGCAAAAAGGACTCCAATACATATGCAACCGTATTCCGCAGCCTCGACCTTATAGGAGCTTTCTATACCATGTCCAAGAACTCCGGTATCGGCACCAACTATGTCGCCCGCGGAGACTGGCTTGCCAAGCTCGGCATGACAAACGATGACATCGTTACCTACGATGACCTACACGACATGCTCATGGCATTCAAGACCAACATCGATACCTGCGACTTCCCATGGCCTATGTATAATTCCATCGATGTCGCCAGCTATTCCACTTTCACTGCTTATGACACGCTTCCCAGCGTAAGCTCCACATCCGTTGGGCCTATGTATGTTATCGATGGTACGGTCTACTTCTCTCATGTTACCGAGAGAGACAAGAACTTCATGACCATGATCAACAGCTGGTACAAAGACGGTCTTATCGACCCCAACTGGGCTTCCTATGATAACAGCACCGCCTTCAAGGATAAGGCCACAAACAGCAAGGTCGGCTACATGGTTATGAACATCAGTGAGGTTACCGACTATGAGGCCAACACCGCAGACCCCGATGTAAGCTGGGTACCCATTAAGAGACCTGTTCTCTATAGGGGACAGACCTTCCACCTCGGCGGACAGACCAGCCGTCTTGGTCTTGGTACCGTTTCCATCAGCGCAAAGTGCCAGAATATTCCTCTCGCTGTTACATGGTGTGACTGGCGTTACAGTCCCACCGGCAGTGATATCATCTCCTGGGGTCCCGAGGGCGTTATCTGGGAGTATGATGAAAACGGCAAGCGCGTAGCTACCGAGTTTGCTATCAGCAATCCCGATGGAGTAGGCTTTGCATGGCTCTGTATGTTCTATGGCTTCAATGCACTCAATGAGCACGGCATCGGTGATGGCGACAGAAGCTATCTCGTACCCGGCAATGAGCGCATGAGAGAGATTTCACAGTACTGGGCACAGTGGGACTATGATGCAGCATACGATTTCCCCGCCGGCGCAAAGCTCAACTCTGAACAGTCTGAGGAAGTCTCCAAATATGCAAACGATATTGTTACCTACATCGCTGAGAACTATCTCGCCTTCGTTGACGGCTCCAAGCCTCTCAGCGAGTGGGATTCTTATGTTGACGGTCTCATGAAGCATGGCTTCCCGGAAGTTGTTGCCGTATATCAGGAGGCATACGACACTTACATCGCAACAATGGCATGATCTGCTCAGCAGCCGCCTTCGGCTAAGCGGCTGTATAAGGCAATAATCAGTCGGCTTTAAAGGCTGCAGACTGCGATCTATAATCGGATTCTCCTTTCTCCGTTACTCGCAGTCTGCAGCCAAATTAAACTTGAAAACAATAAAAGAAGCATCATTCAGTGAGTTTTCTGTTTGCTGTTTCTTGTGATATGTGATATATTTATTAATAATTATTATATATTCGTCCTGCGCACGGCTTCAGGCGCATTGTCGACAAAGAAAGGTGATTTAAATGTCCGGAATTGAGCGTTATCCAAATCTGTTTAAACCCCTGCGCCTCGGAAATACCTATTTCCGAAACCGCATCTTTTCGGCTCCCACCGGTCTTCTTGACCTTACTCCCAACTGTGCCCCAAGCTTCGACCATCTTGCATACTTTGAGCGCAAGGCAAAGGGAGGAGCAGCCTCTATCAATATAGGTGAAAGCATAGTCTGCGACTATGACTCCGGAGACAGCAGATATGACATTTTCCTTTTGAAGGACCGCAAATATAACTATAACGGACTTGCAAAGCTTGCGGACGCTATCAACCGCCAGGGTGCGGTCGCTACAATAGAGCTTCAGCATCCCGGCGCAGCCAGCAGAAGAAACGGAACCCATCAGATGGCTCCCAGCGATGGTCCCAATCCTCTCGACCCCAGCATTATGTGCCGCGCAATGACCGAAGAAGATATTTATAGGGTTATTGATGAATTTTCCGAGGCTGCTCTTTACGCAAAGACGCGCGGCTTCGGAATGGTCCAGATCCACGGCGGACACGGCTGGCTGATAAACCAGTTCTTCTCACCCTTCTTCAACAAACGTACCGACCGCTGGGGCGGCAGCGTTGAAAACCGCGCTCGCTTCGGTGTTGCCGTCATAGATGAAATACATAGAAAGTGCGGCAAGGATTTCCCTGTGGAGATCCGTATCTCCGGCTCTGAGCTTTTCGAAGGCGGCTACGGCATAGAGGGCGGCATTGATTTTGCAAAGCAGCTTGAAGGCCATGCGGACCTTATCCATGTTTCCGTCGGTAATCCCCATGATCCCGGAAGCTCCGAATATACCCACCCCGGAATCTTCAAGGAAGGCGGCTGCAACGTTCAGTTTGCCGCCGAGATAAAAAAGCATGTATCCACTCCCGTTGCGACCGTCGGCGGTCTTTCCGACCCCGATCAGCTTGAGGAGATTATTGCCAGCGGCAAGGCGGATGTCGTTGAAATGGCACGCGGACTTATATGCGACCCCGACCTGCCCGTAAAGCTGAGAAGCGGGCGCGAAAAAGAGGTTCGCCGCTGCCTGCGCTGCTTCAGGTGCGTACAGGAAATGTATCAGCATGGCCGTCTCTTCTGCGCGATAAACCCCGAATCCGGCAAAGACCGTGAAATTCTCAGCCACCACTGCGTACCTGAGAAAAAGCATGTACTCGTTGCCGGCGGCGGAATTGCCGGCATGGAGGCCGCTATAACCGCGGCGGAAAACGGACACAAGGTAACTCTCTGCGAAAAGACCGATCGTCTCGGCGGTGTTCTTCTCTGTGAAACCGGCGTTTATTTCAAGAAGCGTGTAGGTGAATACATAGAGCGCCAGAAGTACATGATTGAGAAAAAGGGCGTGGAGGTTCGTCTTAACACTCCCGTAACTCCCGAGCTTGTGAACGAAATCAAGCCGGATGCTCTCATTGCCGCAATCGGCGGCAAGCCCATCCGCCCCAATATTCCGGGCATTGACGGAGCCAATGTTATTTCTGTTGAGGAAGCCTTTGCAAAGCCCGAACTCGTTAAGGGCAAGGCTCTCATAATCGGTGCCGGCCGCTCCGGTACGGAACTTGGTATCTATCTAAAGGAACTCGGCAAGGAGGTTAGCCTGATCGAGGCTAAGGAGGATGCAAATCAGGGGCTTTATGCCGCAAAGATAGCTGAGAACAGCCTTGAAACCTCCGTAAGCACCATGGCCAAGGAAATAAGAGCAGATGGTGTTCTCTGCGATACGGCTGATGGCGAAAAGCTCTTTCCTGCCGAAACTGTCATCCTCGCTCTCGGCGTAAAGCCTCTCTGGGAAGAGGTAGACGCACTTTCCTCCTTTGCGGGCGAGTTCTATCAGGCCGGAGATTGCCGCAAGCCCCGCAGCATTATGGATGCTACCGGAGAGGCTTGGACAATGGCAAACCTTATCGGCCGCTATTAATTAAGCTGGCTCTCTTTGTTTTGTTCTTTTTCCTTTCTGTGAAACGCTGCAGAACTTAGGTTCTGCAGCATTTCCACTATAAGTACAGCTTGAAAAATAAAACTGCCGAATCTCTGAAGCGGTTCCGGTTGGTAAAAGCTTCGTTATAAAAGACTTGAAATTACACATATTCCTGCGTTTTATTCGCCCCCACCGATTTATTAGAGGTTAATTGAAGTATAATTTCACATCATGAAAGGACTATGAAAAATGAGCAATCAAAAATATCCACATCTTTTCTCTCCCGTTCAGGCGGGCGGGGTACTGTTCCGCAACCGCATTTTTGCCGCCCCAATGGGTGTTTCCTATGTGGAGAGCGACGGTTTTCTTATGCCTGAGGTAGGTGCCTTCTATGAGCGCAAGGCAATCGGCGGAGCGGCCTCGGTGTGCATCAGCGGCGGCGGAGTAAGCAGACGAGGCATGGCTTACGGCGGCGGTATGATAGCTTACCAGAATTACCGCAGCCGTCCCTTTTATACTTATGTCACTAATTCCATAACGCGCCACGGCTGTATGGCCTCTCTGGAACTGCAGCACGGCGGCATTCACGCTACGCAGGCGGCCGACCTCGGCATGCAGATATACGGACCTATGGAAGCGGATTACAAGGGCTATCATGCGCTTCCCATGACCGAAGAAATCATTCAGGAGACCATTGATGATTTCGTGAAGGGTGCAAAGTATGCCAAATCCGTCGGTTTCGGCATGGTCACCATCCATGGCGGTCACGGCTGGCTTATTCACCAGTTCATGTCCCCGATATCCAATACCAGAACGGACCGCTGGGGCGGCAGTCTTGAAAACCGTCTTCGCCTTCCAAGAGAGATATGCAAGGCAATAAAGAAAGAGGTTCCCGGTATGGTCGTTGAACTCAGAATCAGCGGACACGAAGGAACTCCTGAAGGATATGATATCGAAGAGGGCATCCGCATGGCCAAGGGTCTTGACGGATATCCCGATATTCTTCATATTTCCGCAGGCAACAGTGCCTTCACTGTTACTCATCCCTCTATGTTCCAGCCTGACGGCATGAATGTTAAGCTTGCAGCCGCTATCAAGCCGCACATTCATCAGTCTAAGATAGCCACTGTGGGAGCACTGAGCGATCCTGAATATCTTGAAGAGATCATCGCTTCCGGCCAGGCCGATATAGTCGAAATGGCTCGCGGACTGACCTGCGATCCGGATCTTCCCAACAAAGCCCGCACAGGACGCACCGATGATATAAATACCTGTCTGCGCTGCAATCACTGCTACAGTGAAGCGATGGGCGCCGGACAGTTTTGCTGCACGCTTAATCCTCAGGTAGGCCGTGAGGAGGAATATTCCACTCAGCCTCTTGCTGCGGAGCCAAAGAACGTTATTGTTATCGGCGGCGGTATCGGCGGCATGCAGGCCGCAATTACGGCCGCGAAGCGCGGACACAGCGTAAAGCTCTATGAAAAGAGCGACCGCCTCGGAGGCGTGCTTCTCTGCGAAGACAAGGTGCCCTTCAAAAAGCATCTTGCGGAATATATCGAAAAGCAGATCCGCAGACTTCATAATTCCGGTGCAGAGGTTCATATCGGCGAAACTCTTACCCCCGAGCAGGTAGAGGCCCTTCATCCCGATGTCGTCATCGCCGCTATCGGCGGCAAAGCTGCAATGCCTCCTATCCCCGGAATTGAAAAGGCAATACCTGTTACCGAAGCATATTCCGCGCCTGAGAAGCTTGGAAAGAAGGTCGTTATCCTCGGCGGCGGAATGGCAGGAACAGAACTTTCTGTTTATCTCCATTCGCTGGGCAAGGAGCCTGCTATCGCAGAAATGGCCGATAAGCTCAATTTTGCCTCCAATACCTGCCATGCTATTGCTGTAAATGAGCAGCTTACGCAGCGCGGTATCGCCATTCATACCGGCGCAAAGGTTACAGCCATCAAGGACGGCTGTGTTGAATGTGAAACTGCCGGCGGTACTATCACTTTGGAGGCCGACAGTATCGTCAATGCTCTTGGCCGTTTGCCTCTTCAGGAGGAAGCCGCGGCTTATGCACTGAGTGCCCCTGTTTTCTATGCGATCGGTGACTGCCTCGCGGCAAAGACTGTCTATGAGGCTAACCGCCTTGGCTACAACGTAGCTATGGATATAGGCAAGTAATATCAACCGAAAGGGTCGGTATATATTTCCGCCCCTCAAGCCATCAAGTGTGACAAATAGAGGCCAATACTTCTGATAGGGGTGTTCGACCGGACTTGAACTAAATCTAAGAGCGTTTTGGGCAGATTTTTCGAGATTTTCTCGAGAGATCTGCCTTTTTTGTTTTCCGGACTTCCGTGTACCGGCGATCCCCGAAAGGAGGTAAAATCAATTTGTCGGCATCCGCCAGTCCGCTGCCATACACAGGTGACAAGAGTTGCATCGTAAACAGATTCTGCAGTGTTGACGAAGCGCAGCGCTTATATTAACCCTTTGCCATTACATCATATTTGTTCATAAAAGTGTCACCCATTATTGACGACTCTGCAATTTTGCTCTCACTTTATTTCATACAAGCGTTGAAGCAACAGAAATTTTGTGATACAATATAAAAATATAATGGGGTATAACAGAACAACTACCTGGAGAGTATCCAATTTTTCGGGAGGTGAGGGGCGAAATGATTAACTATGCTGAAATGCTCGTAGCCAATGCAACAGGCGTTTCGGTCCTGTTTATTCTGCTGATTTTCCGATTCCGCAACCGTGAGCAAAGGCAGCCGGCGGACCAACTGTATGATCTGATGGTGGCCATTACATTCGGCGCACTGCTGCTGGAAACCCTGACCTTCTACATCGATGGCTGTTCAGGCACGGTGTTTCGTGTGCTGCAATATGCGTCCAATGGATATTTGTTCCTGGCCTCCAGCTGTGTAGGTATGCTCTGGTGCTTCTATGTGGACTATCGCATATTCCATAGCATGAAGAGGCTTTACCGGCGGCTGATTCCACTGGGACTTCCGTTTTTGGTGATCGCTGTATTGGTAGTGCTGGATTTATTCGGCATGGGCAATCTCTTCATGATCAATTCCGACAACATTTACGTCAGGGGCAGGTTGCTGTTCCTGTCCTACGGTGTGGTGTTCTTTTACTACATCTACAGCATCGTTCTGGCGGTGTCTGCCGTCCAAAGCAACGGTCATGCCCAGTTTTTCCCGGTACTGTACTTTGTGCTGCCTTGCATCGTGGGCACCATCGTGCAGGGGCTGTTCTACGGCCTGTCGGTGGGCTGGCTGGGGGCCAGCTTGGCGTTCTTTTTTGTGCAGATGCAGCTTCAGAACTTCAATGCCTTTGTGGATGATCTGTCCGGCCTCTACAACCGGCGGTATTACAACTACCTTTTGGATAAAACCGTCAAATCCAGGAATGTCAAAAGCATTTCCGGCATTATGATAGACGTAAACCACTTTAAATCCATCAATGACCAGTACGGGCACACCGCCGGGGACGATGCCATTCGGAGCCTTGGCGTTATTCTCTCGGAGGTCAATACTGAGCGGAGCACAGCCTTCCGGCTCTCCGGCGATGAATTTGTGCTGCTCAGCCCCGATTTGTCCCCCGAGGGCACAGAGCAGCTTACCTGCGAGCTTCAGGCCGCAGTGGAGCGGTTCAACAACCGCGGGGAAAAGCCCTACAAGCTGTCTCTTGCGGTGGGTTACAGCATTTTCTCCACGGAGAACTTTGATTCCGATCAGTTTATGCATATCAGATGGATATGCAGATGTATGCGGCCAAGGCCCGGTATCATGCCAAGCATGAACAGCTCCTGCATTCTGCCGGAGCCCAATAAAATTATTTCCTTTAGTCCCGCCGGAAAGGCTGTGCGGTCAAATAAACGATGCCAAAAAACGATGCTTATCTAAATTTTCGCGCGGATTTAGGGGTAGGCATCATTGCGCCCTGCTGCAATAATTATCAACGCTCGACATACCTGGCGCTGAACGTATGATTGACATTTTATTGGTTTATGCTATACTGAGTGCGAAAAGAAAAACTGAATATCACATCCGGCTTTTGTGGCAAATGCGCGACCCGTTTTATCAGATGGAACGGACACGCATCCTTGTTCGGCTGAACAAGGGAATCAGGTGAGAATCCTGAACATGTTTTGCAGCCGAGACCGAGGTGAAAGCCTCGGTAGCGTGCGATTCTATAGCTGTGATTGTGGAGTATATCCGTTTTCTGCGAAAGCAGGTCACTGGCGGTCGTAATGGCTTAGCTGGGAAGGCGACGGATATGCGATGGCAGCCCTTGAGCTGCCGGGACACATTAGTCAGAAGACCTACTAAGAGCTAACCCCGAAGCTTTGGGCATGCTCTGACAAAAAACGCCTGATGAAATGTATGCGCATCATAGAAGTGCAATCTATGTGTGCACGCATTTCACCCTCCGAAAGGAACAGAAGCGGACGTATTATTATGCGTTCGCTGTTTTTTATTTTTCGGATTCAAAAGACGGACGTATTGTTATGCGCCTGTCTTTTTTTGCCCTTATTAGGGCTTCACAATTATGCGCTGAAAAGGGAAGCCGGAGAAAACTCGGCGCGGCAGTACAGAAGGTTGTTATGTTATTTGCCAAATAAACGATCTGGAGGAAAGAACAATGGAACGATTCAAAAAACAGGGACTCAGTTTGCTGCTGGCAGTTGTATTGCTTCTGGGGCTGACGGTCAATGCTTCTGCGGCCGTATCGCCCGATACGCTGGCAAGTGCCGTCACGGATACAGCGCAGTACATATACAAAACCGTCAAAGCTCCGCAGGTGGGCTCCATCGGCGGCGAGTGGGCGGTGATGGCTCTGGCCCGCAGCGGCTATGATGTTCCGGAGGAGTATTACCGGAACTACTATGCCACCGTGGAGGCCTATGTTGAGGCCTGCGGCGGTGTGCTTCATGAGAAGAAGTACACCGAGTACAGCCGCGTGATCGTGGCCCTTTCCGCCATCGGCAAGGATGCCCGGAATGTGGCGGGCTATGACCTGACCAAGGCTCTGGGCGATTACGATAAGACCATCTGGCAGGGACTCAACGGCCCTATCTGGGCGCTCATTGCCCTGGATTCCAGCAATTATCCCATGCCGCAGAACCCTGAGGCCAAGACCCAGGCGACCCGTCAGATGTATATCGACCGCATTCTGGATTGCCAGCTCCCGGACGGCGGCTGGAGTCTCTTCGGAGGCACAGCCGCGGCATCCGCCGGGGACGGCGTTTCCGACCCGGATATTACCGGTATGGCACTGCAGGCTCTGGCTAAATATCAGGATCAGCCCGCGGTGAAGCAGGCCACGGAGGAGGCGCTGACCTGTATGAGTAAGCAGCAGGACAGCAGTGGCGGATTCTCATCATGGGGCGTCGCCAATTCCGAGAGCTGCGTGCAGATGATCGTGGCTCTGTGCGAGCTGGGCATACCGCTGGATGATCCACGCTTTGTGAAGAATGGCAATACGATGCTGGATAACCTCATGACCTTCTATCTGCCGGGCAACGGCTTTCAGCATACGGAAAGCGGCTCCGGCAGCAATCAGATGGCATCTGAGCAGGGCTTCTACGGACTGGTGTCCGCCCAGAGGGCGGCGATGGGGAAGAACAGCCTGTACCGTATGGGCGACGCTATCACCGTTACCGGCGGTGATGGACAGCAGTCCGGGCAGGGACTTGCGGGTAAGCATGACGATGTGAAGGTCCAGCCCATCATCGAACCCGGAAAGACTTTTGAGGATATCTCCGGCGTCAACGCCCATACCAATCAGATGGCGATCGAGGCGTTGGCTGCCCGCGGGATAATAGACGGAAAGGGCGGCGGCCTGTTTGACCCGGACGCTACAATGACCCGCGCCGAGTTCGCCACGATCGTGGTTCGCGCATTGGGCCTGCCGCTGAAGGCAACAGATAACTTTACTGATGTTAAGTCCGCTGACTGGTATGCCGAATATGTGGGCACCGCCTACACTTATGGCATCGTCAACGGTACCACAGACACTACCTTTACTCCCAATGGTACTATCACGCGGCAGGAAGCGGCCGTCATGGTTGCCCGTGCGGCCAAGCTCTGCGGCATGGACACAGCCCTGGACAATGCCGCCATCCGGGATACTCTGGCTCAGTTCGGCGACTATGTGACCGCCGACGAGTGGGCGCGGGAGAGCCTGGCCTTCTGTTACGGCGAGGGAATTTTGGATGACTCTGAGTTTGATATCCTGCCTAAGCTTGCCATCAAGCGATGCGAGATCGCCCAGATGATCTTTCATCTGCTTGGCAGAGCCGATTTAATATAAGGAGCGGTGTCTATGTGGTGGAAGAAAAATAAATGGAAGGTGATCGTTCCGGTTCTGATAGTGGCAGTTCTGGCGGTGGCCTTTTGGTATGGCGGCGGTGCACCCGGCATGCAGGGCTGGTCAGTCAAGGACAATACCGTTTTGTCGGACAACCGGGTACAAGAGCCGGCGACCACACCTGACATATCGAAAGATACCCCTGTGAAGCCAAGCGAATCCATAGCTCCCTCTGATGATGATAATGAGCCGCAGGCGACTGCGAACGCAGAGGAAGCTGAACCGTCAGTAACGAGTGAGCCCATAGATAAGCCGGCGGATGCTGAACCGTCAGAACGGCCTACCGGTATCGAGAACCGTCCCGGCGGAACGGAGGGCGGCATGAGCGTACAGGAAAAGCTGGATGTCGCCGCTGAGTTGGCGGGAGAATCATCCCCCGGCGTGGAGACCGGAGACCAGGCTTACTCTGAGGAGCAGGGCATGGTCATCGATCCCAACACCGGCAAGGACAAGTATATGACAGACCCAGTGCCCGAGGGCAAGCCCGTCCCCGTGGAGCCGCAGAATGTGACCATTTCCGATGAGGTGCATACCTGCACCCTCTCCGTGCGGTGTGACACCATTTTGGACAACATTGACTGGCTGGATCCGGAAAAGGTGGAGCTTGTGCCGGAGGATGGGGTGATCTTTGCCGCTGCTGAGGTAAGCTTCTATGAGGGCGAGAGCGTGTTCAACGTACTCCAAAGGGAGATGAAAAGGGCGAAGATCCATATGGAATTCTCCAACACCCCAATGTATAACAGCGCCTACATTGAGGGCATCAACAACCTCTACGAGTTTGACTGCGGCGAGCTGTCCGGCTGGATGTATAAGGTCAACGGCTGGTTTCCCAACTACGGCTGCTCCCGCTACCAGCTCAAGGAGGGTGACGTTATCGAGTGGGTCTACACCTGCAACCTGGGAGTAGATGTGGGCGGCTTCTACGCTGCCGGTGGCTGAGTACATTATGAATAGATTCCATTTCGTACTGAATTGTAGTTCAGACTGTTGACAAAATGAGGCAATGAACCCGAAAAGAGGGGTACATTGCCTCATTTTATGGTATATAGAAGCAGAAATTGGGGAAATGAAGGAGGATGACGCGAGAAACAGCGAGAGATCAAGCGCGGCTATTTTGTATGGACGAACTGGCGCCGGAAAACCATCTGGCACGGAAGCTGGAAGCTGCGATGAACTGCAACTTTGCCTATGACTCGGTGGAAGATAAGTGCAGCAAGAAGATAGGTAATATAACAACGAGAAACGAAAGAAACTAACATGATACAGATTTGATAAAGCCCTGGAACGGGCAGAACGGAAAACACATTTTTATCGCTGTGTATCTTTCCAAAAATCGATTAGCTGGCATGCAAGAGAGAATTCCACTTGACTACGTTCTGCATGTATCAAGGCTGAAACAAACTTTGTTCGCTGCGCAATAGAACATGGAGGTGCTGAAAACTGATGGTAATTACTGACTGTAGGATAATTATACAGAATAACATAAACCCGGTCGGCTGTTTTGCAGCCGACCGGGCTCTGTTATATAGAACTATTTTGATATAGCCCCTTTTAAGTACTTGGATTAGCCGTTGACCTCTGCGAGGAGCTTCTTAGCGAGCTCAGCAGCGGAAGCAGCGTCCTCAGAGTAACCGTCAGCGCCAACTTCGTCAGCGAAAGCCTGGGTTACAGGTGCGCCACCGATCATGATCTTGACGGTGTCACGCAGACCGGAAGCAACGATAGCGTCGATGGTGTTCTTGATGGCGGGCATGGTGGTGGTCAGAAGAGCGGAGAGAGCAACGATCTTGCAGTCGGGGTTAGCCTTCATAGCCTCGATAAACTTGTCAGCGGGAACGTCAACGCCGAGGTCGATAACGTCGAAGCCAGCACCTTCGATCATCATGCCGACGAGGTTCTTGCCGATATCATGGAGGTCACCAGCAACGGTGCCAAGGATGAGCTTGCCGATGGGCTCAGAGCCGGCAGCCTTCAGAGCGGGGGTGAGAACCTCAACGCCCTTCTTCATAGCGCGGGCAGCAATCAGCATCTCGGGAACGAAGATCTCGTTGTTCTTGAACTTCTCGCCAACAACAGCCATAGCGCCGATCATACCAACATTGAGGATCTCGCTGGCATCAGTACCCTCATCGAGAGCTTCCTGAACGAGACCGGCAACAATCTTAACCTTACCGTTTTCAATGGCGGTTGCAATTTCCTGTACCTTAGACATAATAAATTCCTCCTGAAAATATATTGATAAATTTGGAAAACAAATTAAGGGTACGCTAAATTACTTTTTCTTGTTTACAGCAGCGATACGCTCCTCACGGAAAGCGGTTATGTACTCCATGCAGAAGTCATCCATACCGAGGAGAGCCTCAGTTGCATAGATGATGCCGAGAAGCTGCTTATCCAGGGGATCGAAGATGGCGCTGTCCATACCGGCGTTCATGGCCAGAGTTACGAAGCCCATGTTGATGAGCTTACGTGCGGGCAGATTGAAGGAAATGTTGCTGACTGCGCCGGTGATGTGGATGGTGGGATACTTCTTCTTGATCTCGGTAATGACCTCAATGACCATAGCAATGCCGTCTTCGGAGGTGCAGAGCATCTCGACCAGGGGATCAATGTGCAGGCGGCTGGGATCGATCTTGTACTGCTCGGCCTTCTTCATGAGGTTGTCGAAAACTCTCAGTCTATCGGCAGCGCTCTTGGGGATACCGGTGTCATCGCAGAGAAGAGCAACGCACTCCCACTTGGTGTCAGCAATGACGGGGAATACAACGTCAACCTTGTCACCTTCCATGGAAACGGAGTTGACCAGACCGGGCTTCTTTACCAGGGGCAGGCACTTTACGATGCAGTGTGCATCGGGAGAGTCAACAGCAATGGGGGTGTCGACAGCGTCCTGAACCAGGTTGAGCATCCAAGAGAGAGTGTCATACTCGAACTCGGGCTCAACGGAAGCGCAAACGTCGATGTAGGTGGAGCCAGCCTCTGCCTGTCTTACAGCGAGGTCACGCAGAAAAGCTTCGTCTCTGTCGGCAATAGCCTTAGCGACGGAAGGAATGGAACCATTGATTTTTTCGCCAATAATGATCATGTTTCTTAACCCTCTTTGTATAAATTAATGTTTATTTATTTTGCAAATGCTTCGCGAGTGTCGGTGTAGACTCTCTCGTAAAGCTTCGGATTGCCGGCATTCATTGCGGAAACTACGATGCTCTTCATGAAAGGACCATAGGTGTTCATGAATTCGTCAAGAGATGCCTGATAAGACTTTTCCATCTCTTCTGCTTCCTCGGGGGTCTTGGGTAAAGGCGTGATGCGAGCTGCGGGGGAGAGGTTCAGCTTGATCTTGTCGCCATACTTCTCAAGAATCATTACTCTGTCATTCATGGGCTGACCGGACCAGATGTCAACACCGGCCTCGATCATGCAGGGAATGAGAAGCTCAACCTGGCCGCAGGAATGGAAGTCAACATACATGCCTCTCTTGTGAGCGGACTCGCAGACTCTCTTGAGGTAGGGAACGAGCATTTCGTCGCAGACGGACTTGGAGAAGAAGGGAGCTCTCTGGGAACCCCAATCGTCATGGAAATATACTACATCGGTGTGCAGATGCTTCTTCATCTTCTCAAAAATTGCGTCATAAAGGTCGCAGAGCTTATCGAACAATCTATGTACAGCCTCCTGCTCGTCCTCGTCAACGAAAGCGAGAGCGGCGTTCTCAAACTCCATCATGGAGATAAGACGCTCAAACAGGCCATTGAAGAACCAGGTAACTACGACTCTGTCATCGTTAGTAACGCAAGCGAGTCTCTTCTCGGCAGCTTCCCAATCCCAGGAATCGATGTCGGGGAAGGTGACGGTCTTTTCCCACTCGGTGATGTCGGGCACAAGGAGGGGATTGCCGGGGCGAACCATAGAGCCGCCGGCAGACTGAACATACTCCCACTCAATGCCAAACATATCCTTGCCGCCGGCGTGGACGATCTCAGCGGGAATATCGATATCAAAAGCGAAGTCTCTTGCGACAACGTCAGGAATCTCTCTGGGGATAACAGTGATGAAGTCATCGCTGCAGGGAGTCCACATATAATCCTCGCCCTTCATAAAGCGGACGAAGTTCTCCTTGGGAGTGATAGGGGTGTTGTGCTTGGGGGCTTTTCCCATATACATAGCGCCAAAGCTTACGCCTTCGAGCTCGCCAACTACCTTCAGTTCGTCTTTAATGTTCATAGCCATCTTCCTTTTATTATAAATAATTATAACAAAGTGTTTGCGCTTTCACAACACTTTTATCAACTTTTTCAGAACTTTTCAGCAGAAGAATAAAAGCTCGAGGCATTCTTCTGCACTCTCGGGCCAAATTGTTACGTAAAGAAGACATTCTTTGTCCATAGCATACCTAAAATCAAGGCTTTTGTCAACGTTTTTTTCACCGGCGGAAGCATAATTGAATAGAATATTTTGAAGCACGGTCAATGTGCTTCAGATTGGAGGAAGTAAATGTATAAGCAAAACCATCACGCGGATAATGATTGTAACTATAAAAACGGGATGCTGCCGGAGTGCGCCCCGCTTGCAGTGCCGTATGTGCCAATGCAGGGGGAGAGCATCCCGCAGTATAACCCCAAGGAGGCTCTGACTCGGGGTACATTATTCCCGGGTCTGGACCTGCCCTGGAAAAACGTTGTCAATCAGACCGGCGCACCGGATACGCCTCTGGGGGAACTGATGGCGCTTGGATTTGTGATTCATGAGCTGGGACTGTATCTTGATACCCACTGCGATGACACTGAGGCTCTGGAAATGTTCAACCGCTATGTCGAGCTGTATGAAGAAGGCGAGAAACGCTATGTGGCCAGGTATGGCCCCTTAAGGCAGATGCAGGCCGGCGGAGAAAGCTATACCTGGCTATGCTCGCCGTGGCCCTGGGAGTATGGGGGAGGGATGAAATAATGTTTGTATATGAAAAGACTCTGCAGTATCCGGTAAAGATAACCAATACCAATCCCAAACTGGCTGCAATTATAGTCAGTCAATATGGCGGTCCAGATGGCGAACTCGGCGCGTCCCTGCGTTATCTGAGTCAGCGCTATTCAATGCCCTTCGACGAGCTCAAGGGGCTTCTGACCGATATCGGTACGGAAGAACTCAGTCACCTTGAGATGGTTGGCACCATAGTACACCAACTCACGCGCAATCTTACCGAATCCCAGATAAAGACAGCCGGCTTCGATGCTTATTTCGTGGATCATACCGCCGGAGTATATCCCACCGCAGCCTCCGGCTTCCCCTGGAGCGCCGCCAGCATGGCGGTAAAAGGCGACCTGATAGCCGACCTTACCGAGGATATGGCGGCAGAGCAGAAGGCGCGCGTGACCTATGATAACATCCTGCGCCTTTCCGACGACCCGGATGTAAATAATGTTATCCGCTACCTGCGTGAACGTGAGATAGTACATTTTCAGCGCTTCGGCGAAGCGAAGCGTACAAGATGGAAAAAGAAAAACAGAGCTGCTGACAACATGATACAGCCACGAGTCATTGTAAAAAATGGCTCGTGGCTGTTTTCGTTTTTGGGTTATCACATTTTACAGATTGAGAGGAAACTTAGCTTGCTTGTGGCAGTCTTTTTATACGATTTGGGTACAAAGTAGCTCCTGCCTTGCTATAGGTATTTTTGAATTGCTTTTTTGAATTCTTCAATCGCTTCTGTATCGCCCTCTTCAACAGCGTGAGCAATGCAGTGCGAGATATGCTCATTGATAATTTCTTTGCCTAACCCATTCAAAGCCGATCTTGTGGCCGAAATCTGCATCAGGACAGCGGCGCAGTCTTCGTCTCCCTCGATCATCTTTTTGATATATTCAAGGTGACCTATGACACGGGAAAGGCGGTTGATCTGCCGCCTTTTTTCTTTGGGATCATGGACATGGCTGTGGTTATGATGATACTCCGATTGCCCCATATCAAACCGCTCCTTTCTCCACAATTTTACTTCATTTATTCAAGGCAAGCAAGCACTTCCTGCAATTCTACGTTTGCCGCTTCAAATGTCCCAATGGCGGTTAGCAATTTCTTTTGTGCATTCTTAGGGAGTGAATCAATCAGTGCTGCCAATTCTTCCGCGTGATGTTCGTTGTGGTGAAGCATATAGGAAAGCAAGGCTTTTGTTTCTTTCAAGTTAGTTGTGCTTTCAGAATGCGTATGGGCTTCCTCGTGTGTGTGAGGATGTGTATGCACATGACCGTCTCCATGAGAATGCGAATGCTCATGGACATGGTCATCACTGTGGCTGTGCTCATCGTGAATATGTTCCATAGTAACAGCTCCTTGTCTGGATTTGCAAAAGAGGTAACACAACCCCCATTGTGCTACCTCTTTTGCGAAAAAAAGAAGAACGGTGTAAAGGAATGAAAAATGGGATTGCTTAATCACGAGTTTAGAATAGCATAACGAAATCCGGGAAAGAAGCTCCCCTGGGGGTTAATTTTTTAAGAATACAAGCAATTATTTTTAGAATTATCCCCCTGGGGAGCTTGTTCGCTGGCAAAAAACAAAGTAAATTATCCACAGGCATTCCTCATGAACAACCGTGCGCCGTACTGGAAAGGAGTCGCTTCATGCATACAAAAGGCTTTAATCCGTGGAAAAATATGGACGAGTTTAATCCAAAACAGTTTGCTGACAAAAGCAGTGAACTGGTGCAGTGGCCAATCAAGCTTTGGAAGGCTCCCATTGTATCGCCGTATTACCATCATGCCCATTTGCTGGTTGCGGCTGATTGCAGTGCCTTTGCATATCTGGGATTCCATGATATGTATGCCAAGGGCAAGGTCACCTTGATCTGCTGCATGGAAACGGACTTTGATGTTATGAGCAAACTCAGTCAAATTCTTCTGCATAACACAATCAAGAGTGTAACTGTAGTGAAAACTGACAAAGAGTGTTGCGGGGATTTAACATTGGCGGTTATGCAGGCAGTAAAGTCCAGTCGACTTCCTGTCCCGGTGCAGGTATCCACAATATTTATTGATGCCGAAGATGTGTCGGAAGATGCGGAGTGATTTTGTGAAAATTGCCATGAAATAATATCCCCCGCCCCCGCTTCAATGACACACGCAAAGCTGTTATACTAAATGCAAATGAATGCGAAAAGGAGGAAGTTCTGTGGGAGAAAAAGAACTGAGCAAGAATACAGAAAAAGAAGAAAAATTGCTCCAACTAATTCGCGAGCTAAAATTCGGCGAGATCCACATTTATGTTGCTGATGGTCAGCCAGTACGCGCAGAAGAAATCAAAAGAAGCGTGAAGTTTTAATCGAATATCGTAAGTACCGACTGAACAACAGCAGGTCATATATCCACACACGATAGGTGGAGTATGAGCCTGCATTTTTTTATTCCAAAATGCAACATTAGAAATTTAAAGGAGACAAAAAAGTGGACCTTGCATATATCGAGAAACAGTGGGTCAACAACATGAATGTTGACATAGCATCGAGCATAAGTGCTTGGGACAGTGTAGCAGAGGATTATGTATATGATGATACTGTTCGTTTAGAGAGTAATCCTTTTCTGCTTTATTTGCAGGAGAAAGTGCCTTTATCAAAGAGCATGACGGTGCTTGATGTGGGCTGTGGTGCCGGAGCTTACTCCATAGCGCTTGCCGAAAAAGTACAAAAAGCAGTAGGGGTGGACTATTCGCCTAAAATGATTGAAGCGGCAGAAAGAACCTCTGCGCAGCTTGGGGTCACAAATGCAACATTTATGGTGCGGGATTGGTATGACTGCAGAGATCATAGCTTTGACGGAAAATTCGATTTGGTTTTCGCCCATACAACACCTGCAATCGCCGATTATGGAACCTTTGTAAAGATGATCCATGCAACCAAATGGTTTGGTCTGCTGTGCAAACCGGCTCGTAGAACAGATGAGGTCTTTGACCAAATTCGGCAGATTGCGGGAATCAAAACAAAGAGTGACGATGCGTCTGTGGCATTTGCGTTTGATACATTGTGGGGGCATGGCTTTGATCCGGAGATTTCTTATCAAGAGACTGTCTGGAAATCCTCGAAAACCATTGCAGAAGCAGAAAAGTGGTATTTAGGCAGACTGAAAGGCTCCAATCAGCTTGATGAAAAGACCGAAAAGAACATTAAGGAATTTTTGCAGAATATCAGCAAAGATGGCATCGTGGAAGAAACAACTTGTACTACGCTTGTCAACCTGTTTTGGGAGGTGCCGCAATGAAGATCAGTATTATCATTTACAGCGAAACGGGAAACACCGAGACTGCAGCCGGATATATCGCAGCAGGTGCGACCGGCGTGCCGGATACCGAAGTGAAATGCTTCAATATTAAAGATGAAGAAAATTGGGATGTAGATTTTATCAGGGAAAGTAAAGCGGTAGTCTTCGGCACCCCTACATACTACGCTAATATGTGCTGGCAGATGAAGAAATGGTTCGATACCCGTGGGGCACAGTATGGATTCGGCGGGAAGATCGGTTCTGCGTTTGCAACGGAGAACAGTCCTAACGGCGGTGGTGCGGAATTGGCTATCATGACCATTTATAACCATCTGCTCGTCTACGGTATGCTGGTTTATTCCTCCGGAATTGATTACGGCAGACCTCCGATACACATCGGCCCAACTCTCGTACGGGAGAGAATGAGCGAGCACGAAGCTAACTGTCGCCTTTTCGGTCAGCGAATTGCGACAAAGATACACGAATTATTTGCATAACAGGACAAATTTAGGTTCACCTAATTAAGTCATAAAACCAAAACAGAAAGGAAATTACCATGAAAAAACTGATTGCACTGCTGCTGGCTATGACCATGCTGTTTGCTATGGCGGCTTGCGGCGCAAAAACCGAAACTCCTGTTCAGATCTCCAAGGAACCTACTTCTTCCGGACAGTCTTCTGAAAACAAGGAGCCTTCAAATACCGATGAACCCACAACCCGTATCGTAACAGATGCATTGGGTCGTGAAGTTGAGATTCCCGCTAAGGTAGAAACCATCGTTCCCCTTGGCAATACCCCCAGAATGATCTCTTATCTTGGACTGGCAGATATGGCTGTTGGTATCGAGGAATGCGAAATCGCATCCAGCCCCATTCAGGCGTATGCTTATCCTCACGCAGAAAAATGGAGCACATTGCCCAACTGCGGCACCAATTCCATGGGTGAGACTGCTTATTACCCCGAGCAGATTATGATTGCTAATCCTGATGTTATTCTTACTACCGACAACTCTGATGTTGCGGATAATCTGCAGACACAAACCGGTATCCCCGTTGTATGCGTGTATCAGGGCACTCTTTTCGGAGATGATTACGATCAGTCCCTGCGTATTCTCGCAGACGTATGCGGCGTTAGTGACAGAGCTGAAGCTCTTATCAAGTTCATCGATGATAGTTTGATCGACCTGGCAGAACGCGCAGCTACCGTGTCTGATGAAGGCAAGCCCACTGTTCTGGGTGCTGGAGCAACCTTCAAGGGCAGCCACAGCATCGATGGTGTTTACACGAATTACTCTGTCTTTGAAGTTCTTGCAGCCAATGACGTAGCCGAAGAAATCGCCGGTCAGGGTGGATCCAGCGGTGTAATGGTCGATCGCGAACAGATTTTGACATGGGATCCCGAAATTATTTTCTTTGATTCCGGCAGCATGGGCCTTATTAACACCGATTACGCGGATAATCCCGCTTACTTTGAGCAGCTTCAGGCAGTTCAGAACGGCAACCTCTATCAGTGGCCCAACTCTACCTGGCATTGGTCTAATGTTGAGATTCCTCTGGTCAGTGCATATTACGTTGGCACTCTGCTCTATCCCGATGCTTTTGCGGATGTTGATTTTGAAGCAAAGGCAAGCGAGATTTTTGAGATGTTCCTCGGCGAACCCGACTATCTCAACGTTTTGAAGGATGCCGGTGCCGGATACGGCAAGGTCACTCTTGGAGAATAACTCGTGAAAAAGGATAAGAACAACGGCGGATTGCAGGTATACAACCAATACCTGCGCCGCAAAAGACTTGCCCTTATTATTGTGGCAGTTATAACTCTTGCGGCTGCACTGTACTCTATCGGAGTGGGTTCCATTCAGATATCCTTACTCGATATCTTTAAGGTCTTGGGCGGCGGTGGTGAAAAAATGTACCGCACGGCCATTATGAACATACGCTTGCCGAGAGCAGTCACTGCGATCCTTGTTGGTGCTGCACTGGCGGCAGCCGGTGCGGTAATGCAATGTGTACTGCGTAACCCGCTGGCATCCGCGTCCTCATTGGGTGTTTCTCAGGGAGCGGCGTTCGGAGCGGCTCTTGGAATAGTAGTTTTCGGAGGCGGCGTGGTCAACTCAGCTAATGCAACCACAGCGATTACTATCAACAATCCTTACATCGTCACCCTGTGTGCCTTTGTGTTCGGAATGATTTCTACCGTTGTGGTGGTTGGTATTTCTCAGTTCAAGAAAAATATCGGACCCAGCGGACTGATCCTTGCAGGTACTGCACTCAGCTCGCTGTTCAGCGGCGCAAGTACCATTCTTCAGTACTTCGCAGACGATACAAAGCTGGGAGCTATCGTATTTTGGACGTTTGGTAATCTTGGAAGCACAAACTGGCGTGAACTCTTGATCCTGTTTGCTGTGTTTTTGCTATCCGGTATCTATTTCATGTTTAATCGCTGGAATTATAACGCAATGGAGAGCGGTGCCGATACCGCAAAGAGTCTTGGTGTAAACACTCGCTCTGTAATGCTGGTCAGCATGGGAATTTGCTCTTTGTTGGCTGCGGTTGCTGTATCTTTTGTAGGCATTATCAGCTTTGTGGGACTGGTTGCGCCCCACATCATGCGCAGATTTGTGGGTAATGATTATCGCTACTTGATTCCCGGTTCTGCAATTGCCGGTGCAGTGCTGCTCGTCTTGGCTGACCTCGTCAGCAGAACCGTTATGGCACCTGTCATTCTTCCCATCGGAGCACTTACATCCTTCCTTGGCGCACCCATGTTCTTGTTCCTGCTGTTCAAGGGGGTGAAGCATAATGGTTGAAATTAAAAATATCTCTTACGCCTATAGCTCGGCAGCCGGTAAAGTGCTGGATAGAGTGAGTTTTTCCATGAACAAAAGCGAATGTCTGGCTATTCTTGGAAATAACGGTGCCGGTAAGAGTACACTGCTCAAATGTATTGACAGAATTCACCCTACTAAAGATGCGTCTGTTACTGTGGACGGCAAAGATATATTTACTATGTCCAATCGAGAAATGGCGCAGCAGGTAGCCTTTGTACCGCAAAATACGACCGCGGTGAATATGACCGTGTTTGACACCGTTTTGCTGGGCAGAAAGCCATATATCAAGTGGGATGTTACCGAAGAAGACAGGCAAATAGCCATGGATATTATCCGTAGAATGGACTTGGAAAAGTACGTTCTCCGCAATGTTTCGGAGCTTTCCGGTGGTGAGGCGCAGAAGGTAATGCTGGCGCGTGCCTTGGCACAGCAACCGAAGCTTCTGCTTTTGGATGAACCAACCAGTAATCTTGATCCCCGCAATCAGCATGAAGTCATGCATACGGTTCGCAAGATTGCTCAGGAAAACAATATCTGCGTTATTACTATTCTGCACGATCTTAATTTGGCAATCCGCTACTGTGACCGTTTTCTATTTCTTAAGGATGCAGGTGTATATGCATGCGGTGGATTGGAAGTTATGACACCGGAAAACATTGAAGCAGTTTATGAAATGCACGTACACTTGGAAACTTATATGGATATTCCGGTGATCATTCCGTTCCCGGACATTAAACCAACTATGGAGGGTAAATAATTATGGATAAAAAAGTACTTTGGGAAAAAGCTGCCGCATTTCATGGTCATGTCTGTCCCGGTCTGACCATCGGTTACCGCGCTGCACTGTATGCCATCGATCTGCTGGGACTGACCTTCTCTGATGATGAACAGGTAGTTTGCATCTCCGAGAACGATGCTTGCGGCTGTGACGCAATTCAGGTAATTCTTGGCTGCAGCATCGGCAAGGGCAATTTGCTGTTCCACATGACAGGCAAGCAGGCGTTTTCTTTCTATAACCGCACGACCGGCAAGTCTGTGCGTCTGGTTCTGAATAAGCCCATCGAAGAAATGACCCGTGAACAGTCCTTCAACTACTATCATGAGTGCAAGCAGGAGGATATGTTTACGGTTAAGGAAACCAAAATTGCACTTCCTGAGCAGGCCCGACTGTTTGATTCCTATGTTTGCGAATGCTGCGGCGAAACCGCCGGTGCAAACTGGATCCGTCTGGCTGGCGGTAAGAAACTTTGTGTGGATTGCTATTCCCAATACGATCGTTTCAATGTCTAAATGATAAGGGCCACAGGCTTCCTCACTTGGTAGTCCGTGGCCTTTATCTGCGTTAAGCCGCCTATCACAATTTCCCAGCAATAATAACCTCTGAGTGAATTGAACGGTACGGTGCCGAACTGGAAATGATCTTTTAGTATACTTTTTCTATGGACATGATATAGCTATTCCATATCTTCTGTGGTACTGTGTTTTCCTAATGGGAGGCGAAGCACATGAACGAACTGCTGAAAGCACTATACGACAGCTTCTATGAAAATCTTCCCGCAATGCAGCTCAAAGCCGAGATCGAGCACTGCCATCAGAAACTCATCGAAAAACTGGACAAACCAGAGAGAAAACTGGTTTTGCAGATCATTGACTGCAAAGACCAAATTGCTGAGGATCTGTCTATCGACAGCTTTATCGCCGGTTTCCGAGTGGCAATGCGACTGAACCAAGAACTAAATATCTACGAAAAAGGGCACCCTCTTCCAACGAGCGATTTCGTTGAATAGAGGGTGCTCTTGTCATATCTGGGGCAAATACGCAGGCTTCACCAGATAGCGGCTAACGCCGTAGCCGGAGTCGCTGCGCTCAAAGACTTCCGCTGGTAGCTTGGGCAGATACTTCCGTCCAAAAGAGGTGCCAAAGTATGCTTCAAAATTGGTCACTGGCAGGGCGACCCATTCCGTGCCGTCCTGTCGGTTGGCCATATAATAGAGGATCAGTGTTGTTATCACGTCCAGTGGGATATCCCTGGGCGTGACGGCGCTGACCTTTTCAATAAAAGCCGCAGGCAGCTCACTCTCTGCATGTCTCAGCGGCCCCAACTCCAGAGCATCAGCAATAACATCGTCGAAGCGAAGCACCCAGGCACCCTTGGTCTTTTCTGAAAACAGCGGGACTTGGAATTGTATCACCTTATTCCGCCACGCCGCATCGAACTTTGCTTCTATGACTTTAGCCTTTGGCTCTACTGTTTTGCGTACTCTGCCCGGATCGTCCAACACAAACTGAGCAAGCCGGTGAACATGGCGGTGAAACCATCCGCTTCCTTCCGCATCTACCAGCTCAGGAAACAGCTCATGCAGCGCTTCAAAATGACTCTTATCCGGCCGCTCCTTTTTCGGAGCGGCTTTTTTGCTTTCCGGCACACTGCACCAGGCGCACAGAGCCTTGCGAACATAGTCCAACCGCTCCCTCGGGTCGCCATCAAGGAGTTTTCCATCCCTATCATGGTACATATAGCCGCGGGCAATGATGGTTAGCACGCGAGGCAGGCCCTCAAACTCCAGAATGTTTTTGAAGGTGAATCTGCCCATGTAGGAAGTATCCTTGCTCTTGTTTCCCGTGTAGGTCACAGTCCCGGTGTAGTCCAGAAACTCCTGCCACTCATTCAGCATGGCGTACCTCCAATACATGCTTTTCGATTTGGTCGATCAGCAGATCCCACAGCAGATTTCGCTTGCCCAGTGCAACTACATACGGCACAGCAGCAGCGGGCTTGATAATGCGGTCCATCAATTCGCGGCACTTTTTTGAAACGGCCTTTTTGTAGTCATCAGAGAAAGCTTTCCCTATATAGGCCGTCATCATAGCGGTGAAATCTTCGGAATCCGTCTCACGGATAAGCCGTTTACGCTCCTGCTGGGTATTCTCATCATCAATATCGCAGACCAGATCACCCAGGATACGGTAGCCGCCGGAACGGAAGTCCGTCAGGAGATCATACCAGTCCATGAGCTCCGGCTCGGGCAGATATTTCAGCATAAATGCTTCTCTGGCTGCTATGTCCATCAGCTGCCACTGTTCATTCTGAATGGCCTGCCGCAGAGCGGTCAAACGCTCAGGCGCAAGCTGCCGGAACAACGCATAGAGCTCGTCGGCATCGTAGGCCTCCTCCTGACCTCTGGCGAACAGGATGCGGTTGATATCTATCTCTTTCTGCCGGTCCCTGACAGGCGCACGGCAGGCACGGATGCGGGACAAGCAGGCTTCATAGTCCTGCAGCAGTTCCCGTACAGAGAGAAGAATATCCATATCCAAAGTGTTCTTCCAGTTCTCCTGTACGGCAAACTTAAAGAGTTCGCTATCCAACGCAGGTTTCGGCTTTATCTTCGGCGTATTCTTCTTGAGCCGGTCTGCGATATACGGCAGGCGCTCCACGTTAGAGTCCACAGCACTCCAGTCGGTCTTCTCAAGGAATGCCTTCAGCTTTTCTCTGTGGGTGGGCTCATACCATGCCCTGCGCTCTTCCGCATCCTCCACCAGTTTTTTGTACTGCAAGAATGATGTGCGCTTCACGGTGCGCCGTCCAAGATATTCCGTCAGATCCGGTTTCACACCACTCTTAGCCGAATCGATCTCCAGACCTGTGAGGATGGCGAGAGCCTCGGTCTCTTCACGGCAACGCTGCCGCTCCTCGGCATCGGAGTTTTCGTTATAGGCGATGATGCTTCTGTCCAGAGCTGCGTTGCAGATCTGTCCTACGCGGGAAGAAAAGGTATCCCGCACTGTTTCAAAGCAGGCGTACCAGTCGTTGGCGTCTCTGATACGAGGCTCAGCGCTGGGGATCATCAGAAGCGGGATGTTGAAATTATTCTCCAACGAGTCAAGTTCATAGTTCCGCTTCACACATTCGTTCAAAATGGGATCGGTGATGGTCTTGATCATATCACCGTCATAGTCCGCACCGCCCAGACGCTCCGCCGCCAGCATATTGGCATCCACCATGACCACATCGGTGAGATGTCCAAGATAGTACTTCCGCATCTGATCCTTCTTCGCATACACGGAAAGCTGTATTTCCTCATTGCGTGCGATATGGGGATTGCGCAGAAGCGTACAGGTGTCGCCAAGCTCATAGGCAGCTCCGGGAGCATAGAACGAGTTACTCTGAAAGTGATTCGTCATAGCGTTGGCGTAGAAAGCAATTTCTTTGCGATTTCGATTTGCGTCTGGCGGCAGGAGCAGCACCATGAACTCCAACAGGTCGCCGGAGAGGAAACGGTTGTCGCCCTCTACCAGAAGCCGCCCGATGGAATACTGCTTCAGGACTTCATCCGCCTTGGCTGTCAATTCTTTCGTAAACACAGGCTCATGAATAAACAGCGGATTTTTACTGAGCACTTTGGCCATGCGGTATTCCCGACTTTTCTTGTTAATATCCTTGCGCAACAGTTCGTCCGTGAAATGCGCAAGACGATGCTGTTCACTGGCGCAGAAATTATAGTACGCCAGTTCCGTCTCTTTGGTAAGCCAGCGCCTGCTGTCTTCCTCCGGGCTGTGATCCCATCCGTCGGGCAGATCCGCGGGACGGAACTCCTCCGCGCGAATGGAAACGGTGTTCAGAAACTGATAGTTCAGTTCTGTTGTGCGCTCCGGTTTCTCCTTGCTGACGTTGGTAATGTACAGGGCATGGTGATATTTGCGGAAGGCACTCCAGTAGTCCTCCCAGCTCATATCGTTCTCTCGCAGCCAGCCATAACCCTTGAACATACTCTTGGTCAGAATGATATCTACATCTACAATCCTGTGTTCAACACCGAAGATGTCGATGATCGTCTCCGTACCTGTCATCTCGAAGAAGTCGTGGAAGTCTACTTGATGGAGCATTCCTTTGACATAGGGCATACGGATCTGAAATGAGGTATGGATATGTTTTCCGCAGTATGCTTTATCTACGGTCTTGGCATACTGCTTGGAAATTAAGCCTTCGCCATCAAAACGGATGACCTTGACATCCATCCGTTTTTCCTCGCGGCGATATTTGCGTGGAATATTATCACTGCCGTCATCGGTGACAGTGATGACATTTACGTTGTATTCTGTTACTTCCGGATTGTCTACCACGATCACACGGTGCGGTGCATCGATGCCAATACCGTCCACACGCACACCGCCGGAAAGCATCAGACCGTTGTAGGCGTAGAGCTTACTGAGCTGGCAGGCGCCAATCTTCATGTCCAGCATGATACGCTGGCGCACACGCTCATAGAGGTCGGCACGAATGAAGGACAGCCTTGCGTTGCGGCTCATGCTGCCGGAACGTTCAAAGGCACGATAGCGGTGCGCACCGTCACCGAAGTCCAGGGTCACTCCTTCCGGTCGGAACATAGCCTCTGCTTTCTTCTGACGCTCCAGCTGCCGCGCACTACTTCCACGGTCGAAGACACGCTCGAAGTTCATGTAGAAAATGACATCTGCCAGATCGGGAATGGTCTGTTCATCGTCAGGCTCCTGATACGCATTCCCGTGCAGCTCACACATGGCCTGAAAGAACAGTGCATTACCGTCCTGCTCATGGGATGCGGATGCGGCTTTGCATTTCTCCGTGGCAGTACGGTCCAGCTTGAATGCGTAAACACCATCCTGCTCTCTGCCATAGGCCATGATCGCTCTCGCGGATAGTTCATAGATCCTGTATTTTGTCTGCGGCATCGTACCACCTCCCATTTTTATTCTGACAGAAGCGCTGTCCTATAATCTGTACAACATCAGCATATCACAAAACCTCTGAAATGCAATATGAATACTGGCCCCACTTTTTTAGCGGGGCCAGTTTCTATTTTCATTCAGGAGGTACACAACATGTACAAAACCAACATTCATCCCCTCAACACCATCGACGGTGAAACTCTGATGAGCATCCCTATGGAGCCGCTAAACTTCGTGGTGGACTCACTCATCTCCCAAGGCCTGCACATCCTCGCAGGCGCACCGAAAGTGGGAAAATCCTGGCTGGCACTTTGGCTGGCTACAACCATCGCCAAAGGCGAACCCGTCTGGAATCTGCAGACGAAGCAAGGCACCACACTCTACCTCTGCCTGGAAGATTCCACTCGCCGTATCCAGAACCGACTCTTCAGCATCACGGACGAGGTTCCGTCCAATGTTCGTTTCTGTACGGAGAGCAACATTCTGGAGAAAGGTCTGGAACAGCAACTCACCCAGTTCCTCAAAGAGTATCCTGACACGGTGCTGATCATTATTGACACACTGCAGAAAGTGCGCGGTGTGAAAAATGATAACGCCTATGCCAATGACTACCGCGACCTATCTCTGCTCAAGCGTATTGCGGATCAGCACGGCACTGCCATCCTGCTCATTCATCACCTGCGCAAGGAAGGTGACGAAGATGTGTTCAACCGCATCTCCGGTACCACTGCTATCAGCGGTGCGGTGGATTCCAGCTTCACACTGGTGGAGGATAAGCGCGGCAGTGGACGCGCGAAGCTCTCATGCATCGGTCGTGATATTGAATACCGTGAGATAGAGCTGGAGCGAAATGAGGATAACGTGTGGCAGCTCATCAGCGACAGCAAGGTCACGCCCGGCGGAAGTATCCCTGCTGCCATCTCTGCATTCATGTCGAAGCGCACTGAGTATATCGGCACTCCGACTGAGTTCGCAGAAGAGATCGACCCTGACGGAACGCTGGGAATCACGCCGAAGAAAGCGGCGCGGCTGATATCGGAAAGCCTTGCGGTTCTAAGGCAAACCGGCATTACAGTTGTTCTCCGCCGAAGCAACGGAAAGCGCATCATTGAGCTGCACCGTGCCGAAAGTGTCGACACCTCGAGGACTGACCCTATCGACCCTTGTGAGGCCACAGGAGGCGATTTGTCGGCAGTTTCTGCCGCTGCCGAGTAAACACGCCACCATGGAGAGAGCGGCGACGTTTCGCCAGTGTCGGAGAAACAGCGGAGATCTATCGCAGAAGGAAAAATCACCTCCCTTGGAGGTGGCCAGCATCGCGTTTGTCTGGTCTGCGGCAATGCCGCTGCCCGCCTTCCGCACATATTCCGGGCAGAAGCCCGGACCCACTTTATCTACATTTTGGAGGAAAAATATGAAAAAGAAAGATATCAAGTTCAGCACCCGCATGGCCAGTGAAGATCGAGAAACGATCAAAGAACTGGCAAAACAGTCTCACATGTCCATGAGTAACTATGTCACCGCCTGCTGTCTGGGACAACAGATCATTATCATCGAAGGTCTGAAGGAAGTGCTGAAAGAACTCAAGGCCATCGGCAACAACCTCAACCAGTTGGTGACGCTGGCGCACATGGGCAAAGTCACGGTCATCAATCTCAGTGAGGTGCGGCAGCTCCTCGCTGACATCCGTACTGCCGTCCGTGAGATCGCGGAACGAAAGCGGTGGTGACCATGGCAATCGTAAGTTTCACAAATTACAAACGAGGTCAGACTTGCGGTGGCATGGGTGCGGTGCTGCGATACACAGCACAGGACTGGAAGACGGAGTATGATGGTCGGCAGTTGGTAACAGGGATCAACTGCCAGCCGGAAACAGTCTACGGCGATTTTATGCTAACAAAACAGCTGTACCATAAAACGGACGGTACGATGTTCTACCACATGGTGCAGAGCTTCCCAAAGGGCGCCGATGTCGATCCCGCGGTTGCACATGCGGCGGCGCAAAAGCTGGCTGAGTATTTCAGTGGTCATGAAGTTCTGGTGTGTACGCACACAGACCGTGAGCACATCCACTCTCACTTCATCATCAACTCCGTCAGCTTCGAGACAGGAAAGAAACTGCACATCGCAAAAGATCAACTGCAGGAACTGCGCCAGCGCAACGATGAAGTGTGTATGCAATTCTCGCTCCCGCTCTTTGTACCGAATCCCAACCGACAGAAATCCAAACACATGACCATGGGCGAATACAAAATTGCTGCCCGTGGTCAGAGCAAGAAGCTGCAGCTCATGAATATCATCAATGACTGCATGCGTCATGCATCCAACCGTGATGAGTTCATCGCTCTGATGGAAAGCGAAGGCTATAAAGTTCGCTGGGAGAAGTCCCGGCAAAACATCACCTACACCACACCGAGCGGCTGGCAGTGTCGTGACCGCCTGCTGTTCGGTGATAAATATCTGAAGGAAAGGATGGAACGTGAATTTGAAATCAGAGCAGAACTTCTCTATGGACGAGCTCATGGCGAAGAATCTTCCTCCGCATATGAGGAAGACCGAGCCGAAGCAGTCCGTGCAGGAACCGGAAGCAACTCCGGCTCCGATACAACAGTCCACACCGCAGCCCATCGTGATCCAGTGCGCGATGCCGGAAGCGATGGAACTGATAGTGCGCAGACTAAAAACACTGGAGGAGCAAGGCGGTTGGCAGAGGGAGTACCTCCGCAGACTGTGCGAGAGGTCGACAGCATATGCGACACAGGCGCAGATGGACGAACTGCTGAAGGTGGTGAAGCATCTGGCGGAGATGACCGAACAGGCTGGGAAACCGAAAGAGAAATCTTCTTTGCGGCGCAGAATCAGACTGCCCAGGTTGCACCTGTCGTTTCCGGAATGGGACTGGCCGACAGTGGTTACGGTAGTGATGGCGCTGGCTATGGCAGCGTTGCTTCTGCTCTGGTTCAAGTCGGGCGGCGACTGGAGCAGTCTCAGTCTGCTGAACCGGTGATTGACAGCACCACGCAGCACCACCACACTGACAGCAAAAGGCTCCGTAAGGAGAAACAAAAGAAAATCGCCCTCGGTCACAAAGCAGATGACCATGAGGACGAACAAACCCAAACCTGGCAGCAGACCATGTAACAAACCACGGGAGAGTCGACACAGTTCGGCTCTCCCGCTTTGCATAGGACAAGTTTATCAAAAATACAATGTACTGAACGTACCACACCTTGGAGGTGATATCTATTATTATCCGCCCCTTCACTTATGATAGTGACGCGCATATTGTTTCCGGCAGAAAAGGCACAATCACCATTGAAAACCTCTCCCCTCAGTTTTCTGATGAGGAACGCATTGAACAGCGGCGATGCATCGAGGAAGGGCTGTTTGAGGTTTTTATTAAATATACAAATCAACATGAAAGTAATAGCTATTTAGGAGCTGCTGCGGTATGATGTACCTGTCAGCAGCTCTTTTCTATGTGAAAGGAGCTACCGAATGAACGCAATCTACACAAGACAATCCGTTGACAGAGCCGACAGTATTTCTATCGAAAGTCAGATCGAGTTCTGCAAATATGAGATGCGAGGTGAAGCCTACAAAGTATATACCGACAGAGGCTACAGCGGTAAGAATACAGACCGCCCCGCCTTTGCCGAAATGATGAATGACATTGAAAACGGAATCATCAGCAAAGTTGTCGTCTATAAGCTGGATCGTATCAGCCGTTCAATTCTGGACTTCTCAACCATGATGGAACGATTCGAGAAATACAAGGTCGAGTTCGTATCAACGACTGAGAAGTTCGATACCTCTTCACCGATGGGCCGAGCCATGCTCAATATCTGCATTGTCTTTGCTCAGCTGGAACGTGAAACCATTCAGAAGCGTGTCACAGACGCTTACTTTTCACGCAGCCAAAAGAGCTTCTATATGGGTGGCAGAGTTCCGTATGGATTCCGATTGGTGCCTACAACCATCGAAGGTGTCAAAACATCAATGTACGAAATCAACCCTGACGAAGCTGAACAGGTCAGGCTGATCTACGAACTCTACTCAAAACCCGAATGTTCATACGGCGATATCATCCGATATTTTCAGGAGCATGGCATCTTGAAGAACGGCAAACCGTGGGGCCGCACTCGGCTGGCAGATGTTCTCAGAAACCCTATCTATGTACGTGCCGACCTTTCGGTCTATGAATTCTATCGTGACCAGGGTGCGATCATGGCAAATGAGCCGAGCGATTTCATTGGGACAAACGGCTGCTATTATTACAAGGGTCAGGATGCCACAGGTCGAAAGCAGATGAATCTGGAGGGAAACCATCTGGTGCTGGCACCTCACGAAGGCATCATCCCTTCTGACTTATGGTTGAAGTGTCGCGCAAAATGTCTGGAGGCTCAGCAGATCAAACCTTACCAGAAAGCTAAGAACACATGGTTGGCAGGAAAAATCAAATGTGGTGTTTGTGGCTACGCCTTGGTAGACAAACATTACCCGACCAGACGCTCCAGATACTTTCTCTGCTCTAACAAGATGAATTCCAGAGCCTGCGAAGGTCCCGGCACGATCTACTCGGATGAATTTGAACAGCTGATCTACAACGAGATGCTCAAGAAACTGGCGCAGTTCAAGGCACTAAGGAAGCGTAAAGGGAATATCCTTAACCCTGAATTAACCACGCTGAACGTACAGCTCGCACAGGTTGAAGATGAAATCTCGTCACTGATGAATCGCATGGCCAGCGCCGATGATGTCCTCTTCCGTTACATCGGCGAACGGGTGCGTGAATTGGATGGCAAGAAGCAGGAACTAATGAAGCGCATCTCCGAGTTGAAGCTTCATAAGGAAGCTGACTATACAGAGATCAGCAACCACCTGACCATGTGGGAGGAACTGAGCTTCGATGACAAACGCCAGACCGTTGACCAGCTCATCAGAGTCATCTACGCAACCAGTGATTCCATTAAAATCGAATGGAGAATCTAAGGGAAATTTATGTCCATCTTGTACGCTTCGGCGAGGGGCTAAGATTGGCCACGGAAAAACTGAATCAGAAGAACGTGTATGTGATCAACCCGTCCTTTGACAGATAAATCCAAGAATTTGTGATACACGGCGAGAGAGGTAAAAAGTCCCTGTGTCTATAAAATCCTTTTGACAGAAGGGATCCACGCAAAAAGTGAGATAAGCATCGCTTTTTGCGTGGATTTATTCTGGCAGCTTTAGGGATGCGCGGCGGAGGTATATCTCTGCCCGCATATAGCAGGGCAGGGGAGTGCCTCTGCGAGACAATGATGACAAGCGTAATAAGGGGGAATGGGATACCAATGTGAATATCATCATGGTCGTGCGCGGAGTGAAGTAAGGTGCGGCATCGGTGGGAAAAAGCACACAAAATTAACGGGAGCGGAGGGGTATAATCGTCAATTTCCTGATTGTCAAATCATCAGTTTTGTGCTACACTAAATTGCAAAAGTTTTGGAACGGTGGGGAAGTCATCCGCTGTCCAAAGAAACGAAAGGACGATTATCATGAGCGATCGCATAAGAATTGCTATTTTGGGCTACGGAAATCTGGGACACGGGGTAGAGCTGGCCATACGCCGTAATCCCGACATGGAGCTGGTGGCTTTCTTCACCAGACGCGACCCCGCCGCCCTTAAGACCCTCACTCCCGAGGTGCCTGTATATAGTGTTGATAAAGCCACTGAAAGGAAGGACGATATCGACGTTCTGATTCTCTGCGGCGGCAGCGCCACCGATCTGCCCGTTCAGAGCCCCGAATACGCAAAGTATTTCAACATAGTCGACAGCTTCGATACTCATGCCCGCATCCCGGAGCATTTCGCGGCCGTAGATAAGAGCGCTTCCGAAAGCGGAAAGACCGCCCTTATCTCCGCCGGCTGGGATCCCGGCCTGTTCAGTCTCCAGCGTCTGCTGGGCAACTGCGTCCTGCCTGACGGTCATGATTACACCTTCTGGGGTAAGGGCGTCAGCCAGGGCCACTCCGACGCTATAAGAAGAGTTGAGGGCGTAGTAGGAGGCAAGCAGTATACGGTGCCTGTGGCCGAGGCTATGGAGCGCGTCCGCAGAGGCGAAAACCCCGAGCTTACCACCCGCGAGAAGCATACCCGTGAGTGCTTCGTGGTTGCCGCTCCCGGTGCTGATAAGCAGCGCATAGAGGACGAGATAAAGAATATGCCCAACTACTTCGCTGATTATGACACCACCGTCAACTTCATCTCCGCCGAGGAGCTGGAGCGGGAGCATAGCGGCATGCCCCACGGCGGCTTCGTCATGCGCAGCGGCGTTACAGGCGAAAACGGAGAGACCAAGCAGATGATAGAATACTCACTGAAGCTGGGCTCAAATCCCGAGTTTACCTCAAACGTTCTGGTATGCTGCGCCAGGGCGGTATACAGAATGAACGCCGCCGGCTGTACCGGAGCCAAAACCATCTTCGATGTTCCCCCGGCGTACTATTCCGCTGAGTCCGGCGAGGAGCTTCGCAAGCATTTGCTGTAAGAATATGAATCGGGCGTGCTGTAAGGCACGCCCAATTATTTTAATGACATTCAGCTTCAGGATGCGCTTCCTCGGATATATGCTCTGCCACCCATGAGTTGTAATTATCCCGGTAAAAGCTGTGGTATTGCTCATAATTCAGCTTGCAGCCGGTGCTCAGCAATTCCATCTTCACGCCGAAAAGCCGTATCATTACGTTCATAGACGTGAAGCCGTTGGAGAGGTAGAAGCGCTTGCGGCGAAGACGTGCCTCACGGTCGGGTACATCCTCCCACACACTTTCAATCTCAAGGAATATCTGCCTGTCCTTGTATATCCGCTGAAGCTCCCTGAGTATTTTCGAGCCGAGGCCGCCGCCGCGATGTTTTGCGTCAACGGCGAGATAGTCCAGCAATATTTGCTGCGGGCCGTTTATGGTGATCGCAAAGCCGATGAATTTCCCGCCGCTTTCGCCGTACCATATGTCGCTCTTGCCTGCGCGCTGCATCCTGCGTATCAGTGAAAAGGGCTTGCGCTCGGCCTTCGGAAACGCGCTGCGGTAAAGCCTGTATATTCGGACCCAATGGGCAATGCCGTTGGGTCGTATCAAATTCACTTCCATCATATTACCTCGCTATGAAAATATCAGGATCGCCCTTAAGCGACCCTAATATGCATAATATACCAAAAATTACATGGCGAGTCAATGCAAATAATAAATATGCCGGGCAGGTAACTGAGTGTTCCATTGACTTCATTGTCAATCTCCGTGGTCACGTCCGAAGGATCGCTTTAATTATGGCCGTCTGCAGCGCGTCAGGGAGGATATCCATGAGTCTTAGCAGAAAATTGCGGTTAATATTGTAAACGAACCTGGGGTGGCGTGATTCCAGCGCCTTGCAGACGAGCCTTGCGATATCTGCCGGCGCTACATTTTTTGTTTCAATCATGTCCACGGTTCTTTTGAACCTTTGCGCATTGCAGCGGTACAGCTGCGTGTTCGTGGAAAAGCTGTCAAGAGCCCGCGTTGACTCACGCAGCATGCCTGTCTTTACCGCGCCGGGGCGTATCACCGATACCGAGATATCCAGAAGGTTGACTTCCATACGCAGGGAGTATGCGTATTTTTCCAGGGCTGCCTTGGTAACCGCGTAAACCCCCGTGAAGGGGAGCGGGTCCAGCGGCGCAAGCTCGCTCGATGTAACCACAATGCGTCCACCCCTGTTCAGCATCGGAACAAATATTTTGTTAACGCGATACACACCGAAAAGGTTGACCTCAAATATCCTTCGGAAACGCTCCTCGTCCATTTCCAGCAAGGAGTCCAAATCATATATCCCAGCCGTATGGACGATCCCGTCGAGACTGTCCGCTGATGCTTTGACTCTTTCAAAAGCCGCTTCTACCGACTTTACGTCGGTGATATCGCAGGGAATAAAGTGCAGGCGCTCATCCGCTCCGCTTTCTTTTCGATCAAGCCCGTAGACCTGATATTTCCTTTCGAGCAGCAGCTCAGATATGGCTCTGCCCATACCGCCGCTCACACCGGTTATCAAAACATTTTTCATATCTTCTCCACATGTTGTCTGTCAGATTAGGATGTCACATGCCCGGTCTGAGGCGCGGGCATCACATATGGCAGTATAGCATATCCGCAATGATCGCGCAATGACCGCGCCCATCGGGTGCTTAGATGTACGTATAAAAAACGTCAGCTCACATCTGCTGCCTGTGCTCCGGGAAAAATAGCGGGATTTTGTTAAAAACAGTAGAAAAATGTAAATGCCCATTGTATAATTACGATGGCATTTGTGTGGCATGCGGAAGAAAATCACACAAGTCTTTGTGCCAGTAAAGGATTACTGATATGACGCAGTTGATTTGTATCATGGCGTTTTCCTTGATCGCGGTGGCTAATCTTCTTGTTTCCTTCAGGTGTCTGTCCTACAAGAATCAGGAGGGGCGGATGCTGGGCTATGCCCTGTGGTTGGCGGCTCTGGTGAGCCTTTCCTATATGCTCAGTATCCTTACGTCCAGCGAGAATATCATGTCTATAAGCAGCAGCGTATATTTCGCCAGTATAGACGTGATGCTTTTTTATCTCATGCGTTTTTTCTTCGCCATATCAGGGAAGGACGACAGGTCGGAGCCTGTTTTCTGTACGCTGCGGAGGATATTCATCATCTGGATATTGGTGGACGCGGCCATTCTATTGACCAATCCTGTTTTCGGCATTGCCCTCACATATGAACAGGTCACCCCCGCGCCAGCGATCGCCGGGTGGAGCTTTGTTTTCCATTGGCCTTATAACATGCACCTGATCCTCTGTTACCTGATGCTCTGCGCGGGATTTTTGGCCGTGGTCACACGGACACTGCGTGTTCCGCGGCTGTACCGCCACTATTACATCCGAATCATGATGGGCGTGTTGATCGTGGTGGCTGTGAACGCCGGATACTTGCTTCGTGTGACCCACAATCACATTGACTACTCCATCTTCTTTTACAGCATTATGGGCTATTCCATCTATTGGAACGCCTTTGAAGCCAAGAATACGAGCCTGCTCAGCCAAGCCAGACAAACCATTATTGAGCATTTGAGTCAGCCCCTGTTTCTTTTCGACTGGAATGACCGGCTGATCCTTGCCAATGAGAACGCCAAAGCTCTGCTGCATGACTACGGTGCGCAAAGCGACGCCTTGACATTGGATGAATTTCTGCGCTTGTGCGAGGTGAAGGAGCTGATCCCGAATCTTGATCAGGACCGGCGCTTCTACTGGACATCCCGGGCCGGAAGCCAGGATTCCTACATCTGTGACTTCCAACTGCTGCGGGGCAAGAAGAATGAGATAGTAGGCCGGCTCTTCATCTTTACGAATAACACATTGGGCGTGGACCCGCTTACCGGTTTCCAGACCCAACAGTATTTCCATCTGCATAGTCAGGAACTGATCCCGGAAGGAGAAGGCCAGATTTGGCTCGCGGTGTGCGATTTAAACCGTCTTACTCTGCTGAACGATACGGTGGGGCAAGAGGGAGGCGACAACGCTATCCTTCTTCAGGCACAAGCCCTGAAAAAGCATTTTCCCGGCAACAATGTTTTCATCCGCCTTCAGGATGCTATTTTATGCGTGCTGAGTCGCGGCCTGGACAAAAACGAACTCAAGAACAGGCTGAAAAAAGCGAATCAGGATCTGGAGAAAGCAGACGGCTTCCCGTTCCGTCTCAAAATGAACTACGCCGTAGCTATGGTTCAGGGAGGAGATATAGTACTCACTGCGCAAAAAGCTGTTTCCATTCTGCGTACACGAAAGCTGCTGGACAGCGATTCCGACAGTTCCTCCGTAGTCGATTCCCTCAACCAACTGCTATTGGAATGTGATTCGGAGACCGAGTTTCATGTACGACGCACGAGGGAGATGGGGGAACGGCTGGCCTTTCTTCTGGGACTATCCGATCATGAGCGCGACCAACTGTCTCTTCTTTGCCTGTTTCACGATATCGGTAAGGTGGGTATCCCGCAGGAGATCCTGAACCGTTCGGGAAAGCTGTCAAGATCAGAGCAGGCGATCATGCGCTCCCATGCGGAAAAGGGTTATCGCATCGCTAAGACCACTCCGGAGCTGAACATCGTGGCCGAGCCGATTCTTCACCATCACGAACGCTGGGATGGCCGCGGATATCCTGATGGTTTGAAGCAGGACGCCATTCCGCTCCTGTCACGAATTATCGCCGTGGTGGACTCTTACGACGCCATGATATCCGACAGGCCTTACCGAAAAGGCATGACCAAGGAAGAGGCATGCCGGGAACTGGCCCGGTGCGCGGGAACGCAATTTGATCCCTATATTGCGGATGTCTTTTTACGGATGATTACCGGAAACGATAGTCCGGAAGCAGTGCAAAAGGATGTTCCGGAGAAAAAGGCTGACATTACGCAGGAAAAGACCGGCCTCGTCAATTCCGTACACTGTGCCCGGTATACCCTGGGCCCCGGGGAACGGATACTTGAGGTGGACGAAAAATTTGAGGAATTGACCGGATTTACGGCCTATGATGTCGAACAATTAGGGCTGACCCAAAACGACATGATTTTCGAGGAAGACCGGGAGCTGTATTGGAAAATGGTGTCGGAGCAGATGAAAACTCAGGGCATGGCCTATTTGGAGCATCGTATCCGCCGTAAGGATGGCACAGGGCGGTATGTTTACTGCACCGGTCTGCCGCTTACTGACCCGGTCACGGGAGAAATCCATGAAACCATCATCGTATCCGACATTACCGACTCCGTTTCCGTCCAGATGCAGGTAGGCATTGCCCGGAACCGGGCCATGATGAGTCTGCACCGTCTGGAGGAAGCCAACCAGTGTGACCCTCTGACCGGACTGCTGAACCGCTCCGCATTCCGCAAGGCCTGTGAGCGTGAGTTGTCGCAGGAAGGGCAGCGCTGCTTGATGCTGATGCTGGATGTGGATGACTTCAAGGTATATAACGACACTCATGGACATCCTATGGGAGACGAGCTGCTGATCAGTATTGCACAGGCCCTGTCTGACACCGTGGGCGAGGAAGGTCTGGCGGGCAGAATGGGCGGCGATGAATTTGGCTGTTTGCTGCGTCTGGATTGGAACGCATCACTGTCTCAGATACGCGGCTGCGGTGAGGAGATCCTTAGGCAAATCAATAAAAGAACCGACGTGCTCAGCGTAAGTACCACCATATCCGCCGGTGCGGCCTGGTCTGATCCCAAAGGCTCCGACTTTATGAGCATGTATACCCGGGCGGATAATGCCCTCTATATTGCCAAGAAGCAGGGTAAGGCTCAGCTATGGATCGAGGAGGAAACACAACTGTAAAAATATTTATCCTCAACTGATGATTACCGCAAAAAATGAGTACGGGCGACTGTTTTGCAGTTGTCCGTACTCATTCATTATTGTGCTATATTGCTGCCGCACCATATACGAGCTTTCCAAGGCCTTTTCAGGCCGGAAAGTAAATTTACATGATGGGTTCCATACCCAGAGCGGGATGGTTCTTTTCAGTCAGGAAAGCAAGCACTCCTTCACTGTCTGTGGCTATGGTCTCGTCACAGATCATGTCCGTGAAGTTATCCGTGCCAAAGAGCTCCTTGGCAGTCTTGTTCAGACGTGCTGCGACGCTGTCCTTAAGCTCCTTGGGCATCCATACGATGCGCTCAATGCCGCCCTCGGCCGCGGCAAACTTTTTGGAGGAGATGAAGTGACGGCCATGACCCATAAAGCCCGGCGTCTGTACGCCGCCGCCGGTCATGGAAGCCAGCTCGCCGAAGGTCATACCGGTGGGCGTCATGCCGGTGTACTCGCGGTTTACGATAACAAGGCCGTTGGCCTCGGGGAAAATGCCGCAGATACACTCAAAGCAGCCGCAGCTGGTCATGGGATCCTCCATGATGGAGTAAAGCGTGACACGCTCCAGCGCGCCGTGGGTGGCGTCCTTGACAATTTCATTGACGGATTCATAGGCGCCCAGGCGCTCATCAATGCAGCCAGTTTTGGAAATGGGCTGGCTGGGACCGTTGGGAGACAGCTCATAGGTAGCCTTGGCATCCAGCCAGGAAACGGCGCCGCAGAGACCCAGACGCTCAGGCGTTACAACACAGCAGTGGGAGGGAGCGAAGCTCTGGCAGAGAATGCAGGTATAGAACTGATCGACGCTTTCGTCAGTAAGAGACTCCAGACGGGCGTCTCTGGCGTTATAGCGGGGCATGGCCTCCTCGTCAAGTACCTTTTTGGCCTTGACAGGATCGGTGACAAGAGTTACCTGGCACTTATCAACAACGCTGGCAAACTCGTCCATGATCATGGAATAGAGCACCTCACCGAAATGCTTCAGCCGCAGGCCGCGTTCGAAGCTGTCACGGCTGATACGGATGCGGAAGAGGTTGCGCTGACCGGTGTGCATAACACCCTCGATATAGTTGAGCCAAGCGTGAATCTTTCGCTCAATGACAGACTCAAAATCCGCCTGCATGCGCTCGCCGTAAACATCTATGACGGTGGCGAGGGCCATGTAGGTGATACCATCGGAGTTTTCGGGAATGTCGGGGCCGTCGATGGTGATCTTATGATCCTCGACCTCATCCTTCTTCTTGGTGCTCACCAGCTCGCAGGTGGTGTTCTTTTCCGACCAGAACTCAGCATAGGTATCCTTCTTGCGGATAATCTCACCCTCAAAGGCCGCAGCGAAGCTTACAGGCAGGGAGACGGCCTTAGCCTTTACCTTTATGTTACGGAGGTTCAGGGATTCTGCCACGGTATGGGCGTGGTCCGTTACGCTTACCAGCGCGCCGGGAACCTGATTTTCGCCCAGGTCTATATCCACAATGACGGGGAAGCCCAGCGCAATGGCGCCCGCGCCGGCGGAAACGACAACGCTGTCGATCGCGCCGAAGGTATTTACAAAGGCGGGCACGCGCTCTTTGGTGTACTTGAGAAGGCCTGCAAGGTCGCCGGGCTGCACATTGCCGAAGATAAGCGCCGCACGGATGGCAACGGTGACAACGTGGATAACGGCCGTCACGTCATGACCCAGGGGGATGACGCGGAAGTCAAGACCCATTTTCACGCCGCCTGCGGCGGCCTGGTCTATGACATCGCCGATCAGGAAGGTGAGCAGGCCCTTGTCCTGATACTCCTTTACGATGGAAACAAGATCCTCAGCATTGTCCGCCTTGCCGAGAACAACAGCCACGCCGGGTATGTCACCCGTGACCAGCGGTACGCCCAGGGAACGAATGATTGCGTCGGAAACAAAGCCGATGCCAGCCTCATTTTCATAGGGCGCGGGGTTTTTAACGTATTTCAGCAGTTCGAGAATTTCAGCGCCGACGGCAGTGGCAAGACCGGCGTTCAGCGCCTGACCCAGATCCTCCTGGTTGGTGATAAGGCTCTTGAGAACATCCACGCAGGCGGGCAGGTCACCGAGAGTTTTCACCTTGACGCCGGTGGCGGCGTAGATGGTCGGGCAGAAATAAGCGGTATCCGGGAAAATTGCCGCCTTATCCGCTCCAAATTCGGCGATGGCATCCTTGACGGCGCCTTCGGTCAGTCCGGCGACAGCGTTTGAGCCGCCATAAATCAAATCAGTCAATACGCTCATGATATTCATCCTTTCAAAGGTTAATGTGAAAAAACCCTGCGGGGGAGACTCATTTGCTTATTATTATATAACGGCAGGATGAATAATACAATTGCTTTTATTAATTATATATTAAAAAATAGTGAATTTGTCATCAAAAAAGGCTTGAAATGTGGATTTTTTGTAACTGAATTTGTTCACAATTTGAGATGCGCGTATACCGTGGTATTCTTGTCGATGTCAAAGTGGAGATCGAGGAGATAAATTCATTGCCGTTAATGCTGCGTTTTGCAATCCGTACAGCAGGATAGCAAATATAAGTGCGCGCTGCCAAACAGAGACTTGCAGCGCGCACTTCAGTTTTATTTGCCCTCTTAACGGGCTGCGGAATTGCTCCGCGCTGTCTTTATTGCTTTTCCAGTTCAAGCTTCAGCTTCTCCAGTGCACGCTTTTCTATCCGGGATACATAGCTTCTGCTTATGTCGAATAGCTTGGCAACCTCACGCTGAGGCTGCGGCGGCTTGCCGGAAAGTCCGTAGCGCAGAGTTATTATATCGGCCTCCCTCCGGGTGAGAGTGGTCTCGACGCAGCGACGGAGCTGGGAGCAGCTTTCTCTGGCACTTATGGAGTCCAGCATATCGTCCTCCGCGCAGAGAATGTCCATAAGCGAAAGGCTGTTGCCGTCACCGTCTGTCTCAATGGTGTCAGATAGGGAAACGTCACCGGCGGACTTCCGGGAGCTGCGGAAGAACATGAGTATCTCATTTTCTATACAGCGGGATGCGTATGTTGCCAGACGCACGCCTTTGTCCGGGCGGTATGTGGAAACTCCCTTTATCAGCCCTATCGTGCCGATGGAGATGAGGTCGTCCTGGTCGGCATTCTGGGTGTAGTATTTCTTAAAGGGTTACCATCGGAGGAGGATTTTTTAGGCTCGTATACCGTCTGGTACATCTGTCCCATTTTCAGGTAGATATCCAGATGAATCTCCTCTTTGGTACTGCCTTTCTTGACGATGATCCTGTCCAGAATGGAAGCTACCAGAGCGGAATTCACCCCCTCCTCGAAGGAAAGCTCCTTCTCCAGAGCTTTTCTGATCTTGTCTATCTGCAGCAGGTCGGTCTTGCTCTTTTCATCCTCTGCCGTGATGGTGTCGAGCTGTCCCTGGAGCTGCGCCGCCTGTTCATTGAAGCTGTCATTGCGTTTTTTGAACTCAGACACCGACAAGGCTCCCGCCATGCTCAGTTCCAGCAGGCGGTCCTTCTTTGCATTCACCTGTTCCAGTTCTTCCTCAATGCGTCGGCGCGCTTTGCCGTAATCCACATTCCGAGGGACGCTTTGCAGAACCGTGATCAACGATTCGATGATGGCTTCCTTGTCCTTCATGACCTCGGTAAAGATGCGGCTCATGACCACATTCAGTGCATCGGTACGGAGCTGGGGCGCGCTGCAGGCTTTTCGGCCTCGCTGACGATACACCTTGCACTGCCAGACTTCCTTTTCCCCTTTGCTGCTTTTCAGCACCTGCCGGTGGAAGGTCACATTGTGCTCCTCGCAGAAGATTTTTGAACTGTACGCATATTGATTGTGGTAGCTGGCACCGGGTGTACGCTCCATGATTTCTTTGCTCCTCTCTTTGTATATGGCGTTGGCTCTGTCCCAGAGCTCCTCGGATACGATGGCGGGGATCGTCGGGTCGGGATATGTGACCCACTCGCTCTCGTCCAGAAATACCTTTCGTTTGGTCCGATAGTCCACTGTATGCGACTTGTTGCCGCAGTACCATCCCTTGTACTTCGGGTTTGTCAGAATGTGGCGGATGGTCAGGACATTGAACTCATTTCCCTCCCGGCTGGTGTAACCCATATCAAACAGGGTCTGGGAGATCCTGCGGATACCCAGACCCTTGTTGGCGTACAGGTCGAATATGATACGGATCACCTCCGCCTCTTCTTCGCTGATGGACATCACGCAGTCCTTTTTGTCATAGCCCCACAGCTTGTTGTTCCCGAGAACATGACCGTTCTTGATGGCCTGACGGAAACCGAATTTCAGCCGCTCGGACAGCTTTCGCACCTCGTCCTGGGCCACACCGGCCATGACCACCAGGCGGAACTCGCTGTCAGAATCCAGCGTGTTGATATTATCGTTCTGAAACAGCACTCCCACATCATGCTCCAGCAGCTCCTGGGTGTATTTAATGCTGTCCAGCGTGGAACGGGAGAAGCGGGATATTTCTTTCGTGATAATGAAGTCAAAGCACCCCGCTTTGGCGTCCGCGATCATCCGATTGAAACTATCCCGCTTCTTTGTACTTGTTCCCGAAATGCCTTCGTCTATGTAGCCGGGCACGAAGGTCCAATTTGGTTTGCTCTGAATCAGCTCCGTGTAGTACTGGACCTGATTTTCCAGGCTGTTCAGCTGCTCGTCCTTGTCTGTGGAGACTCGGGCATAAAAGGTGACCCGCAGCGGCAAATCGAAGATCAATCTGCCCATCCGCATTTCAGCGCGGATCTTGCGTACATCCAACGTTTTCAACCTCCTTTCCCTGGCAGCACACAGGATACCGGAAGAACTCCGGATAGTCTATCGCAGAATGCAACAAACTGTTGGCGCTGTCATAGGTGTTATTGTCCACTAAATCCTGCTCCCGCAGAATATCGAGCAATGCGCTCAAAACTGCTTTCTGTGTCTCTGCCATGTTTTTCACCCCTCTCCAAAATATGAGACCGCAGAGGAGAAAATAACTGTCTTCTCATTCGTGATATGTTGTTTTCCCGTGCTGGGAACTTTCATCTTCAATAGGCGTTACCGCCATCATGATCAAGGGCGGCCGATATATGACGAACGGGCGTCCTGCCCGACCGATTTGGTCAAGGCAGGACGCCCGTTGTCATACTGATTCAGTTCGATTTAACACCCAACTTACTTGACCAGCCAGCGGTACAGGAAGGTTACGCTCTGGCCTCTGGTACACTCGTTTTCGGGGCTGAAGAAGTTGTTTCCTGTGCCATCTGTGACGCCGTTGGCCACGGCCCAGTCCACGGCGTCGTAATAGTATGTATCAGCGGACACATCCGCGAAAGACTTGTCAGCAGTTACGGCAGGCTTTCCTGCGGCACGCCACAGGAAAGTCACAGTCTGGTCGCGGGTACAGGTGAGATCCGGGCTGAAGGTCGTGCCATCGCCGGTGCCGTCGGTGATGCCGTTCTCCACGGCCCACAGCACGGCCTTGGAGCAGTACGAGCCTTCCGCCACATCGGTGAAGGGGTTCACGATGCTCTTGGGCTCCGGGCAGCCGGCTGCCCGCCACAGGAAGGTGACGATCTCGCCGCGGGTGCAATTCGCATCGGGGCTGAAGGTGGTGCCGTCACCGGTACCCTCAGTGATCTTGTTTTCCACGGCCCAGGCCACTGCGTTGTAGTAGTACGCGTCGGCGGGAACATCCGTGAAGGACAGGGCAACTCTGGAGAAAGCCGCGGACACGGTGACCTTGCTGTCGGGCATGTTGAAGGTGTACTTGCCGTCGCCCTTGTCGGTGAGCGCAATGTTCTTGCCGCCGGCATCGGTGACGGTCAAGGACGCCAGCTCATAGCCCGCGTCAGGTTTCACGGTGACGGTTACGGTGGTGCCTGCGGCTGCGCTCGTCGGGCTGACGGTAACAGTGCCGTTCTCCGTTTTTTCAGCGGTGATGGCGCTGGTGGGTGGGACGTAGCCGCCGCCCGTACCGGGATAGGGGGTGGGGGTGGACACCGCCTTGGTGATCATGTAGAAGGAATGTGTTCCCGTGGTCCAGGTGACGGTCTGGTTGTCCCCGTCATAGCTGGACGGCACTTCGGTAGTGGTGCCGTCAGTCTCCACACGGACAACGGTAACTGTATCGTTGTGGCCGACTGATTCATCGTACGGCACGGTCACCGTGGCGGTGCCGCCGTTGAAATCATCGATCACATCAGGCTCAATGCTGCCGGTGGTGAACACCTCCAGCGTGATGCTGTACACGGTGACGTCGGCTGCACTTGCGGTTGCTGTCTCGACCGCGGCCTGCTGGGCATTATTCATCTGATGCTCGCTGTTCCCGTCAGTGGTCTCTTCCACCACTAAGGTAACAGAAACGCTGCTCACACCGCCCTCTCCGGCGGCAGTGCTGACGGCATTGCTGATGGTCTCCACCGCCGTGGCGTCGTAGGTCACGGACGCGGTGCCCACCACGATGGTGGCTCCGGTGGCGTTTGTATCATTTGCAAGATTGGTGTTGAGGGTATCGAAGGTCGTCCCGGGAAGCATAATGCCGGTGGTGGTCTCATTTCCGGTTTCACCCACCACAAAATTCCCGTTCTCGTTCGCCTGGTCAGGAATGGTAACCGTAATACCTTCTTTGATTTTCCGCTCCCAATAGCCGCAGACCGAGCAGAAGCGGGACAGAGAATTGACTGTAGTCAGGTCCTCCGCCCAATCGCTCATGGTGTGGTTTTCATACTGGGTATCGTCTCCGGCCGTGCAGGTCTGCTTGTGCTGGGTGTCATCATAGGGCTCCCAGTTGCCGTAGGTATGACCTGCGGCGGAGATGGGCTCCGTCTTGGTGCCGTTGCAAACGGTGCAGGTGTAGGTCATCACGCCGTTCTCGGTGCAGGTGGCCGCGGTGGTCACCTGGCCGTTGTTCCAGGTGTGGTTGGCGTACTGGATATCGTCATTGGCGGTGCAGGTCCGCTGGTGCTGGTTCTCATCATAGCACGTCCAGTCGCCGTAGGTATGGGTGTGCTCCCCCGCCGGGGAGATGGTAAAGTTAAGGGTCAGATAGACGGGGTAGACCGGCGGGTCTGCTTCCCAATCCTCGGGGAAGGCGCTTTGCAGGACAAACTGATAATCTCCCGGCTCCGTGGGGCCGGTCATGGCGAAGATAAGCCAGGGACTTTCCGCGTCCATGATCTCACCGCCTGTGATCAGCGTGGATTCGCTGCCCTCGATCTTGTACCAGACTCCCGTCACATATTTGCCGTAAAGCCCGGTCTGATTCAGAGGCTGCTCGATGGTGGTCGTACCCGCCTGGGAGGCCAGGATTGTATCCAACGGCAGCGTGACCGCTTCGCCGTCATAGGTCTTATCCAGCGCCTCGCCGATGTATTCGTATTTGGTCTCTGTGGCGGTGGGCGTTACCTCCACATATCTGCGGTAGAGGTAGACCGGGTAAGACTCCCGTGTGTCCTCGGCGACGGCCTTGGAGGTAAACACATAGCTGTTGTCACCATTCTTTGCCAGCCGCAGATATTTATCCGAGTGTCCCATGTACGGAGAGTACATGGTGACCGCGCCGCCGTCGGCAAAGGTCAGCATGATACGGATATCGGCGTTGGTGGCGCCGCTGTAGCGTTCGACTGTGCCGCCGCTGACCCACATGGAGCCCTCCTGAACATATCCCTCGATATGGTACGCGCCGAAAATGCCCGTTCCAAAGTCCCAGAGCAGGGTCTCATCAGAAGAGCTGTCGCCGTAATGCTTCATGGCGCCCAGATAGTGATAGGGGGCGAACAGAAGGGCCGGGTCATTGCCCAGGATGATGTGTCCATCCCCGTCCGGGGAGACCGGGATGGCCGCGAGCTCGTCACCGTCATTTTCGTCGGCGTACATGGACATGACATAGAACTGGCCGTCGGCCTCGCCCACAATGGCGCATTGCAGGCCCCAGGACGCAGCCTCGTTGAACATGGACCGCTCGGTGATGCGCTCAAATTCATAGGTGCTGATAGTGGCGGTAAACTCCGGAAGTACCGTGACCGGCTCACTGTCCTCGGGCGTGTACTCCAGGGTAAAGGCGTAAGTTCCCGCTGTCACAGGGCCGATATAATACTTGCCGTTACTGGGGACGGTCACATCAATGGTCGTGTCCACCGTTACCTCTTGCCCGGTCTCCGTATTTTTCCACACGGGTCTCAGTTTGCTGAGCAGTTCCGAGCCCGCGCTGTTCAGCAAAATGGATGTCTCGTCCTCATAAGTCACCCGGATGTGGCCTTTCCAGATGAGGATGGGGCAACCGTCATAGATGGATGACAGTCGTACCAGCTCAGCGTCATCCGTGTAGGAAAAGGTCATCCCATCGACCGTAATCGGTTCGGCTGTTTCGCTCTCTCCTTCCGCCAGCGCCATAGTGGGCAGCAGGGTCAGCAGCATGACGCAGCAAAGCAGGGTGCTCAGCAGCTTGCGTGTTCGTTTCTTCATGTGATCGTCTCCTTTTGTCAGTGCTGTTTCTTTGCGTTGTTTTGTTCTTTCCAAAGTGATTGATCTGTCATTTCACTTGCGTGGGAGCACTTAGAGGCTGTCCAGCACAGCGGCCAGGTACCGCTCGCTGGTGGAATTATAGATGAAAGCGTCAATCAGGCCGTCCTTTTTGCATTGCGTCACCCGGTCAGCAAGCTCTGGGTCGGCGTTTTCATCCACGGAAAAGACGAACTTGCAGCCGTTTCCCTGCCGCCGCACCGTCTCGCAGATGCGGAGCCGTTCCTCCAGCATCCACGGTGTGTACCCTGTAACTTCCATCAGCAGGGCATAGGGCTTGAACAGGCGGCACTGTTCGGCGGTGTCCTCCGGCCGCTCCGAAATAATGGGACTGCAGTCCTGCATGTCCTGCCGCAGGATCCGCTCAAGCGCCCTTGATACCAATGTGCTCTGCATATCGATCACAATAATCCGCACGTTACCACCCTCTTTTCCTGTGCGCAGATGCACTTTCCTCATCTTATATGCTCATTATAAAAAAATGAAAGAACCTTGTCTTTATACGAAAGTATAGTCTTTCGCCACCGGAGGACAGTTTTTTACAAAAAAATCCCCTTACCGAAACGGCAAGGGGATGCAGATTATGAAATTTACAGGGTACCCATGGCTGTGATGGCGGTGCTTTCAATGGCGGCGGCGATCAGCTCCTGCTTGGTCCTGAAGCCGCACTTCTGGATCATCTGATTCATGTGGTATTTGACGGTGGCCTCTTCGAGAAACAGCTTCTTCCCGATGGCGGAATAGGAGTTGCCCCGGATGTAGAGACGCAGAATGTTTTTCTGCGTCTCAGACAGCTCATCCGACCAAGCCGCCCCGATCTCCACATTGGGCTCCCGGTCGGGGAAGATATGCTCCCCCGCGAGCGTGCGCTCCACCACATCCGTGATTTCGTCCTCACCGTGGTCCTTGTACCACAGGCTGTCCACACCCATCTGCCGCGCCTTTTTCAGCACGCCCGCGTCCGCAAGAGAAGTTACCACCACAATTTTGATGGAGGGGAACTGCCGCCGGATGCACTCCGCGGCGTCCAGCCCCGAGTGGCCGTGGAGGGTCTGCACGTCCATCAGGATCAGATCGACGCTGTTCGCGCGGCAGAAATACTCCGTCTGTCCCGCGTCCCGCAGCGTGCCGGCCAGGGCAAAGCGGCTGCTGCCCCGGAACATCTCCTCAAAAAACTCCAGCATGTATTTGTTGTCTTCAACAATCAGCACATGGGTCTTCATAGTTCCATCTCCTCCCGCATCATGGTGAGATTCAGCGCAAATCCCGGATAGTGGGATACCGACATTTCGCCGCCTGCGTTCTCAAGGCTCTGCCGCAGATTGGAAAGGCCACCACCCTCAGTAATTTTTCCCTTTGGCTTTTCACCGTCGTTGGTGATGGTCACCCCATAGCCACCCGGCAGACCGGCGATGCGGACAAACACCGTCGTGCCGTGGGCGTGGCGGACGCAGTTGGTCACGCACTCCCGGATGGCCTTTACAACAAGGTCATAGATCAACGGCTCAAGGGGCAGCATCCCGTCCAGCCGCACCTCCACGCCCAGCTCCGCCGCCTCGACCAAGAGCTGATCGTATGGGTCGGGGCTGTTCGCCCGCGGGGAGTAGACCAGCGTTCCAGCGGCCAGAGAGAGCGTTTTGATCTGCTTTTCAAGATCTGCGTCGGTCAGGCCGCTCTCCAGAGCCTTGCGGATCACGGCAAGGCTGCGGCCGATATTGTCGTGAATCTTCATCTTGAAAGCAAGGTATTCCCGCTCGCGGATGCGGTCCTCTGCACGGACATACATCTTTTGCAGCTTGGCGTTGACGCGCTGCAGCTCCTGGTTGTCCCGGAGAAGTTCTTCGTTTGCGGCATTGATCTCAGTGGCATCCGTAAAAATCGCTTCCGTATACTGCCTTCCGCTGGCCGTAATGAGTTTCTCACTGTAATACCACACCCGGCCGTCCGGGAAGACATAACCGCCACCCTGCTTGACGGAAATGCCGTTTGCGGGGCAGCGGGCCAGTGCGTCGTGCAGCTCGTCAAGACTTTGCAGGTCCTGCCCAGCCATGGCGTGATACAGGCGGTACATCTGCTTATTGCAGAGCTTGACCCGCCCCTGGGCCGTGAAATAGCACCCGGCAATGGGAAGATCGTCCATGGCCTCTTTGATGCTGGCGCGGGTAATGCGGTTTTTGTCCATCCGTGCGTGATACAGGATCATGCCCACGGCAAAGGCTGCGGACAGGACCATGACAAGCCAGAGTGCCCACAGGGGGGCATTTCCCAGCCAGTCCGTATCGCACAATACAGCGAGAGTGGAGAGCAGCAGGGCAGCCCACACAGCGGCGGTGCAATAAAGTTTTGTCCTGCGGTGTTCAAAGGCCCACAGCAGATAATAAAGCTGAGCACAGAGGACGAGGAATATCCCAAACAGCAGCGCAAAGTGCTCCGCCGAAGAGGCAAGGCTCCATACTGTCATGCTCTGTCACCTCCCGCCGTCAGCGTTTGCGTGACAAACCAGTTGTCATCGTTCTGCTCCACCGTCACATCCGGGTATTTCTCCGATAAAGGAGACAGGTCGGCCGCGCATTCAAAGTCAATATGCAGGCTCAGCGCACCGGTGTCATCTTCCAAAATGGTGACGAAGTAATAGTGCAGTATATCCAGGGACAACTCCAGGGCGTCCTCAAAAAGGTCGTAGGCATTCAGTGCCGCCTGCACCGGCAGAAGCGCCTCGGTGCGGGGCATATACAGGTTGCCGCCGATCCCGGCCAGGGACAGATTGCTGCAGGATTCCCGCAGCGCGCCCTCCAGCAGATTCACCGGGATGGTCCTGCTCCGGTCGGAGGAGATCACCATATCCTTATGCCGCTTGATATAGGTTGCCAGGACCAGGATGCGCAGCAGCAGCTCCTTTTGCTCCGCGGAGCCGCGTTCCGTTTCGGCAAAGCGGTCCGCGAGGGTGTCGATCTCCCATAGCTGCGTCTGCGTCTCCCGCTGGACAAGGTCATAGAGGCGGTTCTGCTCCTCCAGGCGGTAACGCTGAGCATCTTTCCGGTACTGGTCGCGCAGGATCTCGTTGCGGTCCTCCAGCTCCTCCTTGGCAGAGCTCAACTCTTCCCTGACCCGAAGCAAATCGGAGATGTCCTCCTGCCAGACGGTGTGCCCGCCGCTGATGGGATAGGCTTTCAGAAGGGTCGTTTCATCCCAGAGACAGCCGCCATTCTCCGCCTGAATCATCGCCTCCTTCGGCAGCGGCTTTGCGGCGGATGAGGCATAGCAGATGCGGTAGTCCCTGTCCGTGATCTGCATTCCGACCGAGGCAAACTGAAACAGGGCATCGTATCCGGTGTTTGTTGGGATCAGCCCGGTTTGCAGGCAGCTCTCCAGAATGCCCATGTACATCAGGCACTGTGCCGCCGTAATATCCCCGGCGAGCACCCGCATCCATTCCACGCCGCTGATATAGATCAGCGCATAGACAACGGAGCAAAGCAGAATCACAGCGGGCAGGTATCTTCTCTGCTGGGACTGCCGGCTCTTGAACAGAATGGTGACGAGCGCGGTGACCGCGCAGAGGATCTCCCAGCCGAACACAACAAAGTATCCGGGTTCCACAATGTTGTTCTTATCCGTCCAGATCTCGTTTGCCGGAAAAGAGAATACCCACTGATGCATGTCATTGGTAAGGACCAGCAGCACAAGCAGCGCCGTGGGGAGATACAGCAGCCTTGTCCATTTGGGCAGGCGGAATCCCTCCGGCTTGCCCAGTGACATGGCCACGAATACCGACAGCAGCGGGATAAACAGCATGGGGAAGTAGTAGAAATACCAGAGATACCGCGCCCCGTTCAGGTCTGAGACGAAAGAATATTTGCAGGTGCGCACGATAAACCAAAAAACCATCAAAAGAGAGACAGCCGATAGGTAACGGCGCACCTGGGGCTGGATCACCCGCTTGCGGATGGAGATGCCCCACCCCAGGTAAAGCGATATATAGAGCAGCGTGCGGACAAGCCCCATTAGGGCAGAAGAAAATCCGTTCTTGCCGAGCACACGGGCAAGAATCGCGCAGAGGATCACCGCGGCGACGATCACTGCGGTTTTTCGGTTATCTGCTACCTTTTCCGCCACGGGGTCCACCTCCTGTTTCTGCTGTGAAGCAGGGGCTGTTTTATATCGATCATATTACACATAATGCTGACCATACCGTTATCATATCCTTGTCCATGGAGGAATGGCGGAAAAACAAAATGGGTCACTCACGCGCAGTACCTCAATTCCGCCGGCAACAGCGGGCTGCATTTCATGTCAATCGTGTCTTTTCTCCATGAAGGATGGAACTCCAAATTTGTTCCAAGAAGCATTTTATCCCATTGACAACCTCTTTGAAGGAAATTTTCGGATATAGGTTGACAGTTCAGAAGAAAGACGATACGCATTGGATTCGGTAATATAGATATCGTAATCAAAATCGACCCGGAAAGAATTGACCGCATTTCCCATCCGCTGCTCCGCTGCACTTCGTCAAAGAACAGATACATTCTTTTTCCGGAAACCACTCGCTCCGCCAGCCTGCGATGTACATATAAACTTTAACGCAATTGGATCAGCTCAGCCGGTTGAGACGCAAAAGGGGAAATATTTCCGGCTGCGAGCAGTTTTTCGCTGAAACGATCAGATGTCCAGCACGTCCATGAACGTTACCAGCATTTTTGCCGCCTGAGCGCGGGTGGCAGTTTCCTGTGGAGCCAGAGTTCCGTCAGGGTTGCCGTTGAGAATACCAACCGCCGCAGCCCAGTTGACAGCGTCCGCTGCATAGGCTGACACATCCGAAGCGTCGGAAAAGCGGCTCAGGTCGGTGCGAGCAGAGGTATCAAAGCCGATGAAATCGGCATATCGGTACAGCAGTGCAGCCGCAGCCTCCCGAGTGATGCCGGAGGAGGGATGGAAGCTGTCGCTGTCACCCGGAATGATCTGATTATCGGCCGCCCAGCGCACTGCGGCAGCATACCATGAGTTATCTGGTACATCGAGGAAGGAGGCGTCACCGTCTATGACCGCGCCTCCGTCCATGCCATGATGAAGGCGGGACAGCATGACCGCGAACATGGCGCGGGTCACCGGGATATCAGGATTGAAATCACCATTTCCGGTACCATCGGTCAGACCGCGCTCTGCGGCTCGGCGCACCGGTTCAGCGTACCATTCTTCAGCGGGCACGTCCCCGAAGCTAATCGGCGCAGTGCTGAGATCCAGCAGGGTCTGGGCGAACAGATCGGTTACCAGCAGCGAGTCGGCACCGAGCAGCAGTCCTCTCGGCTGCACCGGTGTAGTTGAATTATTTTCTGCGGAAGCTATGGTGGTTACCCGGCCACCCGTCAGACGGCGCACCGCGTGGTTGCCGGTATCGGCAATGTACACAGTACCGTCCGACCCAACGGCCACACCCTGGGGGTGGTCGAACCGCGCTTTTGCCGCAGGCCCGTCCACATAGCCGCCTTCATATTCGCCGTCCCCCAGATACACGCTGTCGCCTGCCAGAACTTCGATGCGGCCGTCCGTAACGCGGAGAATGCGGCTGCGGCCTGTTTCCGCGATGTATAGCGATCCGTCGACCCAGCACAGACCGGTAGGATCAGACAGACCGGTCAGAACTGTGGTCACGCTGCCCTTCGTATCCATTTTACGGATGGAGCCGTTGCCGGTGTCCGCGATGTACAGGGAACTGTCCGGCGCGGCGGCCAGACCGGTGGGTCGGTCAAAGGAGGCGCGGGTGCCGATGCCGTCGGCATTTCCGGGCTTGCCGCTGCCGGCGGCGGTGCGGACGCCGCTGTCGTCAATATAGCGGATCACGTTGGCAGCCGCGTCAGACACGGCCCAACCCTCCAGAAAAGGCACAATGGCCCAGGGTTCCATGAACATGGCCGAAGCCAGGTCGCCATCCTTATATCTGCCCACTGGCTCTCCGTCCAGTCCGGTAACGTTGATCTGTCCGGCGAAGCGGGAAACTGCCTCGCCCTCCACTCTCCAGACCACCTTGTTGAAGGTGTCCGTGATCAGCAGGGCACCGTTATCCTCCACGATGCCTGAAGGGGAGCCGCCGGAGATGTCTGCGGGGGTAAGGGCAGCGGCGGGGGCTGACAGTACGGCGCATATTGCCAAAGTCAGTAGAAGGGAAACGATTTTTTGTTTCATAGAGGTTCCTCCTTATGGATTGGAGTACGTTGGGAATCAGCCGCCGGTGCGGCGGCAGTTTCGCTTCAAAGAATCCAGTGTCAGGGTCTCAAAGCCCTCGGACTTGCCCTTGAGCTTTATGGAGCCGCCCAGAGAGGTAGTCTCCGCCCGGTCTCCCAGGGCGTCGGCCACGGCTCGGGAAATGAGTACCTTGCCGCCGGGGGCGTTGGCCTCCAGCCGTGCGGCGGTGTTCACCGTGTCGCCGATGGCGGTGTAATCCATCCGCTGGGGTGCGCCGATGTTGCCAACCACGGCGGGGCCCACATGGATGCCCACGCCAAAACTGACGGTGCGGCCATATTTGGCTTCCAGCTCCTCGCCCAGGGCCTTGGAGCCCTCCACCATATCCATTGCAGCACAGCAAGCCAGATACACCGCGTCCTCCTGAGGCAGGGGGGCATTCCAGAAAGCCATTGTGCAGTCCCCAACGAACTTGTCCAGGGTTCCTTGATAGCGCATGATGCACTCGGTGGTCAGGGTAAGATAGCGGTTGAGGATTTCCACGATGGTGGTGGGGGGCAGGGCCTCACTCATGGTGGTGAAGCCACGGATGTCCACAAACAGCACGGCAATATCAAACAGCTTGCCGCCCAGATCCTCGGCGGAGCCGCCCTGAACCAGCAATTCTTTCAGAATGGCCGGGTCCACATAGCGTCCGAAGGTGTCTGTGATACGGCGCTTTTCACGCTGGGAACGGATGTAGTTGACAGCTACCGAGGCGATGAACAGCACCGTTACCGCCAGAGGTACCCACAATACATGGAGTACCCACCCGGCACGGTACAGCCCAAAGCATAGTCCCGCCCATCCGCCGCAGACCGCCAACCAGCCCAGCAAGGCAGGGCCCACACGGCGGTCGTGGAACCACAGCAGAGCCAGTGCGCTGAGAAGGAATAGAATGACCATCTGGAGCATCCGGGACACCTCCCGGGGCAGAAAGCCGCTGCGGAAGGCGTCAATCTGATTGGCCTGTATCTCAATGCCGTACATGGGGGCGGCGTGATCTATCGAGGTGCGGTACTCATCCTGCAGCCCGGCGGCGTAGGGACCGATGAGCACGATCTTCCCCGCAAAATAGGAGGAGTCCACCGCGCCGTCCAGCACATCCAAAAAGGACACGCCGTCATAGTAGCCGCCGGGGGCGGTGGTATAGGGCAGATAGAAGAAGCCGTCCGCCGTTCCCGGCAGGGGCGTCACGTCCAAACCGTGATACGCGGAATAGCGCTCATAAATGGCGCGGGCAAAGGAGTAGACCCGTTCTCCGTTGGGAGCGTCCACATAGAGCAGGGCGTGGCGGATGACACCGTCATTGTCCGCCATGGCGTTGATGTGGCCGGTATCCGTGGCGGCGGCCAGGGCGTCGAAGGGCTCATCCCAGGCCAGCACGGCCCGGGTATCCATGTAGAACCCTTCCTCCCCCTCCACCAGTCCGCTGCCAAAGGTGGCCGCGGCGGCGGTGACCACATTGCCACCTAGTTCGGCGGCTTCCGCCAGGGCGGCGTCCCCGTCAGGGTCGGCGCTCTCCCCCACATACAGCACATCAATGCCGATGACGGCGGGAGCCTGCTCCGGGTCAGCGTTGAGATAGTTGATGGTGTCCGCCATGTAGGAGCGGGGCCAGGGAATAGGACCCAGGGCGTCCAGCGCCCGCTGGTCCATGCCGATGACCACGATCTCGCCGTCCGCCGCCGCGGGGCGCTGATACAGCTTGTCGCTCACCGTGCCGTCCGGGCTGTCCAGCAGCCCGAACCCGGCGATGGCGGTGAATAGGGCGGCGACAGCGAGGGCTACCGCAAATGTGCGAATGGAAGCTTTCATGGGCAGATACCTCAGGGAATTGGGATTACGCTAATTGTGTAATATTTATTGGTTCCATCCGGCTTTGATTCGGTCAACTCACCCGCCAGCGTTCCATATTCCTTCTGGTAAAGATTCATAGGTGCTATTGCCTGTAATGTACCGCCGCTGAATGTGAACCGCCCGGATACGGCGTAGCCGGTCAGTGCACCGTCTTCATTTAGCTGTTCCGTCAGCGTAACGGTACCGCCGGAGATGGTAACGGTTCCATTTCCACTGTTTTGGACACCGTAAACCGCACCTTCCACCGTGCCGCTCGACATTTCCATGCTGCCGCCGTCGATCTTCACAGCGGTCCCGTTGGTGCTGGATACCGTGCTGGTGGAAATCGTAAGGTAGTTGGTTTCATTCGGCCCCATATAAATGGCAATGCCGTCGCTGCTGGTGACGGTGCCGCCCTGCACATAGGCCGACCCGTCCGCCACGCAGATCCCGTAGCCGCTGGTGCTTGACACCGTGCCCTGGCCGTTCATAAACGCCGCGCCGCCGTCAATCTTCACGCCGGTGCCCCCGGTGCTGGTGACCGTTCCGTTATTCACCTGAACCATTCCAAAATAGGAGTTCTGATCTTCATCCTCGTAGCCGCTGGCATAAATGCCGGTGCCGCTCTCACTGGACACCGTGCCGCCGTTGACAGTCACCGTGCCGCTGAAAGCATCGATGCCGATTCCCTGGGCGCTGGAAACCGTTCCGCCATTGACGGTGACCATACTATCCTTATTCGTGCGGATCGCGGTGCCGGAGCCGGTGACCGTGCCGCCGCTGACGGTAAGGCTGCCGCCATCCAGCCGGATGGCGGGCACACTGTCCGTCATGCTTTCCAGACGGCCCCCGCCCGCTTCGGAACTGTCGGTGATGGTGAAGTTCGCACCTGTGTCCAGAACCAGGCTGGCGTCCAGGCTCGCCGCCCTGCCGTTCAGATCCAGGGTCACGCCGTAGGCGGTGACCAGGGGCAGAGACTTAACACCTCCCTGCGCTGCGCCCAGCAAGGTCACGGTGGTATCATCGTACCAGGCGGGCATTTCCCCGGCGGGCGCCAGCCAGCACACAGCGCCGTCGTCAGTTCTCACCATGGCATAGAGCTGATCCGTGCGAAGTTCTGTGTAGGTGCCATCGTTCATGAGGAGGAGCTGTCCCATCTCGGTTACGGCAAAATCGCCGCTGTTTTCAAAGCTGCCCTCCACATGAATGCTGCCGGAGTGGGCACTGTCATCCGCCGGATCCGTGGCTGTGAGGAAAGTGACGGCTCCGGTATTGGTCAGCGTGCCAATGACCTCCAGGCAGCCCGTCAGATTCAGTGTACCTCTGTTGTTCAGAGAGCCCTCCACAGAAAGTCTCTGGTTCGTTCCCAGCGTAAAGGTGCCGGACTGGATGTCCAGCGTCTGACCGCTGCCCACGGTGTAGGAGGCAGTGTCCAGATCGCTGTCCGCCCCGCCTGCGTTCACTACCGTGATGGTCAGCAGCTCCGCGTTCGCCAGGGCCTCAGTGAGCTCCGCCGCCGTGGGGTTATCCAGAGTCACGCAGGTGGGATCAGGCGAAGGTTCGGGCGAAGGTTCCGGGGAAGGTTCGGGCGGGATATAGCTGGGCGGCAGTACAGGTGACTGGCTCACAAATACAGGATCGGGAGCCTTGGTCTCAATGGAGGCCAACTGATCCCGGATTTCATTGTCTATGCGGTTGGCATCCTGCTCTTCCGCCTTCAGCCGCTCTCCGGCATCTCCGATGATCGCCGGGACGGAGAGGGGTGACTTCGCCGCAATCTTATTCTGCAGGGCTGGGTCGGCGGCCACCTCCACGGCCACAAAGCCGGGGACCTGTTTCTCCTGCACGGCAGTAACGGTCAACGTCATCTGGCTGCCAGGCTGGGAGACCCCCTTCAGAGTCGCCGTGGCGGTCTGGCCGCCGGTGATGGTCGCTTGCCGCATTTGCCCGGTAGCGGGCTCCGAGCTGGTGACGGTCAGGGTACCCTCCAGCAAATGGACGCGGGAGGTGAAGCGGTCCACCACTTCCACCCAGCCGGCGGTACCCCGGACGCCGGTGACCATGGTGGAGGTGCGGATATTCAGACTTTCGTCTTTTGCCACCGGAGCGGTGACATTGAAAAACAGCTTTCCGGCGGTGACTGTCAGCTCAAGTTTTTTGCCGGATTTCTGTACTTCGGCCGTGCTGGAGGCATCCAGTTTTACGGCCTTGGTGCTGTCCAGACTTACATAAGCATAGCTGTCCTTTTCTGTGGAGATGGTGTAACCGCTGTACAGCCTCATTCCTTCGGTGACGGTCACGCTTTTACCGGAGGCGTTGCTTACATTCACAGTACCCTCTGTCTGTTCCAGACGTAAGGTTGCGGCGGAGGCCGTATTTGCTGCGGAAGCGGGAACGGTTAGGGTAAACAGAAGTGTCAAGCTGATGATCCAGGATAATATTTTTTTCATGTTGTCTCCTCCCACGCTCTACTTATTTCAAATAGGCTTAATAGATCCTCGTCCAGACTTCCTTCGTCCGCCATGCTGTGCAGAATGGCCAGGGCTTTTTCTACGGGCATCGGCGGCTTGTAGGGACGGTCCCGTGCGGTCAGTGCGTCGAACACATCCAGAATGGTGAGCAGGCGTACCTCCCGGGGCAGAGAATCCGCCGTCCGGTGGTCGGGATAACCCGTGCCGTTGAGCAGCTCGTGATGTGCTCCGGCCCACTCGGGTACATGTGCGTATTCCCTTGGGAATGACACCTGATCCAGAATGTGGGCCGTGGCGGTGACATGCCCTTCCATGACCGCCCGCTCCTCCGCCGTCAGTGTTCCTTTCCTGACCGAGAGACTGAGCCGCTCCTGCTCAGTCAGCCAAGGCTGCTCCCGTCCATTTTCGTCGGTGTAGGTGCGCTTTGCCAGCTTTTCGATTGCGGCGATACTTTCATCCGGCAGGAAGCCCGCGGTATTGGATTTGCGAATCAGATCCAGCGCGGCTTCCCGCTCTGCTGCCCCGGCGGCGAAGGCCGGCTCATCCAGCTTTCCCTCCAGCAGGGCGATGCGGTCCAGCAGCGCCATATCACGGAACCGCTGTTCGATCCGCTCCAAACCCGCCCCCAGCCTTGTAGACTTGTCCATGACCTCCAGAGGAACCACAAGCTTGCCCACGTCGTGGAGCCAAACGCTGAGAAGGAACGCGCGGCGCCTGTCAGGGTCAAAAGAACGCGGATCCCCGGAGTTTTCCAGCCAGTCAAGGAACCGGGAGGCGTATTTTACCATGTTGCGGGTATGGTTAGCGTTGTAGGGGGTGCGCTGGTCGATGGCGGCAGACAGCGCGCCCACCAGAGAATCCAGCAGCTCCGTGATTTGCTCGGCATACCGCATATTGGTAAGGCTGATGGCAGCTTGGGAGGCCAGGGCGGTGACCAGCGGCTCCATGCCGGGGGTGAAATCGGTGGGCTGTCCGTCCTCCGTTAGGGCGTTGATGAGCTGCAGCGCGCCAATCAGCTCCCCCCGGTCATTCGCCATTGGAGTGACCAGCATGGAGCGGGTATGGTATCCAGTCATAGCGTCATACCGACGGGCGCCGGAAAAGTCAAAGTCATGATTATTATGTACGTCCGGTACGTTGATGAGGCGGTTTTCCAACACCGCCCGGGCACAGATATGCGGCGGTTTCAGAGGTACCGGAGGCAGAGTGATGGGAGCGTCATGTCCGCCCTGACGCAGTCCGAAGGATCGGGTGACCATGCGGCAGAAGTGCAGGTCGTTCTCCTCCAGCAGGTATAGGGTCCCACCGTCGCAGGAGGTCAGGTCCATGGCGGCGTCCAGAATACGGGACAGCAGCGCCTCCCGGTCCCGCTCCGCGGACAGAGCGGTACAGATGTCCAGAAGGGTCTGCATATGCTGTGGGGTCATAGAAGAACCTCCTCTTTTACATGCGCAAAGGCACAGTTCGGGTGGATTTGCCGCAATTCCTCCTCCGCGGCATTCAGTAGGCTGTCAGTATGTGAAGGATCATGGTGAATCACCCGTATCTGTTTTGCACCGCAGTCACGACCCAGCCGGGCGGCGGCAGTCCAGGTGCTGTGCCCGAACCCGGCGCGGGAGGGCCATTCCGCGTCGCTGTACTGCCCGTCGCACAGAAGCAGGTCACAGTCCCGGGCAAACTCCGTCAGGGTGGGGATCAGATCGTCCGTGAGGGTGCAGTCCGTGGCGAACACCACCCGTCGCCCACCGCCGGTGAGGCGAAACAGGGATACGCCTCCCGGATGGATGCCCTCCATGCAATCCACAGTGATACTGCCCAGCTCCAGCCGCGGGGGCAGGTCATAAAAGACCGGGGGGGCAGGCAGACGTTCCGGACCTATGGGCCAAAGGGGAGGCGACATAAGTGAACGGACCTGTTCTTCCACGCCAAAGCCACCGCGCCGGGCGGCATAGATGTCAAATCGAAATCCCGGGCGGGACAGCAGCGGGCACAGTGGCAGACCCAGCAGATGATCGGCATGGGGGTGACTCAACAGCAGGGAGATACGGCTCTCTTCGTCCTTCAAAAATTCAGGAAGCGCCAACAGTCCGGTGCCTGCGTCCAGTACCACGGCTTGTCCTGCCAGGCGGATCAGTATGCAGGTGGTCGCTCCTCCGAAACGGAGGAATTCCTCCCCGCTTACAGGGATGGAACCTCTTGCACCCAAGATCGTGACAGATGCATCTTGTCTCATATGTAATCACACTCCCTGCTTAACCGGAGGTTTGCTGAATGCTCCTCCTGATTTCTTTCATCATATCATGGACAGAATTTACATGCAATTGAAATTTTGTGTGCCGATTGTAGTTATCGAATTTCCATTCACCGATGGCCTGCAACAAAAAGTTTCCTTGCGCTTTATCCCTTCTTGATGATGTGAGCTACAAGACGGAGATTATGCTCGATGAGGGTGTTGCGCGCCTCAATGTCTCCCTCGTTTATCCAGCGCTCCAGATACATCTGTTCTTCTGCGGTCTTCAGCGGGCGGGGGAAGGAGCCGGATGCGCCGAGACGAAGCATCCATAGTACGCTGTTTATCAATAGCAGGAAAGCGGAAACCATAGCAACAACTCCTTATTTCATCATTGATATATCATATTAGAACCGAGCAAGTCCTGATTACTGAAAAGATAATGTGTTATGGAATGAGGATGTATTGTAATTTCGGAGAGAAACTGATATAATATTAAAATATTGATAAGCCTTGCCATGAAGGCTCTGCGAAAAACATAAGACCGCCTTAATGCGAAATATTGGGCATTCTATTACGCCCTGAACGAATACAAGGAGGAAACTATAATGAAGGTATTGGCTCTTAACGGAAGCGCGAGAAAAGAATGGAATACCGCGAAAATGCTTGAGGCTGCCCTGGAGGGCGCTAAATCCGTGGGCGCGGAGACCAAAATGGTCAATCTTTTTGACCTGAACTATAAGGGATGCCACGGCTGCTCCGCGTGTAAGCTTCTCGGAGGCAAGTATTACGGCTCCTGCGCTCAGCAGGATGACCTGACAGAGATACTTGAAGAGGCCAAGGATGCCGACGTGCTCCTGCTCGGCTCTCCCATTTATTTCAGCGACGTTACCGGCATGATGCGCAATTTCATAGAGAGATTCCTTTTCCCGACCCTTACATACAGCAAGGATATGCACCGCCTGTACAAAAAGAGTGTGAAGGTGGGCCTTGTCTATACCTATAACGCGCCCGCCGAGACCTATACGCAGTACATGCAGGGACAGTGCGCTATTTTTAACGGTATGATAGGCCCCAGCGAGTATGTTTTCGCCAGCGAGACACTGCAGTTTACCGATTATTCCAAGTATGACGCTGACATGTTTGACCCTCAGCAGCGCTGGGAACGCCATGAGAAGGTTTTCCCGGAGGACTGCAAAAAGGCGTATGAGATGGGCAAGCGCCTCGCAGAGAAATAATATGCCGGCGGAAAACAGAACTGTTGTAATAAAAATCGGCACCAGCTCCCTTACCGAGCATGACGGCTCCCTGTCCCATGCCAAGGTGGGGGAGATAGTGCGGCAGATATGTATTCTGAAGGATAGGGGCGACAGCATCATCATCGTGACCTCAGGCTCCATCGCGGCGGGCTTCCGCCGTCTGGGTCATACCCAGCGCCCCAAGGCTATCGCCGCAAAGCAGGCATCCGCGGCCGTTGGTCAGGGCCTGCTTATGGAGGAATATACCCGTGGTCTGCTCGAACGCGGCTATGTGGGCGCTCAGATACTACTCACACGCGGCGACTTCACCGATAAGCGGCGGTACGACAACGTGTTCAACGCCCTTGTGGAGCTTCTCAAATGCGGCGCGGTTCCGATCATAAACGAAAACGACACCACGTCCATCGAGGAGCTGCGCTTCGGCGATAACGATACCCTCTCCGCTCAGGTGGCGGCGATGATACACGCGGATATGCTGCTGCTCCTTACCGATATCGAGGGACTTTATACCGCCGACCCACGCAGGGACCAGACTGCGGAGCACATACCGTATGTTGAGGCTGTCACGCCCCGCATTGAGGCGCTGGGCGGAGACGCCGCTTCCGCTCTTTCGAGCGGCGGCATGCGCTCCAAGATAACCGCCGCCGCTCTGGCCACAGCTTCGGGCGTGCCGGTGTTCATCTGCTCCAGCGCGGGAGAGAACGCCGTGATAAACGGCGTTGACCGCCTGGCAAAGGGCACATATTTTGCCGCCAGCAAGACCCATCTGAAGACCCGACAGCAGTGGATGGCCTTCTATACCGAGGGCAAGGGACGACTTTATGTTGATTCCGGCGCCGCCAAAGCCCTTGCTCAGGGCGGAAAAAGCCTGCTTCCCTCGGGAATAGTGGCTATCGAGGGCGAGTTTGCCAAGGGCGACGTGGTGGACGTTTATTCCTCGGAGAATGTTTTTCTCGGGCGGGGAATTTCCGGATACGATAAGTCTGCCCTGGCTGCCGTGAAGGGCAGGCATACCGGCAGCCGCCAGACAGTAGCCGTCCACCGCAACGATTGGGTGGGCAGCGAAAAAATACGCCTTATCAAGGATGACGAGGAGGTCTGCGAGCATGAGTGAAGTGCGGGAAAAAGGTGCAATACTGAAAAAGGCCAGCCGCGTCATGGCTCTGGCCGGCAGCGAAGAGAAAAACGCCGCGCTGGCAGCCATAGCCGACGCCCTTGAAGCGGACTGCGGGGAGATTACCGCCGCCAACGCCGTAGATATGGAGATCGGCAAAAAAAACGGCATGTCCCAGTCCATAGCCGACCGCCTGCTGCTCACTGAGAGCCGCGTAAGCGATATCGCCTCCGCTGTGCGGGAACTTATTGGCCTTACAGATCCGGTAGGCGAGATAATGGAGGAATGGACCCGACCCAACGGCATGACCATCCGGAAGGTGCGTGTGCCGATGGGAGTTATAGGCATGATATATGAGGCGCGCCCCAACGTTACCGTGGATGCGGCCGCCATAGCCATCAAGACCGGCAGCGCCATCATGCTGCGCGGCAGCTCAAGCGCGCTGAATTCCAATAAAGCTCTGGTGGCTGTTATGCAGAAGGCTCTGAAAAATACGGCCCTGCCCTCTGATACCGTCCAGCTCATAGAGGATAAGTCCCACGACTGCGTCAGGGAAATGCAGCGGCTGAATGAATATCTCGACCTGCTCATACCTCGCGGAGGAGCGGGACTTATAAGGGAAGTGGTGGATAACTCCAGCGTCCCTGTCATCGAGACCGGCACCGGCAACTGCCACATATATATCGACGAGACCGCCGATGTGAAGATGGCGATAGACATCGTTCTCAACGCCAAGACCCAGCGTCCCTCCGTCTGCAACGCCGCGGAGACTCTGCTCATAAACGAAAATTGGGCAAAGGAGCATCTTACCGAGCTTGTGGATGCCCTGAAGGCGGCGGGCGTGGAGATACACGGCTGCGATAAAATGCTGGCCGTTTATCCCAATATGGACGCGGCAGGGGAGAGAGATTGGAGCGAGGAATATCTCAGCCTTCAGATAGCGGCGAAAATAGTTTCAGGAGTGGCCGAGGCCATTGACCATATTGACCGCTACGGCACAAAGCACACCGAGACGATAATCAGCGAAAACCCGGAAAACGCGGCTCTCTTCCAGCGCTCTGTCGACGCTGCCGTGGTGAACCATAATGTTACCAGCCGCATGACGGACGGAGGCATGTTCGGCTTCGGTGCGGAAATAGGCATAAGCACCCAGAAGCTCCATGCGCGTGGGCCGATGGGTCTGCGCGAGATATGCTCTTATAAATATCTTGTATCCGGAAACGGTCAGATACGGAGGTAAGTATGTCTGAAAAACTTGCTCTTCTTGGCTGCGGCTTCATGGCCGGAGCCATCGCAAAGGGACTTATTGAAAAAAACGTCATTCCAGCGAAAAATATCATCGCCATAAACGCTCATAATCCTGCCTCGGCGGAGAAATTTGCCGTCGGGTTGGGCACAAGCTTCGGCAGCGCCGAAGCGATAGCAGAGGCGGACGCGGTAATTATCTGCTTCAAGCCTCAAAATTATAAGACCGCCATGCCGGAGTACGCCGCCCATATGCACCCAGGCCAGCTCCTTATATCCATAATGGCGGGTATTACCTCAGACGACATAAGAAGCCTGCTTCCCGAGGGAGTGGAGGTCATCCGCGTAATGCCTAACCTCGCTCTCGCCGTGGGTATGAGCGCCACCGGCTGCGCGGATGGGGACGCGACCCCGGAGCACCGCGCCCTGTGCCGTAAGATCTTCGGCTCTCTGGGCAGTATCAGCGAGGTGACAGAGGCTGACCTGACGGGCGTGACCGCGATAGCGGGCAGCAGCCCGGCCTATTTCTACTATCTGGCCGAATGCATGATAAAGGCGGCGGTGGAGGCCGGGATGGATGAAAATGCCGCTCAGACTCTCTGCAAGCAGGCATTTATCGGCACTGCCGAGCTTTGGAAAAACGACGATGCGCCTCCCGCCGAGATGCGCCGCCGCATCACCTCCGCCAAGGGCACTACCGACGCGGCCATCCGCGCAATGGAGGCCGCCGGTCTGGATAAAGCAGTGGCGGAAGGCATGGCGGCATGCCGTGAACGTTCCCTAAAAATGGGAATTGAGATGATGAAATAAGCAGTCCAACTGCGCAAGCAGCGGAAATATGTAAAAAACGGAGGAATATTTATGAAGAAACTATTTGCAATAATTGTGGCCGCGGCTCTTTGCCTTGGTCTTGCCGCGCCGGCTTTTGCCGCGGATGACCTGCTCATAAGCCCAGCCCCCGCAGACGGTGTAAATGTATATGTAACTATCGTTGACGCGGGTGATATGGCTCTCATTCAGGCTCCCGTTTACGTCACTGACGTGGACACCGACGGCGCTCTCACCATCAACGATGCCCTTATCGCCGCCCATACCAAGTATTATAAGGATGGCGCGGATGGCTTCGTCACCCATACCGGCGACTACGGCCTGGCTATCGATAAGCTCTGGGGTGTTGAGAACGGCGGAAGCTATATGTATTACCTCAACGACGGTATGGCCTGGAGCCTTGTTGACCCCATAAGCGAGGGCGCTTACATCACCGCTTACGGCTTCCAGGACCTGGAGGGCTGGAGCGATGTTTATACCTTCTTTGATAAGCCCACCGCGACTGTTGCAGCTGGCGGGACTATTGAACTGACACTGAAGGGCTACGATTGGATGCTGGACCCCAACGGCGGCGCAAGCCCTATGGCAAACGTGAACATCTATGTCGACGGCGAAGCAGTCGGAACGGCTACTGACAGCGAGGGCAAGGTCAGCATAACTCTCGGCAAGGTTGGCACTTACGCCATATATGCCATATCCGATACCGCTTTCCTCACTCCGGCCATCTGCACTGTCAAGGTCGGCTTTGCCGATGTTCCCGCCGATGAGTGGTATACCGCGGCTGTAAACTTCTGCTATAGCAACGGATGGATAGTCGGCGAAAGTGATTCCGCCTTCTGCCCGGCCGCGAACATGAGCGCCGCTCAGTACATGACCATTATTTACAGAATGGGAGTAATGTACGGTATATACGATGGTACTCTTGCCACCGAGGGAGAGAATTGGCAGGAGGCTGCGAGCGTTATCAATGCCGACTGCGGCATCGCCATAGCGGATCTCAATGCCGATATCCGCCGCGATGAGATGGCCTACGTCACCGCGTATCTGCTCAGGAAGCTGGGCATAACCGGCGGCAATGCAGAGGCCTTCACCGACAGCGCTGAGTCCGCTTATGCCGAGGCTATCGAGTATATCCACTCCGTGGGCGCTGTGGACGGCTATGAGGACAACAGCTTCAGACCCGCTGCCAGCATCGAGCGCAGCGAGGCGGCTCAGGTCATCTACAAGATGGCAAACATACTGCCTGAAGTATAAAAATATAAGAAAACACAACATTCGCCGGGAGCCTCCAGAAGAGATTTCCGGCGATTTTTATTTTATACTTGACGTTGCAATTTGTCGGCATTTGATGTAAGATGTAAAATAATTTGCGAGATTTTTCGGGAGGCGGCAATATGAAAATAGGTTTTGATAACGAAAAGTATTTTGAGCTTCAGACCCAGCGTATCCGTGAGCGTGTTGATTCCTTCGGAGGGAAGCTCTATCTGGAGTTCGGCGGCAAGCTGTTTGACGATTTTCACGCGTCTCGCGTGCTGCCCGGCTTCCATCCTGACAGCAAGATGCAGATGCTGCTGAAAATGAAGGACGAAGCCGAGATCGTGATTGCCATCAACGCCGGCGACATCGAGAAGAATAAGGTGCGCGGCGATTTGGGCATAACCTATGATCTGGACGTAATGCGCCTTATCGACGCCTTCCGTGAGTACGGTCTCTATGTTGGCAGCGTAGTTCTGACGCAGTTTTCGGGGCAGACCTCCGCCGAGAAATTTGAGCGCAAGCTCCAGAACCTCGGCATAAAGACCTACCGTCACTATACGATTCCGGAGTATCCCACCAATATCTCGCTTATCGTTTCCGATGAGGGCTTTGGCAAAAACGAATATATCCAGACCACGCGTCCGGTGGTCGTTGTAACGGCTCCCGGCCCAGGCAGCGGCAAAATGGCTACCTGTCTCAGCCAGCTCTACCATGAGCATCTGCGGGGTGTTGGCGCGGGATATGCCAAATTTGAGACCTTCCCGGTTTGGAATCTGCCCCTGAAGCACCCGGTAAATCTGGCCTACGAGGCGGCCACCGTCGACCTTTCCGACGTGAATATGATAGACCCATTCCATCTGGAGGCCTATGGCGAGACTACGGTGAATTATAACCGTGATATCGAGATATTCCCCGTTCTGGAGGCCATGTTCCGCAAGATACACGGACGGTGCCCCTATAAAAGCCCCACGGATATGGGCGTGAACATGGCTGGATACGCCATTATTGATGACGAAATATGCCGGGAGGCTTCGCGCCAGGAGATAATCCGCCGCTTTTACGATACCCAGTGCGCTGTGCGCAAGGGCAATGCTGATATGGCTCAGGTGCAAAAGCTGGAAATGCTTATGAATTCCCTGAATCTGGAGTGCTCCGCCCGCCGTACCGTGCCCGCCGCTCTGACTGCCGCGGAAGTTACCGGCGGCCCTGCGACGGCTATCGAACTCAATGACGGAACTGTCGTCACCGGAAAGACCTCTGATCTGCTGGGCGCGTCCTCCGCGGCGCTGCTCAACGCGCTCAAGTCTCTGGCGAATATCGAGGACAGCGTGGAGCTTATTTCTCCCGAGGCGCTCACGCCTATACAAAATCTGAAAATACAGCATCTCGGCAATAAGAATCCCCGCCTCCATACCGATGAGGTGCTCATCGCCCTGGCTATCAGCGCCGTGGATAATCCCCAGGCCGCTCTTGCATTGGAAAAACTGGACGAGCTCAAGGGCTGTCAGGTCCATTCCTCGGTTATCCTCTCATCAGTGGATGAGAATGTCTTTAAAAAGCTCGGCGCGAACCTTACCTCTGAGCCTGTGTATCAGAACAGCAGATTGTATCATAAATAAAAATAGTCAAGGGACTGCCCGTGTGAGCAGTCCCTTGTTTGATACGGAGGGGTTACTGAATCTTGTTCTCGTAATCCTCAATCATCTTCTTGACCATCTGGCCGCCAATGGAACCGGCCTGCTTGGAGGTGAGGTCACCGTTGTAGCCCTGCTTCAGGTTTACGCCGACTTCGCTTGCAGCTTCCATCTTGAACTTATCCATAGCTTCGCGGGCATTGGGATTCATAATACCGTTGGATTTAGACATTTCAATTTCTCCTTGTTTGTTTATTGGGTATCGCAATTGTATTTTTTCCGACCCGCTGTTTTATATTCTGCTAAATTTTTGATATAAAAAACCTCAAATTCAGAAACCTTTTTAGTCCCTGAAATACAGGGAAATTTCGTTGATTTTGCTTGGACGGAAAGCATAAATTATCGCTGAGCTTTCCTGGAGAAGTGTGCGTTGGCAATTTTATAAATCTATCTGATTGAAGTTGGCATGTTAAAATGATATACTGGTTAAAGCAGCGGGAGTCGAACCCGTGCCGGTTTTTTGGGGGGCGGATTTCCGCCCATGCTGCGTCAACGGTCTTGAAAATACTGACGCAGGGCAAGGACAACAAGACAATAAGCTGCGGTACGGGTTTAACTTCCGTTGACTTAAAAAAGATATTATTGCTGATAATGCTTATTATAAAGGAGACTGCGCATGAAGGATAATACCTCGGGAAACGAAAGCTTTATGATGCGGCTGGCTACCTTTATTGTGGATAAGAGAAACCTGTTTTTCCTTATCACAATTATCGGGATCATTTTCTCCATTTTCTCCAGAAATTGGATACAGGTTGAAAATGAGCTTGCGGCCTTTTTGCCCGATCATTCCGCCACGCGGAAGGGTCTGGACATTATGGAGGATCAATTTGTCACCTTCGGTTCCGCTCAGGTGATGATATCAAACATTACCCTGAAAGAAGCCTGGGACATCAATGAGCGGATAAAAACTATGGAGGGCGTACAATCCGTAACGTTTGACGAAACCACAGATCATTATGCCTCCGCCTCCGCTCTTTATTCAATCACCTTCGACTACAGCGAAAAAGACCAGGCCTGTCTGGACGCGCTGGCAATGATAGAGGAAACCTTTTCCGACTATGACCTATATGTTTCCACCTCACTGGGCAATTCAACTAAGGATATCATTGCTGCTGAGGTCAGAGTCATCATGGTCTATGTGGCCGTTATCGTGGTGGCGGTGCTGCTTTTGACCTCGCAGACCTACGCTGAGGTCCCTGTGCTGCTGATTACTTTTGTCGCCGCCATGATATTGAATCTTGGCACCAACTTCCTGCTTGGGAAAATATCCTTTGTATCCAATTCCGTAACAAGTATCCTGCAGTTGGCTCTGTCGCTGGACTATGCGGTCATCTTCTGCAACCGGTTCAAGGAGGAGCACGAGACGCTGCCAATCCGGGAAGCGGCCATTGTGGCGCTTAGCAAGGCAATCCCGGAAATCGGGGCCAGCTCGCTGACCACCATCGGCGGACTGGTAGCCATGCTGTTCATGCAGTTTAAGATAGGCCCGGATATGGCTATCTGTCTTATTAAGGCAATTCTGTTCGCCCTGCTGTCAGTATTTATACTTATGCCGGGTCTTCTTATCCTTTTTGGGCCTTTGATGGACAAAACAAAGCACCGCAGCTTTGTGCCGAAGATACCTTTTGTAGGAAAGTTTGCCTATGCAACGCGTTTTATTGTTCCGCCGGTATTTGTGGCGGTGATTTTGCTCGCAATGCATTTTTCCGGGGATTGTCCCTATGTTTACGGATATGGAAGTATAGAAACGCCAAAGCTGAACCACGTCCAGATCGCGGAGCAGATGATAGACGACACCTTTACCTCCTCCGATATGGTGGCTCTGGTGTTTCCCAGCGGGGACTATGGAAAGGAACGGGCCATGCTGGAAGAACTGGAAGAGTACGATGAGGTGGCGTACACTATGGGGCTGTCCAACATCGAGGCTATGGATGGGTATATGCTGGCTGACAAGCTGACCCCGCGCCAGTTTGCGGAGCTGGCCGATCTTGACTATGAGTTGGCTCGGGTCGTTTACACCGCTTACGCCGCAAAGAATGAGGACTACGGGCAAATCGTAGGCAATATTTCCACCTACAGCGTGTCACTGATGGATATGTTCCTGTTCGTCTGCGACCATCTGGACGCCGGCTATGTGACACTTGACGATGAGCAGTCAGATGCGCTCCATGAAGCCCAAAAGCAAATTGAAAATGCCCGCGTTCAGCTTCAGGGAGAGGCCTATAACCGTGTTCTGGTATATCTGGATCTGCCGGAGGGAGGCAATGAGCGGTACACGTTTTTGGACACTATTCAGGAGACGGCAGAGAAGTATTACCCGGGCGGCGATGTCTATGTGGTTGGCAACCTGACCACGGAATACGATTTCCAAAAGTCCTTCAGCAGAGATAACACAGTGGTCAGCATCGTCTCCATCCTGATAGTGCTTGTGGTACTGCTGTTTACATTTAAATCGGCTGGAATGCCCGTGCTGCTTATCCTTGTTATCCAAGGAGCTATATGGATCAACTTTTCCGTGCCCGCCTTTACCGGTACGCCTCTGTTCTTCATGAGCTACCTGGTGGTCAGCTCCATTCAGATGGGCGCAAACATTGATTACGCCATTGTGAGTGCCAGCCGGTATATGGAGTTGAAGTCCGAGCTGCCGCACCGTGAAGCTATTATTGAGACGATGAATTTTGCCTTCCCCACGATAATCACCTCAGGAACCATTCTTGCGGTGGCCGGCACGCTGATCGGACAGATGACATCCGAGGCGGCCATTGTTGGCATTGGACAGAGCCTGGGACGAGGTACCATTATCTCCATTATTCTGATCATGTTTGTCTTACCGCAGATCCTACTGCTGGGCGGCAGCTTTGTGGATAAGACCTCCTTCTCTGTCCCTGCTGTGGCCAGAAAAAAAGCAGCCAGCGGACGGGTCAAGGTGGACGGCCTGGTGCGCGGCGAGGTTTCCGGAACAGTGAGCGGCACGATGCACGCCATAGTGGAGGGCGATGTGAATTTGAACCTGATTTCCGGTTCTGTACTGGAGGAGGCGGACGATGAAAAGTAAAATAAAACGGTGCGCGGCGCTTTTCCTCGCAGCAGTCCTTTCAATATCGATGCTGTCCTCCGCCGGAGCCCTGGAGAGCGGGGAAGAGATATACATAAACAGCGCCGAGGACTTTCTTGCACTGGCGGAGTACTGCGCTATGGATTCCTGGTCCCGCGGAAAAACTGTGATACTGAACCGGGATATCTCCCTTTCCAGTACAGACTATACTCCTATACCGACCTTCGGCGGGATATTTGACGGCGGCGGACATACAATTACCGGGTTGGATCTGTCGGGAAGCCTGTCTCCTGCGGGGTTGTTCGGTGAGCTTCAGGAAGGAGCCGTTGTCAAAAACCTCCATGTGAGCGGTACAGTGGAGCCGGCGGGCAAAGGAGATCAGACCGGCGGCATTGCCGGCTGCAACCGCGGCCTTATTGAGAACTGCGTATTCTCCGGCACTGTTATCGGGGGAAACAGCGTGGGCGCTATTGCAGGCGTGAACGAGAGCACGGGAAAAATCCGGGCTTGCACTTCTGCCGGAGCTATCTCAGGCAAGAGCATGACAGGCGGGATAGCCGGGAACAACCGGGGCGTGATAGCCTCCTGCCAAAATGAAGGCTATGTGAATATCACCAGTGTGGACCCCGGGATCGATCTGACGGATCTGGATGTTTCACTGTCCAGCGAATTCCTGACTCTGCGCGCTATGGATACCTTTCATGTAGCCACGGATACCGGAGGAGTGGCAGGATATTCTTCGGGCATGGTGCTGAGCTGCACCAATACCGGCATTGTGGGCTATCCCCGCATTGGCTACAACGTGGGTGGCATTGCGGGCAGAAGCTGCGGCTTCATCTCCGGCTGTACCAACCGCGGACAGGTCTTTGGACGAAAGGATATAGGCGGTATCGTAGGGCAGGCGGAGCCTTACATAGTATTGAACCTCACGGAAGACAAGCTTCAGCGTATTCAGGATGAGCTTGACCGGCTGGGGACGCTAATTGATCAGGCCACTTATGACGTGGAGAACACCTCGGACGACATGCATGACCGATTTAGCGATATTGGAGAATGCGCAAACGACGCTTCACGGTATCTCAGAAGACTGAAAGACCTGGTTTCAGATTATGGAGACAGCGTGATTACCGAGATAGACCGGGGCAGCGATATTATTGCTGATGTATTGGATAGGCTGGCCGATATCGCAGAAGATGCACCGGCTTTTTCCGATGAAATCACCAAAGGTCTGAACCAGCTTGAGGATGCCATAGATAAGCTGGCCGGGGTGAACGGTTTTACAGAGGAGGCTCTGAAAGAGCTGAGATTCGCGGGCGACGACCTGAGCAAAGCGGCAGAACTGATCGACCTTGGGACCGCCCAAATCGTCAGCGGCCTCGATGAGCTGAACAGGGTCGTAACCATTGAGGACGAAGATGCTGTTCAGGCGGCGCTGGATGAGATAAAGGCCGGAACAGACGCGCTTAATACGGCGATGGGACGGGTAAGCGAAGCAATGGATAGGCTGTCCGAGGCCATGCGCGGACTGGGCGGAATAGTGGAAAATGCGGATTGGGGGAATGCTGGAGAGGCTCTGACGGCACTGATCGAGGCCGCGGAGGAGCTTTCCGCAGCAGCTTCGGATGCCGCCGCCGCATTTGAAACGATAGGGCAGGGCCTGGCTGTTATTCAGGATAATGTTGAGCTGGATATCGAGCACCTGAAGCCCGGGATCAATATGATAATGCAGGGAATTTCCACATTGGGAAGTGTCTCAGGGGCAACTGAGAATGCCATAGCCCATGTGCAGAAAGCCCTTGCCCAGGGTGAACTGGCGTCCGGCCAACTGAGAACAGCTCTGGAGGCATTCGGAGACGCTGTGGAAATCTTCAGCGGCGCCTCTGCCATAGGAACTGATATGCTGCGCAAGGTGGAGGAGCTGTTTGACTATTTGTCTGCCGTGGAACCCATCCGGATCGCCCATCCGGACGAGGAGATAGACGCCTCCGCCAATGCGCTTCTTGATTCTCTGGATCAGATACGCAGCCATATGGGTGCGTTGAATGATACCGCAAACGCCGCCACAGGCACGCTGGCCTATGATATACGGGCCGTAAGCAGCCAGTTTGACAGGGTTATGGACGCGGTAATAGATGCAATATATGAAGCGGAGACTTCTACGGCGGAGGACAGGTTTTCTGATACCTCCGAAACGAACATTGACGCTGTGACTAACGGAAAAATTCTGTCCTGCTCAAATGAGGCCGCCATTTCGGGTGATATCAGCGTTGGCGGAGTGGCAGGAACTATGGCGGTGGAGTATGAGCTGGACCCGGAGGGGGATTTGCTTTCGGATTCACCCGTTTACCGCCGGGAATATGAATTTAAGGTCATCCTGCAAAGCTGTGTAAATAACGGAGCCGTCACCGGACGCAGGGACTATGCCGGAGGACTTTGCGGCCGGACGGATCTTGGCCTTATCATCGGCTGCCGCAGCTATGGAACTGTGGAGAGTGAGTCCGGCGACTATGTGGGCGGAATTGCCGGTCTTGTCTCCGGAACAGTCCGGGACAGTTGGGTAAAGTGCGCCTTGCGGGGCGGAAAATATGTGGGAGGCGTCGCCGGCTTTGTCTCTGAGTCCGGCACTGCCTTGCAGTGCAGATCGTTGGTCCGCGTCTCCGGCTATGAGCAATATGCCGGAGCCGTCGCAGGCGCAAGTGATGGAACGCTGAGCGATAACCTTTTTGTGGCCGATGATTTAGCCGGAGTAAACCTGATCAGCACCGCGGGTAAGGCGGAGCCGGTCACTTATGAGGAGTTTATTCAGATAGAAGACCTGCCGGCTCAATTCCGCCGGTTCTCTCTGCGGTTTTGGGCAGGGGACGAGGCGGTAAAGGAAATTACTTTCCATTATGGCGATTCTTTTGACGACAGTGTATTTCCCGCCATCCCCGCCCGGGAAGGACAGTTTGCCCGCTGGGACACGGATGATTTGCGGGATCTGCATTTCGATACCGATGTTACCGCCGTGTATACCCAATATATCTCTGCTCTGGAAACGGAAAACAAGCGGGACAACGGACGTTCCGTATTCTTTGCCGAAGGACTTTTCAGCGAAGGCGACTCCATATCCGCTGAGCTGTTGACAACGCAGGACAGCGGAACGGAAAACTTGCCCGGTATAAGCGGGGGCGGCCGCCGTACTCTTCTGGAGCGGTGGCGGTTGGAGATTCCGGAGGATGGGCAGGAGTCTCACACTGTCCGCTATCTTTCTCCGAACGGAGAAAATGAGAAAATCGAAGTGTATATCTTGAAGAACGGAGCTTGGCAGGCATTGGATACTGCAACATTTGGCAGCTATCTCATGTTTGAGGTGGATGGGCTGACCCCGGAGATCGCCGTGGTTTCCCGTATGTCTGCCTGGTGGATATGGCTCGGAGCGGGAATCCTTGCGCTGATCCTGGCCATTCTCGTCTTGAGCCTGATTAAAAAGCATAGGCGTAAAAGAGCGGAAACCGAAAACGCGGCGCAGGGATCCGGAACCGTTCCGCTACCGGCGCAGGGAAGAGAGCTGACCGCCGCCAAGCAGAAAAAGAAAAAACGTACCAAACGTATTTTGATTCTTGCCGGCGTTCTGGCCGCTGCCGCCGGAGCCGCCGCCGTGGGCTACAGCGTTTCCGGCATGAGGGACAGCGTGACCGCCTATCGGCTGCTCCAAAAGTCCTGGAATCAGGATGGACTCTCTATGGAGCTTACCGTGCAGATGGATAGCGGAGAGAAGCAAATGAACCTGCTTTCTCAGCTTGTCCGCACGAAGATAAACGGGCAGCCGGTTATCTGTGCCCGGCAATACGGCTCCGGCATCTATTACAGCAACGGGCTCATTTATCTTGAAAACGGCTGCGTGTTCGCCGCCCCGGAGAGCCTTCCGAATTATCCGGCTTTGCTTGACAGCATAGAGATTCTTTATAAAGATGCCGACATCTCTGTATTTAAGAACGGAAATGGAAATATTTACAGCATTACCCTTTCGGACGATGGAGTCTCAGAGTTTTTAAGCGGTCTTTTGCCTCTGCCCGAGCCGCAGACGGATAAGCTGAAGGACTTGTATGTGGATTTGGTGGAGCGGGACGGTAAGCTGTCCGCCCTGCACTTCTCGGCTCAAATCGCTCCGGACGGCGATGACGAACCGATCACCGTTTCCGTCGCGCTCCAAGTGCTGGATAAGGTGGAACGGCCGGACGTTCCTGAGGTTATTCAGGAGGCAATTATTAAAGGCGAGCCAAAGGAAGATGCGGTTTCTGCCGAAGAGCTGCTCCGATTGCTTACGGCCTGGCTCAGACTGAATGCCAGAGAGCCGTTGTCCGCACAGCTTTCTCTGAACGCCAACTGCGGACCGCTGATACTGAACGATACCCTGGAACTTTACCGGACGACTGCAGACGGGCTTCAGGTAACCTGCATCAGAAAAAATGACCGTTCCGTTTTCATTTCCGGGGACGGAGCCTGCAATGAAGACGGAGGCGGCCTCCTTGATGAGGAAGAGAAGCTTATTTCCACGGGCGAGCTTCTTGAAATTGTCTATCGGATATGTATGAGCGGAGAAATGTCCTTCGCCAGCCAGGATGATAGGCATACATATACGCTGGATCTGAATGAAGAGGAAATGGCCCAGGTGGTTTACGCTGTCCTGCCCGATGCCCGGAAGCTTGGGGTGACGCTTGACCGCGGCGATATTAAGGTCATAGTGGAAGATGATTCCGTCCGGAGCATCAGCTTCAACTGTGATGGCACGGTTCAAATCCTGTTCGTAGACGCGCCAATGAGTCTGAACGGCGAGTTCCGGTTTGACGTGCCGGACTTGGAGCGGAACTTCCGCGTTCCGGAAGAAGTGCTTCAGGCACTTAAGAGACGAAAGGCATTGTAAACGGAGGGGAAATTGCATTTTTCCTGAGCCAATGTTTTTGCCTTGATCTGAATTTTTGGTAAAAACTTCGAAAATTGGCGATGAAATCGGTTGCGTGTTTGATTGGGGCTTGTGCAATGGAGCGCACTGCGCTATAATTACTGTCATTATAATTAACAAAATACAATAGCGGATATACGAAAGGGAAAATAAATATGCAGGAACTGGAAATGAAATTTTATTCCAACCGCACGCCCGGCAAGGGATATAGCTGGGAAACTCCGCCGGAGCCCATTCCGGAGGCGGAGATAGCTGAAACCCTCTCTACTGAAGTACTGGTGATAGGCGGCGGCATCAGCGGCCTTGCCGCTTCCGCCCGCTGCGTTGACCGCGGCCTGAAGGTCATCACGCTGGATAAGAACGAGACCATGCAGGCGCTGGCAGGTCAGATTGCCGCCGTAAACAGCCGCGTAATGGCTGAAAAGGGCATTACCATAGATAAGAAGCAGTTGGCAGCCGACTGGCTGAAGATGAGCGGCAGCCGCGTCCAGGAGGATCTGCTGTGGATCTTTATTAACCGCAGCGCGGAGGGCTTCCACTGGATGCTGGATCTGGCGGGTGACTGCATTGATGTCGGCGTATACGAGGCCTATAAGGGCCCCATGTTCAGCGAATATCCCGGCACTCATCATATCATGCAGAAACAAGGCAGCACCAAGTATAAGCACTGGGGCGGCGGATTCCTTGCCTGCGAGATTCTGGAGAAGGCGTTCCTTGAAAAAGGCGGTACTCTCCATCGCAGCACTGCTGCCCTGTATCTGGAAAAGGACGAGACCGGCCGCGTGACCGGCTGCATTGCCAAGTGCGCAGACGGCCTTTACCGCCGCTATCAGGGCTCCAAGGCCGTTGTACTGGCAACCGGCGACTGCAGCGATGACCGCGAGATGCTTGAAGCCTTCTGCCCCATCGGCACCCGTACCGGCAAGCAGGTCAAGCGCAAGGGCAACACCGGCGATGGACAGAAGATGGCTTATTGGGCCGGCGCCGCGCTGGATAATCCGGAATGGGCGGCTACTCTGCACACCTTGGGCTACAGCGCGTATCAGGGCTTCTTCCTGCATGTCAACCGCCTTGGCAAACGCTTCATGAACGAGGATACCTGGATGCAGGCCAAATCCGTGCGCTGCATGATGCAGCCCGGCGGCGACTATGCGTACACCGTTATGGACAGCAAGTATCTTGACGAAATGGCTGAGCGCTTCAGCGAGCTGGGCGGTCAGGGTATGATGCCTCTCAGCGTGGTCGGCGACGGCTTCAATCGCGAGGGAATGGAAAATTTCGTTAAGAAGCATATAGAGGACGGCAACGCCTACACGGCCGATACTCTCGAGGAACTGGCGGAGAAGATGGACGTTCCCACTGAAAATCTGATCAAGACCGTGAAACGCTACAATGAGATAGTCGCTTCCGGTGATGACACGGATTACGGCAAGCGTTCCAGACTGCTGACCAGCGTGGAGAAGGCCCCTTATTATGCCCTGAAGTGGGGCCCCGTGCTGCTGGACGTTTTTGGCGGTGCGCAGATAGACAGCAATCTTAACGTTATCGGCGCGGACAGCAAGAATATTCCCGGCCTGTACGCTGTTGGTAACGCCGCCGGCGGTATGTACGCGGTAGACTATCCTCTGCTGCTCAACGGCAACAGCTACGGCCGCGCTCTGGCATACGCCATGCAGCTTGCCGACGTACTGTGCGAGCAGTAAAAATATGACCGGCTCGCCGTGACACGGTGAATGCCGTCCAAAAGTACAAATCACAATGCCCCGCGGCCATTCGGCTGCGGGGCATTGCAACGTAGCAAAAAAGCCATTGTGCGCTTGTACGGGTGCGCTCACCCACTGATGCTTTTTTTAGTGCGGAGATTCTTCACTTCGTTCAGAATGACATAACTTTTAGTTTTAGGCGAGGTAACGACCAACAGAAAAACTGAAAACCATGTCATTCTGAGCCACGCCGAAGGCGGGAGTGCGAAGAATCTCCGGCATTGTTGAGAGATTGGCATTTACGCAAAAGGTGTTGGCAGACTGTAATACCACACTTTAACCATATGCCCTCTGCCATATTCTGCGGCGCCGACAGACGGGTCTCACAGCGGGCGGATGCTTACCTCGCCGCTGCGCAGATATTCCTCGCTGCCGTCACGGTAGCGCACGAGAAGGTGACATTCATCGTTGATATCCAGCGCTGTGGCGGGGATGACCTCGCCGCCGCGCAGTACGTTTATCTCTCTGCCGAGGAGAAAGCAGCGCTTTTTGTATTCCGGGAAATACTCCCGGGCCTCCATGTTCAGATAGAAACGGGCAAAATTATTGAGTATTTCGGCGGCTATGCGGCTGCGCGCGTCCTGCGGCGCTTCGCTGCGGTCAAATACCACTCCGGCTATGCCCGAAAGCTCGGCAGGAAAGCCGCCCTCTGGGGCAAAAATATTTACGCCTATGCCTGCCACCACATAGTCAAGCCCACCGGCGGGAGTAAACGCGGCCTCGCAGAGTATGCCGCAGACCTTTTTGCCTTCCAGCCAGATATCGTTGACCCATTTTATACCGGCACTCCTGCCGGATACCTGTTCAATGGCGAGAGCGGTCGCCGCTGCCGCGGCGGTAGTCAGCGCGGCGGTATCCTCCGGGGAGAGCCTTGGGCGGAGCAGCAGGCTGAGATAAAGTCCGCTGCCGTCGGGGGAGAAAAAGCTGCGTCCCTGGCGGCCGCGTCCGGCACTCTGGCTCTCCGCTATGAGAACCGAGCCCTCGGGGGCGCCGGCGGCCGCCAGCTCCTTCATAAGCGTATTGGTGGAGCTTACCTCACCGCGCACGTCCAGCGTCAGCGGCATCGGGCAGCTCAGGTGTTTTTCAATCATGTGCTTCATGCTGCACCTCCGTATATTTCTGAAGTATAATATTCCCGCCGGGTAATGTCAAATTTCTTGAGAAAGCTCATGAAGTATGCTACAATCGTTGCGGAAAGGTGGCGTGACTATGGAAGAACACAAAATCAAGGTCATCGCGCGCATACACAGCGATTTTGACGAAAAGTTCGGAATACCACGGCAGAGCGGACTGGCTCAGTCGCTGAAGGCGACGGTGGTTTTTGAGCCGGAGTTCCGCAGTCCGGAGGCTGTACGCGGCCTGGAGGGGTATTCCCATATATGGCTGATATGGCAGTTTTCCGAGGCCGTGCGTGAGGAATGGTCACCCACGGTGCGCCCGCCCCGGCTGGGCGGAAATACCCGCATGGGCGTTTTTGCCACCCGCTCGCCATTCAGACCCAATTCCATAGGCCTGTCCTCGGTGAAACTGGACAGAGTGGAACTGCACCCGGAGCTTGGCCCTGTGCTCCATGTTTCCGGCGCCGATCTTCTCAACGGCACGCCCATATATGACGTGAAGCCCTACGTGAAGTACGCCGACAGCCACCCGGAGGCGGAATGCGGCTTTGCCGACAGCGCCGGGGAGCGTATTCTCGAGGTGGATTTCCCGGAGGATCTGCTGGACAGCGTGCCGGAGGATAAGCGGGAAGCCCTTACCGAGGTGCTGGCTCATGATCCCCGCCCGTCCTACCAGAATGACAGCGAGCGCATATATGGCATGAGCTTCGCCGGGATGAACGTGAAGTTTACTGTTGATGACGGCGTGCTGTATGTTATCGATTGCGTGAAGTAAAAAATGAGGTTCTTCTCTGAAACGAGAGGAACCTCATTTTTACATTGGTTCTGTCAGATCTTTGTGTTGATGCAGATAAACTGGAAGTTGTTGGATTATTTGCATAGATATGACTTCCATTCATGCATTGAAATACATGTCATAAACGATATAGCCATGTATGCCAGCCAATGATCCTTCATAGGTCTCCTGACACATCATGCAACGGGGCTCCTTCATTGGATATCCACTTGTTGGGAAAATGTTATATTCTGATGATGTCCGAAATCCAACTTGATTATAAAATTTATAATTTCCTTCAACGGTTATTCCTTTATAGCCCGATTCTCTCACTTTCTCGATTCCCATAGTCAACATAGCGGTTCCGATTCCTTGGCGAAAATGATCAGCATGAACAGATACAGGCGCTAACATAACGATTCTGGAATTTGTATCATTTTTATGTCCGCCTTCTCTTGTAGGCGATAGCGGAAATTTCGAAAACAAAAAGTGTCCTACCACCTTGTTATCTAATTCTGCAACAAAGGACAATTCCGGAATATAGTATTCGGAATCTCTGATTTCCTCTACTAATGCAATAATATCGGTTCCGTCGGAATAGTCTGTTCCTTCCTGAAACGAACGCAAAATCAGAGAAACAATACTCTTATAATCTTTATGCTCTTCCGGACGAATTGTGATCTTCTTATTTATCATACGTATATCCTCTTCTCAGATTCGTTTTTTCACATTGAATAGCAATTAGTAGGAATTGACTATCCCTGCATATCCTGCGCTGTCAGAAAATACACCTCGGCGCGTCAGCGTTGATTATACGAAGAATACCGTCAACAACACGGGTGGGGGAGAGACCGTCGGTGTTGAGCTTTGTGTTTTCAAGTTCATCATAGAGCTTCAGATAGCTCAGCGCCCGCGCTGCCTCGATATCGTCCCGCCCCGCAAGGCGGCGCTTCAGCTCGTCCTCGGAGCATACGAGGGAAATATCGAATACGTCGAAGTCGTAGTCCTCAAGGCGGGCCAGAATTTCGTGGTGTATTTCCGGCAGATGCATTACCCAGGAAAAGATTACGGTCTCGAAATTGGGGTTTGCGAGGAAATTGCCCAGCAGATAAGTGATGTTGTCCATTACCATCAGCTTGTTTTCACGGGAAAAATTCCAATGGCTGCCCTGCTCCCAGCACCAGTCGCCGTCCAGCCACACGCTGCGGGAAATGTTGTCCAGCAGCTCCCGGGCCGCGGTGGTCTTGCCCACGCCCATTGGCCCCGAGAGCATGATAAGCTGCTTCATATGTGTACCTCCTCGAAGTTAGATTTTATAGGAAGGGAGAATATATCCGCCGCGGCGGATATATAATCCTCAAGCCGCTTTGACTTGCGGATGGCCTTTTCCTGCTTCTCACTGTTTTCAAACAGATCGCCCATGAATGCCCAAAGCTCCTTCATGTGGCAGAGTATGGCGTTGTCACTCCACTTTTTGGCCTTGTAGGCCGCAAAAAGCTCGTCATGAAAAGCGCGGAACAGCGCCTTTTCCGGCATGGCATCGCCCTTTATCAGCCCGATAAGCGCCGGGTTGCGAATAAGTCCGCGGCCAAGCATGACCGCTTCCACGTTCGGGAAACGGGAGAGGACAGCGGCGCAGTCACCGGGGGAGAATATGTCGCCGTTATAGCAAAGGGGTGCGGCGACGCTGCCGGCGTACCGGGCGAAGGCCTCGGGCCGGGCGGGCAGCTTGTAAAAATCCTTCTGTACCCGGGTATGTACGGTCAGCTCGCAGATGGGAAATTTATTGTATATCTCAAGTATCTGGCCAAATTCATCGGGAGAGACCATGCCCAGCCGGGTCTTTACGGATATTTTGATGTCAAGCGCGGAAAATATCTCCGATAGTATGCCCTCCAGCATTTCCGGGAATGCCAGCAGTCCGGAGCCCTTGCGCTTGGCCGTCACGGTCTGGGAGGGACAGCCGAGGTTGAAGTTTACCTCCCGGTAGCCCATTGCCCTCAGCTCCCGAGCCGCCCATATGAAATTCTCCGCGCTGTTGGTGAGTATCTGCGGCACTACGGGGAGACCCTCGTTGCGCTCGGGCAGTATCTCGTCCAGCTCACGGGCGGTGAACAGATGCTCCTGAGTGGGGGAGATGAAGGGCGTATAATATTTGTCAGCCCCGGGAAAATATTTGTGGTGTATCCGGCGAAAGTCGCTTTTCGTTACGCCCTCAAGGGGCGCGAAGTAATACTTCATATCTGACACCGTTAGAAAAATGATTTTTGATACTATGAATGTGGTCAATAGCCTACTATCATACATATATCTGTTTTAAAAAGGGTATTGCCGCAGCAGGGCGGCTCAAAGTAATTGTATCATAAAAAAACATAAAGCAAATACTTTTTAACGAAAATATACAAGAAATAAGAAATGGAAAATGTACTGTGGCATATTTGCGGAAGCTGTGCTATACTTATCATGATATGCGCGAAAGGAGGGGCGATATGGCCTACGAAAAGCTGTATAACGAGATATACGCCATTGTGGCGCTGAAATATCTGTGGCGGGGCTACCGTCCCGGCTATGTGAAGAGCGAGAGCCCGGATTGGCTGAACCCGGAGCAAAGCGTGGGCATCGAGGTCAGTCAGGCGCTGCTGCCCTACGACGGGCAGGACGCCAGCTTTCTGGATAGCTGGCTGGGCAGGCTCAGCGGGGAGATACCACCGGAGGACAAGGCACGCTATGCCGGGCGGCTGTATTTTTATAATGACCGCCTCTGGGCGCTGCTGCCCGATCCGAGAGACACCCGGGATTACGCGGAAAAGTCCCTTTACCGCTTCCGGCACAAGCTGGAGAAGCTGAATAAGAACTTCACTGTCTGCGGGACGAACGCACTTTATCTCTATGCTCATACGACACCTGAGGATAAGGCCGGTCTGCGAAGGCTGATGGCGGATATGAACAGAAGCCAGCTCGGGCACGCGAAGAAGTTCGACCTTGTTTTCCTGGACTGTGAGAGCTGTATATACATATTTGACTTCAACTCCGGAGGCATGGCTGAAATGCCCGTTGGCGAAAAGGCGAAGGCGTTTTTGGAGCAGCAGACGGAGCGCATAAGAAATGGGAATATTCCCGAAGATTTTTGATATAGAAGTAATGGGGGATCAATATGACTGTTCTTGAAAGATTTTTGAAATACGTTAAGGTGCATACCGCCTCTGAAGAGGGCAAGTGGGATACCGTACCTTCCACCCGACGTCAGCTCGACCTTGTCAAAATGCTGGCCTATGAAATGGAGGAGATGGGACTGAGCGATGTGCGCGTGTCCGAGTATGGCTATGTATTCGGATCGATCCCTGCCACTCCCGGCTGCGAGGACGCTCCGGCCATTGGCTTCATCGCCCATATGGACACCGCTCCCGATTTCAGCGGCGAGAACGTGAAGCCACAGGTCATAGAGAATTATGACGGCGGCGACGTGGTGCTGGGAGAGAGCGGCAGGGTACTCAGCGTGAAAAAATTTCCCCATCTGCCGCAGCTCAAGGGGAGAACTCTCGTCACCACCGACGGCACCACGCTTCTTGGCGGCGACGATAAGGCGGGCATAGCGGAGATACTCACCGCCTGCGAACGTATTATCAGCGAGGACAAGCCCCACGGCAAGATATGCGTGGGCTTCACACCTGACGAGGAGGTGGGTAACGGCGCTTCCAAATTCGATGTCCGGGATTTCGGCGCGGATTATGCCTACACCGTCGACGGCGGCCCCGAGACCGGCGTGGAGTTTGAAAATTTCAATGCATGCAGTGCCGATTTTTATATCAACGGCTTCAACGTTCATCCCGGCTCCTCCAAGAATACAATGGTAAACGCCGCGCTTATCGCATCAAAAATAAGCGCGCTGCTCCCAGAGTATGAGACACCCAGAGACACCGAGGGCTACGAGGGCTTCTTCCACCTCACGGATATCCGCGGCGACGTGGAGAAGGCGGAGGCTCATTTCATTGTCCGCGACCATGATAAGAATACCCTCGAGGCGCGGAAAAAGACCCTGCTCCATATTGCGGAGATACTCAACCAGCAGTACGGCGAGGGCACCGTTGAATTGAAGATAACCGGCCAGTACCGCAATATGCGGGAGATCATCGAGAAGGATATGCATCTTATCGAGACTGCAAGCCGGGTGATCCGCAGTCTCGGAGAGGAAGCCGTCACCCTGCCTGTGCGCGGCGGCACCGACGGCGCGAGCCTGAGCTTCATGGGGCTGCCCTGTCCCAATATCGGCACCGGCGGCTACGCGGCTCACGGTCCCTATGAGCATGTCACCGTTGAGGGCATGGAATTCGTCACGGAGCTGATAATGGGTATTGTCAGCGAGTACGCAAAGGGAGGAAAGCGCTGATGAGCAGCAGAAAGACCAAGATACTCAGCATCGGCGCCTGCCTTGTAACCATGTTCTGTATCGGCATAGTTTACCTCTGGAGCGTTTTTCAGCAGCCTGTCATCGACCACTATGGCTGGAGCAGCTCCGCCGTTACTATGGTGTCCTCGGCTATCATATTTTTCTATGTTCTTGGTACGCTTATCAGCGGCTTCATTCAGGATAGGACAAGTCCCCGCCTTGTTGTGATAGTGGGCGGCGTGCTGCTCTGTCTGGGCCTTTTCCTTACCTCACTGCTGGGCTCGGGAACGCCCTGGCTCATTTACATCACATACGGGGTGTGCGCGGGCTTCGGAGTTGGCTTTGGCTATTCCGGCGCGCTTAACTGCATCCAGAAGTGGTATCCTCACAGACGCGGCTTTGCCACCGGCATCTCCGTCTGCGCCTTCGGACTTGCCACCGTCATTCTCGGCCCGCTGATAGAGCTCTTTATCAATAAGGCGGGAGTCCCCGGCGCGTTTCGCATCCTGGCCTTTACCTTCCCTTTAGTGGTGATAGTGATGGGGCTATTCATCAAAAACCCCACGCAGGAGTACCTGAACAGCCTTAAAATGCCCGCTGCACGGCTGAAGCAGCGGCAGTATGCGCCCAGAGAGGCTGTTCGCACTTTGGAGTTCTGGTGTCTTGGCCTGTCCCTGCTCTTCCTGCCGGCAGCGTATATGATGATAATCCCCAGAGTTAAGACCCTGGGACTTCTGCGGGGTCTGAGCGAGAATATGACCACCATCACCGTTTCTCTTACCGGAGTTGCCAGCGCCGTCAGCCGCCTTGCGGCCGGTTATGTCACAGACAAGATAGGCGGAGCGCGTACCATCTGGATACTTACGGCCATTACGCTGATCGCTTCCGTACTTATGACATTTGCCGAGGGCGGGCTGTATATCGCTGCCGTGATGCTCATAGTCTGCGGCTATTCCGGACCCGCCGGCATTTTCCCGACTCTTTCAACCAATGCATTCGGAACCAAGCATTCCGGCACCAATTACGGCCTTGCCTTTATGTTTCTCGGTGTGGCTTCGCCGCTGTTCACCATGATATCCAATGTGGTCAGCGCCGGTGGCGTGGAGACCGGCAACTATACAGCGGCCTTTGTTATCGCGGCAGCAGGCTGCGTCGTGCCGCTGGTGATGCTGCCGATATTTGACTATGCCAGGAAGAAGAACCGTCCCCGGGACGACGCTATGGTCGAGAAAGACCCCAGCATGGCTCAATAGAATTATGAAGCATATCCGCACATCTGCGATGGCAGGTGTGCGGATTTTTTGTATTCACGGTAATGTGCCGGAGGCATTTAACATAGCTTAACAATGCGGAGAAACGATTTACCACGATTTAACGGTTTTGAGATTTCAGAGTTAACAAAATATTTCTATCATAAATGCGAACCCTAAATCCAATAAGAATAAATAAGGAGAAAAGAAAATGAAAAAAATCGTTAGCCTTTTGATGGCAGCAGTAATTTCCGCGGGCCTGTTTACAGGCTGCGGAGCAAAGACCAATGACAGCATTACCGTGGTTTCCCGCGAGGATGGCTCTGGAACAAGAAGCGCATTTGTGGAGCTCCTCGGCATTGTAGACGCCGACGGCGGCGACGCTATCGTTGATACCGCCGAGGTAAGCAACAGCACCTCCGTTGTTATCACCACCGTTAAGGGCAACAAAAACGCCATCGGCTATGCGTCCCTCGGAGCTGTTACCGGCGATGTGAAGGCTCTGAAGATAGACGGCGTCGCGGCCACAGTGGATAACATCAAAAACGGCAGCTATCCCATTGCGAGACCCTTCAACGTAGCATATAAGAATGGCGCTCTCAGCGAACTGGATGAGGACTTCCTTGCCTTTATCATGTCGGCTGACGGCCAGACCATCATCAACGATAAGGGATACATCAGCGTTAGCGAGGGCGAGCCCTACGCTCCCGCGGGACTCAGCGGCAAAATAACTCTGGCGGGATCCACCTCCGTTGCTCCCGTGATGGATGTTCTCGCGGATAAGTACAAGGAATTGAACCCCGGTGTTACTATCGAAATACAGCAGAGCGGCTCCTCCGCCGGTATTACCTCCGCCATTGAGGGCGTGTGCGCTTTCGGCATGGCGTCGCGCGAGCTGAAGCCCGATGAAGCAGCGGCTCTCGAGTGCGTGACCATAGCGATGGACGGCATCGCCGTGATAGTAAATAACGAGAACGGCGTATCCGATATCAAGTCCGAGCAGATAAAGAATATTTACCTCGGCAGCATAAAGAACTGGAGCGAAATAGGCTGAATATAAAGCGAACTGCAAGCCTGCCGTGAGGCGGGCTTGCGGCAGTGAAACGGAGAAACTGTCCATGAGTCAAAGAATAAGAGAATTGCTGATGAAGCTGCTGTTTCTGCTCTGCGCCTGCGTTTCTGTCGCGGCAGTGGTGATGATATGCGCGTTTATCTTCGTCAACGGCGTTCCTGCCATCGCGGAAATAGGGCTGTTCAAGTTCCTCGGCGGCTTGCGATGGGAGCCATCAAAGGAGATATTCGGAATCCTGCCCATGATAGTCGGCAGCATATATGTAACCGCCGGGGCCGTGCTCGTGGGCGTGCCCGTGGGCATACTTACGGCGGTTTTTCTGGTGAAATATTGCCCGGATAAGCTCTACCGGCTGATAAAGCCCGCCATAGAACTGCTGGCGGGCATACCGTCCATCGTATACGGCTTCTTCGGACTTGTTGTGATAGTGCCGCTTGTGCAGCGCCTTGGCGGGGGCAGCGGCAAGGGAATCCTTTCAGCCTCGCTTATGCTGGGAATCATGATACTCCCTACCATAATAAATACTACCGAGGCGGCTCTGCGCGCCGTACCGGAGAACTTCTATGAGGGCTCGCTGGCGCTGGGCGCTACCAAGGAGCGCAGCATATTCCGGGTCGTGCTTCCGGCGGCAAACTCCGGCGTGCTGGCGGGAATCATTCTGGGTGTGGGGCGTGCCATAGGAGAGACGATGGCGGTAGTCATGGTAGCGGGCAACCAGACTGTCATTCCAAGCTCCGTATTCGGCGGCGTGAGAACGCTTACGGCAAACATTGTACTGGAAATGAGCTATGCTGCCGGACTTCACCGCGGCGCGCTAATCGGCACGGCGGTGGTGCTGTTCGTGTTCATTCTCATCATAAATCTCTGTTTCTCGGCGGTGAAAAGGAGGGGCGATAAATGAAGACGCTGACGGCAAAGCTCAGAAAGAGCGGCTCTCCGATCATGCGCGGTCTGATATATCTGGCAGCCGCGCTCACGGTGGGCGTAATGCTCTTCATCACGGCCTATATCCTTGTAAAGGGCATACCGAACCTCACGCCGGAGCTTTTCGCCTGGGAGTATAACAGCAGCAATGTTTCCATGCTGCCCGCGATAATAAACACGGTGATAGTGACCTTTTGCACACTCCTTATTGCGGTGCCCATCGGCATATGCTCTGCGGTGTTTCTGGCGGAGTACGCAAAGCGCGGCTCAAGGCTGGTATCACTCATCCGCGTGACCAACGAGACTCTGGCGGGCATACCATCCATAGTTTACGGCCTTTTCGGATACCTCGCCTTTGTCATTACTCCGGGACGCAGCTATTCGCTTCTTGCCGGAGCGCTTACTCTCACGATAATGGTGCTGCCCACCATCGTCCGTACTACGGAGGAATCGCTGATAGCGGTTCCGGATTCATACCGGGAGGGCAGCTTCGGCCTGGGCGCGGGTAAGCTGAGAACGGTTTTCAGAATAATAATCCCTACCGCCATGCCGGGCATACTCTCGGGAGTTATACTCTCGATCGGCAGGATAGTGGGCGAGACAGCCGCGCTTATATTCACAGCGGGAACACTGGCTGAGGTGCCCAAAGGTATATTCTCCTCGGTGCGCACTCTGGCGGTGCATATGTACTGCCTGATGAACGAGGGACTCTATACGGAGCAGGCGTATGCCACGGCGGTCGTACTGCTGGTGCTGGCGGCGATTATAAATTGGGTATCCAATTTCGCGGCGAAAAAACTCAGCAAGAGGTAAGTATATGGGAAAAATAGATATTGAAAATCTGGAACTGTATTACGGCGATTTCAAGGCCATAAAGGGCATAAGCATGGAAATACCGGAGAAGGAGATAACCGCCTTCATCGGCCCCTCGGGCTGCGGGAAGTCCACCGTGCTGAAAACCCTCAACAGAATGAACGACCTTGTGGCGGACTGCAAAATATCCGGCAGCGTGAAGTTGGACGGGGTGGATATATACAGGGACATGGACGTTAACCTGCTCAGAAAGCGGGTGGGCATGGTGTTCCAGAAGCCGAACCCGTTCCCCATGAGCGTATATGACAACATCGCATACGGCCCGCGGACTCACGGCGTGCGGGGAAAGGCAAGACTGGACGAGATCGTGGAACGCTCCCTGCGCCGGGCGGCGCTCTGGGACGACGTGAAGGATCGCTTGAAGAAAAGCGCCCTTGAGATGTCCGGCGGTCAGCAGCAGCGCCTTTGCATCGCGAGAGCGCTGGCCGTGGAGCCGGAGGTGCTGCTGATGGATGAGCCTACATCGGCGCTTGACCCTATCTCTACCGCGAAGATAGAGGATCTGGCCGCGGAGCTGAAAAAGGATTACACCATCGTCATCGTCACCCACAATATGCAGCAGGCGGCGAGAATTTCAGATAAGACGGGCTTTTTCCTGCTGGGCGAGGTTATCGAGTTTGACGATACGGAGAAGATATTCTCCATACCCGGGGATAAGCGTACGGAGGATTATATCACAGGGAGGTTCGGATAATGAGAGCCGCATACAACGAGCAGCTTGAGCTGCTCCATAAGGAACTGGTAGCTATGGGCGATATGTGCGAGGAGGCCATCAGCAATGCGGTCCATGCCATTGCCAATAAGGACGAGGAACTGATAAACAGGGTTTACACGGTGGACGCGGAGATAGACCGCAAGGAGCGGGAAATAGAGAACATGTGTCTGAAGCTGCTCCTGCGCCAGCAGCCCGTGGCTCACGACCTGCGGGACATTTCCTCCGCTCTGAAGATGATATCGGATATGGAACGCATCGGCGACCAGGCGTCGGACATAGCCGGTATGGCGAAGTATATCATGGGTCACGCCGGAAAAAGCGTTGAGGATATAAAGAGCATGTCCGCGGAGGCGGTGAAGATGGTGACCGACAGCATCGATTCCTTTGTCAAGCGCGATCTGGCTCTTGCCCGCTTCGTTATTGCCTACGATGATGTGGTGGACAAGTGGTTTGACCGCATCAAAGCCGAGGTCATAGAGAATATCGTAAGGGACGGCGGAGAGGGAGAGTACTATATCGACCTCCTCATGATAGCCAAGTATCTGGAGCGCATTGCGGACCACGCAACCAATATCGCCGAATGGGTGGAATACGCCATCACCGGCGCCCGTTCCAAGGACGGAGTTTTCCCGGAGTAAAAAACAACCTGAGAAGATCGGCTTTCTTCTCAGGTTATTTTATGCTCACAAAATATTGAAATTTCTCCGGTGCTATAAACCGAAAGCTGACAGAAGCATTTCTGCCTCTGCGATATCTTTTTCAATTAACGGGCGCATACTGTCTTTGTACTTTGACAGGTCTGCATTATGCAGCGCTGGCAATATCAACGGAATATATTTTGGTTTTGCCTGGCCTATCTGCGCAAGAGATTTAATGCACTGCCGGGCGGAAAGAGGCTTTTCATCCGTAATATGCGAAAGGAATTCAGTGATATAGTTGTCAAACCGATTTTCATCATCCCACTGAGCATTTGCAGCCAGAATATAAAATGCACGATTACGCACGAAAGATTTTGGATGAGACAGCAATGTGGCGAAATCATCAAAGCATTCATACCAATCGTCCGTATCCTGGCTTTCCAATATGATTTTATCAGCTAATGCGCAGGCGTATTTATCGTTTTTGGATGTTAATTCTGATATGATGCATTCTTTCATCCATTCAACTCCGTAAATTACTTGTATATGCGCTCCACCCGGGGACTGAGCAGGCTGGTGAAGTATACTCCCTCATGTCCGACCGTGGCGGCGAGACGCTGGGCGGACAATACGGCTCCGGCGGAGGACTTGCCGAAGACGGTCACCTCGTCGCCGATGGCGCAGTCGATGCCTGTAACATCTATGAAGCTCTGATCCATGCAGATACCTATGTAGCGAGCCTCCGCTCCGTTCACCAGAACGGGGCTTTTTGCTTTAACAAACCCCTCGTAAAGCCCGTCGCCATAGCCGATGCAGATGGTGGCGACCTTTGTGGGACGCTGAGCGGTGAATATGCGGTCATAGCCCACGGTCTCACCGGGCTCTACGGTGCGGAGGTTGATTATGCTCGTCCGCCAGGACACAGCCTCCTCCACCGCGCCCGGAGTACCGGGAGGGAGGGGTTCGTCACGGTTATCCATATACAGCCGCCGCCCGATGCGTACTGCGTCGAGATAGGCGCCTGTGAACCAGTCGGACGCGCCGCTGTTGCATATGTGACGCAGGGGAACGCTTATGCCGGCGGCTTCAAGCTGCCCAACGCCCTGCATATACAGCTCGAACTGGCGGCGGGCAAGCTCGCTGTTTTTTATCTCGCCCTCTACAAAGTGGGTGAAGGCGCCGGCAACGCGGAGACTGTCCATGCCCTTTACCGCTTCCGCGAGAGCGGCAAGCTCCGGGCCTGGGCGCGCGCCGATGCGGTTCAGACCGGTTTCTATTTTGATATGTACTTCGGCGGTCTTGCCCTGCTTCTTCGCCTCTGCGTTTATCGCAGCGGCGGTCTCCGGGCGAAAGACCGTAAGTATGATGTCGTTCTCCAGAGCGAGAGGGAGCTGCCACTCGGGAAAGCCGCCCATTACCAGCAAATTCTGACTAAAGCCTGCCTGACGCAGCTCCACGGCCTCACCTATCTGGGCGAGGGCGATGGTCTTGACCTTTCCGGTGGCTGCGAGAGCGTGGGCGACGGGCAGCGCTCCGATACCGTAGGCATTGCATTTCAGTACGGGGATAAGCTCAACGCCGGCAGGCAGGGTGGAAAGGATGGACAGAAAATTTGTCCGCACCTTGGGCAGGTTTACCTCCAGATATGAGTTATAAGAAGAGAGCTTCATTGAAAATACTCCTTTTGCGTGAATATATTCATCGGCTATACATTATAGTCCTCCATGCGCCGGTATGCAAGAAAAGATTTAAAATTTCGGGAATATTGGCGGAAAACCAGAAAAAAAGCGGACAGGGGAAAAAAGAACGAAAATACCGCACGAAAAATAATAATAAAAAATAAATAATATTCATTGACAAAGTATATTTATGCGTAGTATACTGTGGTCAATTCAAGCGGTACAGAGTAGCTTGTTATTATCAACAGGAGGATAATTCACTATGAAAAAAACAAAAAAGATCATTGCTCTTTTGCTGGCAGTGCTTATGATAGTCGGCATGACGGCCTGCGCAGCCAAGAAAACCACTAATTCCGATACCCCCACTCTCGACGCTATCAAGGAGCGCGGCAAGCTCGTAGTTCTCACCAACGCTTCTTTCCCGCCCTTTGAGTATATTGACGGCGAAGGCAACGTTGTCGGTGTTGATATCGACAGCGTGCAGAAGATGGCCGATAAGCTGGGAGTTAAGCTCGAAATCGTCGATATGGACTTCGACCTTCTCATCGACGCTCTGAAGAACGGAAAGGGCGACATCGTGGCCGCCGGTATGACCGCAAGACCCGACCGTGCCGAAATTATCGACTTCTCCAAGATCTACATATCAATGGGTCTTAAGGTCATCGTTTCCGCTGACACTGACATAAAGACCTTTGATGACCTCGACGGCAAGCGCATTGCTGTTCAGGAAGCCACCACCGCTGATATCTACGCCCAGGAAAACTACAAGAACGCCGAGATCCTCGCGTTCAAGAGCGCCATTGATGCGGGCAACGCCGTTAAGTCCGGCAATGCCGACTGCGCCATTATCGACCTGCTTCCCGCAGAGTACATGACCGCGAACAGCGATGAGATCGACCTTATGGAGGGCCTGCTCTCCGCGGAGGACACCGCGATGGGCGTCGCCAAGGGCCACGAGGATCTTCTCCAGTTTGTGAACGACTGCCTGACCGAGATCATGGAAAGCGGTTCTCTGGATGCGTCCTTCGACAGCCACATGGTAAACTTCAGTCTCGAGTAAAAAACGCAGAAGCGCGTATATACGGAATGGCCGGAGCCACACCCGGCCATTCCGTAATTTTCGGTTTAAGGCAGCGGGGATGGAAAATCCAGGGCGGCTTTTCCGGAAAGATGGCAAAGCATGGGCTTGACCGGCCCGATAATACCGGCGCGGGCTTCGTTACCGCCGCCTTAAGGAGCAACAGATGAGTAATTGGTTTGAATCCGTTTATAAAGATGTGTACAGAGGTCTTATCATGGACGACCGCTGGAAGCTTTATCTTGAAGGTACGGGCATCACCCTTTCCCTCGCGGCGGTGGCCTGCCTGATGGGTATCGTCATCGGCGTTTTTGTCGCCGTGTGCAAGTATTACGGCACGCGGCGGAATGCCAGCCCGGTCTGGCGCACGGCGGCAAAGCTGTGCGACGTATATACCACCGTGATACGCGGTACTCCCATAGTGCTGCAGCTGCTTATTATATACAGCCTTACGGTTTGGACTAAAGGCACCTATGCCTGTATGCTGGGCTTCGGCATAAACTCCGGCGCCTACATCTCAGAGATATTCCGCAGCGGCATAAACTCCATCGATATAGGCCAGATGGAGGCAGGGCGCTCTCTCGGCCTTTCCGAGGGCACCACAATGATGCGCATCATTCTGCCCCAGGCTATAAAGAATGTTCTGCCCGCGCTGTTCAATGAGTTTATCGCGCTGGTGAAGGAAACCTCCGTTGCCGGCTATATAGCCGTGCGTGACGTTACCAAGGTGGCGTCTTCCATCAAGGGTACATATTTCGTTTCCTCACCCCTTTATATAGCTGCCGTCATTTATCTGGTTCTGGTCCTTTTCCTTACGTTCCTCCAGAAACGGCTTGAAAGGAGGCTTGCACGCAGTGATAGAGGTTAAAAATCTTTGCAAGAGCTTCGGCGACAATAAGGTTCTCTGCGGAATAAACGAGAAGATCGAAAAAGGAGAGAAGGTCGCCATTATCGGCCCTTCCGGTTCAGGCAAGAGCACTTTTATCCGCTGCCTGAACCGCCTTGAGGAGCCTACCTCCGGCGAGATATGGTTCGAGGGTCAGAACATAGTGGACAAGAACACCGATATCGACAAGGTGCGTCAGCACATGGGCATGGTGTTCCAGCACTTCAATCTTTTTCCCCACCTGACCATCAAGGAGAATATAACCCTTGCGCCTGTAAGACTCAAGCTCATGAGCAAGGAAGAGGCGGATATAAAAGCCATGCAGCTCCTTGAGCGCGTTGGACTTACAGACAAGGCGGATACCTATCCCGCCATGCTCTCCGGCGGTCAGAAGCAGCGAATAGCCATAGTCCGCGCTCTGGCAATGAACCCCAAGGTAATGCTCTTTGACGAGCCTACCTCGGCTCTCGATCCGGAAATGGTCGGCGAAGTGCTTGACCTTATCAGGGAACTTGCGGACGAGGGTATGACTATGGTCATCGTTACTCACGAAATGGGCTTCGCCCGGGAGGTGGCCACCCGCGTCCTGTTTATAGACGAAGGCCTTGTGAAGGAGCAGAACACTCCCGATAAATTCTTCTCCGATCCGCAGAACCCGAGATTGCAGAATTTCCTTGCAAAAGTGCTTTGAATATGCCAAACGCCGCAGAGAACACTGCTCTGCGGCGTTTTTATGTTGGCATTTTTGCACACAAAATAAAAAATTTAATATTAATGAAAATATTTTATATACGGCTATTGACAAAAGCGAAAAGCAAAACTATGATACATATCAACCTATCAGAAAAGTTGGTATTAAAATGAAGCACAAACTTCTCCTTCGATGCGTTTGGCATCGGGGACGTTATTTCTTTATACAGGGGGGCTTTTCTGATATATACTGCCGGATGTAAAAGAAGCGGATTTTATGCATTGCTGTCAGTGCCGGTATTTTTGCCGATGTCCAAAAGCATAAAGGATATCCATATCCGCAGTCTGACATCAGGGTCGTCCAGGTCGGCGTCCAGCTCCTCCTTGATTTTGTTCAGGCGGTAGAAGAGGGTGGTGCGGTGTATGTGCAGCAGCTCGGAGGTGCGCAGGAGATTTCGGTCGTTTTCTATATAAGTTCGCAGAGTTTCCAGGTAATCCACCCTTGAATCGTGCATACCGATGAGCCGCCGCACGTTGCGCTCGCAGTAACAGATAGGGGGGAGACTGTCGAAGCCGTACTGAAAAAGATGAGAGAACGAGTGGTCAGAAAAATGGTGGAATAGGCGGGAGGGATGATCGGTTCTACCGGCCTTTATGGCTATACAGGCTTCCCTGTAATAATGGGATGCCAGAGCCGCGTCGCTGAATTCGTCGCTTATACCCACGGTGAAAATGTTATCCCGTAGAAAGCTGTCCAATTTCGAGGGGATCTCGCTCAAGGTCAACTCGCTGCTCAGGTGTACGATGCAGGCTAATCTGCTGTCGTGCATGAAGGAGCAGGAGTCTGCCAGCAGTTCATCTATTTTGGAGCATATGTACTGGTCGTTGGAAACAAATTGCAGGTTCTGGTTTGTTTTTTCTATGCAGAGGCAGACATATGTGTCGCGGCGTTTCCAATTCCAGGCGGAGAGAATGCTGTCACAGGCCTGATTTTCCACGGCTCTGTTTTCAAGAAGGTCTCTGAAAAAGCCGCAGAGGTCTGCTTTGGCGGTGCTTTCCCGGGAGTGATCCATTTGCATGGCCGTCTGCAGAGTGTCGGAAAGTATTTTGCAGAGCTGGTGATTGCCGGGAGTAAAGCTGTGGTTGGTGTCATTCACGCATAAGCGATACTCAAGCTGACGGCATATTATGTTGGTATATAGTACGTTGCCGATTCCAAGGGGATTTGGTATGAAGGATACCCTGCCGGTTTCCTGGTCGTCTTCATGCTCCGGCCTGCTTACTATAGTCTTGTATGCGCTGTCAGACAAGATTAATGTGGAGCCGGATTTCTTTTCCAAAAACGTGGATTCAAAATCGAGGTTGACGTCAGATGAGGCTACAAGAGCGTGGTCGGGGCCGAAAAGCAGTATGGGGTTGCCCAAAAGCTCGTAGCCTATGTTGCAGATGCGCGTAAGGTCGGGGATGCCGGTAAGCTCCTGCCGGAGCTGTTCATACCATTGGTTGTATTTCTCTATAGCCTCAAGAACTATGATGATAGCTTGCCGGAAGCTTATTTCCGGCTTCAGGGAAATATATTGGCAATCCAATTTTATTGGAGCATCCGATAATTCGTCATATATTATTAAGAAAATATCATCCTGATTTTGAATTTTTTGCGCTTCATCGGCGCTGATTATATAGATATGGTCGCCTGAAATCGATTGAACAGGGAGATAGGGCAAGACTCCGATTATCCTGCACTCTGCCGATGCATCTCCGAGATTATGGCGGCTAACGTAAGGGACTATGGCGTCATACATCATCCACATGCTGATTTTCACAAAAATCACCTCACGAAAAAGTAATCCTACTAATAGTATAAATACAATATGGGAAAAGTCAACTTTTTGCGGATTTATTTTCAAAAATATTCGTGGTATTTTTTAATATATAATTAATTTTAATATCATGGCAGGATTATTGCCGGAGTCATGAAAAAATGGTTGTAAACGGTATTTTTTAAGGATGAAACAATAAAATCTGGAGGACGGATTCCATGCTACTCAATGATGCAAAAATACTTCTTGAAAAGCTGAAAAGGGCCAATGTCGGATTCTTTCCAACTCCTTTTCATAAGCTTGAACGTCTTTCGGATATGCTGGGCGTTGAACTATACATAAAGCGCGATGATTTCACCGGGGTAGGACTTTTCGGCGGTAATAAAATACGCAAGCTGCAGTATTTTATGGCTGACGCTCTGGAGAAAGGCGCGGAATATGTATTTACATTCGGAGCGACTCAGTCCAACCATGCCATGCAGACGGCAACGGCTTGCCGCCGCTGCGGGCTGAAGCCCGTGCTTTATCTTATGAGCGTGGTCGAGCCAGATGCTTTTCCCCGCTCTAATCTGCTCCTTGACCGGGTGTTTGACGCCGAGGTGCATATCGTACCTCCTGATTTCGGCAAGATGCAGGAGGCTGCCAGGGAGCATATGGCACGGCTTGAGGCTGAGGGGCATAAATGCTATGAGATACCCGGCGGCGGAGCAGCTCCTCTTGGCTCTGCGGGATATATCGAGGGCTACTGCGAGATGGCGGAGCAGGCTATGGCGGCAGGATTCAAACCGGATTATGTGTTTCACGCCACCGGTTCCGGCGGAACTCTTGCCGGACTGATGGCGGGGCATGACCTGATCGGCTGCGGCGCAGAGATACATTCCGTGCTGGTGGGCAATGACGAGCCTGTGCAGTATGTGAAGAATACCGCTGAGCTGGCCAATAAGGCGCTGGAGCTTATCGGCGCCGGGAACGTTAAAGTCAGACCCGAGGAGTTTCATATAGAAACGGAGTATTATCTGCCCGGCTATGAGCAGCCCAACAGCGGAACGGATCGGGCCATAAAGCTTCTTGCGGTAAACGAGGGCATCCTTGTGGACCCCGTATATTCCGGCAAGGCGTTTTACGGTATGCTGGACAGCATTGAAAGCGGGAAGGTACCCAAGGGCAGCAGCGTTCTTTTCTGGCATACCGGCGGAGCAACGTCCATTTTTGCAGAAAAAGAGATAATTGGAAATATTTATTGATTGATAGTTTCAAAATGATGGAGGAAAATGAATTATGAAAAGAATTACATCCGATAAGGCACCGGCGGCTATTGGGCCCTATTCTCAGGCATACATTTCCGGATCTATGCTCTATACCTCGGGACAGATACCCATATGTCCCGTTTCCGGCGAGGTAGTCGGTGATGAGATCAGCGCCCAGGCCGAGCAGGTTTTCAAGAATATTGCCGCTGTGCTGGAAGAAGCGGGCACTACCTTTGAAAACGTTGTCAAGACCACCTGCTTCCTTGCTGATATGGGCGATTTTGCCAAGTTCAACGCCGTCTACGAAAAATATTTCACCGGCAAGCCCGCGCGTTCCTGCGTCGCGGTAGCCGGCCTGCCCAAGGGTGTGCTCTGTGAAGTGGAGCTTATTGCTGAGGTTTGAGAGGGCGAGCGGAAATGAACGAATTTGAAAAAAAGTATTATGCCGACAGAGTCGGCACCGGCAGCGTCAAGTGGGACGGCTTGCAGTTCCTGTTCGGGGATAAGGACCTCATTTCCATGTGGGTCGCCGATATGGACTTCCGCTCTCCTGAGTGCGTTGGTGAGGCTCTGAAAAGCATGGCCGACACCGGCCTTTTCGGGTACTTTATGCCGCCCCGCGAATATTTTGAGACTTTTATCAATTGGGAGCAGGAAAGACACGGCTGCAAGGTAGAGCAGGAGTGGATAAAGTTCTCTCCCGGCGTTGTGGCCGGTATCTTCCACTTCGTGGGCGCTTTTACCCAGCCTGGCGATAGCTGCATCATTCTCAGCCCCTGCTATTATCCGTTCATGGAGGCTGTTAAGGACACCGGAAGAAACCTTGTCTGCAGCATCCTGAAGAACAACAACGGCGCATATACCATCGATTTTGAGGACTTCGAGAAAAAGATAAAGGATAACGACGTAAAGCTTTTCATCCTCTGCTCTCCCCACAATCCCGTGGGCCGCGTATGGACTAAGGAAGAGCTTTGCACGCTGGTAGATATCTGCCGCAGAAACGGCGTTATCATTGTCAGCGACGAAATACATCAGGATATCGTCCTCAGCGGGAACAAGCATATTCCCACCCTCGCTTCCTGCGACTGCGGGGATATGGTAGTCTCACTCACTGCCGCCTCCAAGACTTTCAACCTGGCGGCCTTTAACCACAGCATTGCCGTTATCCCCAGTAAGGAGCTGCGTGACAAGTACGACGAGTACCAGAAGCACATGCATATCAGCGGCGCAATGCCGGGCTATGTTGCTGTAAGAGCTGCTTACGAGGGCGGCAAGGAGTGGCTGGATAATGTTATCAAGCAGATAGAGACGAATGTTAAGGTTCTCACGGATATACTTACCGAGGGCGCTCCCGAGTGCGTTATTACTAAGCTGCAGGGTACATATCTTCAGTGGATAGACCTTTCCGCTTATGTCAAGCCCGATGAGCTGAAGGATTTTGTGGTCAAGGAATGCAAGCTCGCCGTTGACTACGGCAGCCAGTTCTTTACTCCCGAGGAGGGCAAGGAGGATTGCCACATCCGGCTCAATCTCGCCACCTCCGAGGAAAATGTCCGCAAGGCCGCGGAGAATATCGTAAGAGCAATAAAGAATAGATAAGGTTATATTTCCGAAAGGAATTATAATAAATATTAAAAAAGGAGAATAAGCATGAAGAAGACACTCGCACTTATCCTTGCTGTGCTGATGGTCGTTGCTCTCTTTGCCGGCTGCGCTTCCAATAATACCAATACCGGCAATGATCCCAAGCCCACCAACACTCCCAATGCTTCCAATCCTGATAATTCCGGAAATCAGACCGGTGATCAGGAAGAGGAATCCCCCTACAACTTCGCTAAGGGTAAGGTCGCTCTTGATGAGAACGGCTTCCCCACTGAGAAGTATGAGTACACCACCCCCATTTGCACCACTGACGAAGTCCTGACCTTCTGGACCGTCTGCTGGACCCCCGCTCTGATGCCCGCAAGCGGTGACTTTAATGACCTCGGCTACTGCCAGGGCCAGGAAGAGGCCACCGGCGTTCACATCGAGTATTCTGTCGTTGACGGTGCTACCAGAAACGAGAACTTCTCCGTTCTGCTGGCTGCTGACGATCTCTGCGACCTCAGCGCTTCCGGTGCTTTCTTCTATCCCGGCACCATTAAGGAAGCTGTCTACGAGGAAGCGTACTTCGTAAACATCTATGATTACATGGACTACTGCCCCAACTACATCTATGAGGCAACCAAGAACCCCAACGATGATGTTACCCGCAAGGGCGTTTTCTATGAGGATAACCTCATCTACGCTTTCATGAACCTGCAGGACAAGGCTCAGGTTTCCCTTTCCGGTTTCATTCGCGCAGACTGGCTGGATGATATGGGCAAGACTCCCGCTGATATCGTTACCTGGGACGACATGTTTGACGCAATGTGCTTCATGCAGTCCACCTATGATACTTGCTCCGAGCCTTGGGCAATGCTCCAGTTTATAGATATGTCCAACAGCTACACCCTCAATGCTTTTGACACCCTGCCTTATGTAACCGCAGAAGCAATTCCTCCTTTTTACCAGATCGATGGAAAGGTTCAGTTCGCCAACACCACCGACCGCGACTTTGAACTCATGACCATGCTCAACAAGTTCTGGAACCAGGGTCTTATCAACAAGAACTGGGCCGGATGCGCTACCAACAAGGACTTCGTTGGTATTCATGACGGTAAGATCGGTTACTTCGCAAACAGCGCTACCGGTCCTTACGAGGTCTATGACAACACCGGCGACCCTGACTGCTACTGGCTGCCCATCCAGAAGACTCTTCGCTATGAGGGTCAGGTGATCCACGTTGGCGAGCAGCACTCCCGCGTTGGCTACGGCCACACCACCGTCAGCACCTCCTGCGAGAACATTCCTCTTGCAATCGCATGGTGCGACTGGCGTTACTCTGATTCCGGCTCCTTCTTCACCAGCTATGGTGTACAGGGCGAGATCTGGGATTACAACGAGGACGGCGAGATCCGCTTCACCGATTTCACCATCAACAACCCCACCGGCGTAGGTTATGAGTGGGTTCTCATCGTTCACACTCTCGACCAGCTGGCTGAGCACGGCCTTGAGATCACCATGAGAAAGTTTGCCCAGGAGGGCGGCGATGGCATCGCGGCCTGCTATGACGTTTGGGATAATTTCGACTATGACGCAGCTTATGAGTGGCCCGCAGGTCTTGTCCTTGATGACGACCAGACTGAGCGCGCAGCCGTTTATAACAACGACGTCAGCACCTATGTTGCTGAGAACTATCTGGCATTCCTGGATGGTTCCAAGCCCCTCACCGAGTGGGATTCTTACATTGCAGGCGTTAAGGCAATCGGCCTTGATCAGCTGACTGTTATCTATCAGGAAGTCCTCGATGGATACTACGCCAAGGCATAAACCCTGACATACAAAAAACAGTCCGGAAATTTCCGGACTGTTTTTTTTGTATCAGCTTATCAAACAAATGCGAAATAAAGCAGGACGATAATTCCGAGAAGCACCCGGTACCAGCCGAATACTTTGAAGTCGTGCTTCTTTATGTAACCCATAAGGAATTTGATCACAAGCAGGGAAACGATAAAGGCCACGGCCATGCCAATAAGGAGAGTTATAAGCTCCGGGGCGGCGAACGCTAATCCGAATTTAAACAGCTTTATGGCACTCAGACCAAACATGACAGGTACTGCCAGAAAGAAGGTGAATTCTGCGGCGGCAACACGGGAAACGCCAATGATAAGTGCGCCGATGATGGTCGCTCCGGAGCGGGAAGTGCCGGGGATGATGGAAAGCACCTGGAATAGGCCGATCACCAGCGCCGTGGTGTAGCTTATTTCGGAGATGTCTTTCACTTTAGGGATGCGTTTCTTGTTCCAGTTTTCTACAAGGATGAAAGCAATACCGTAGAATATCAGCGCCACGGCGATGACCGCAGGCGTGTGCAGGTGGGCCTCAATGTAATCGTCAAAAAGCAGAGTAACCACCGCGCCGGGAATGCAGGCTACAACGACCTTGAACCATATGGAGAAGGTTTCCTTTTTTATGACCGGTTTGGTCTTATCCCGGAACTGAAAGGGAAACATCTTACCCCAGAACAAGACTACAACTGCCAATATCGCGCCGAGCTGTATAACGATGAAGAACATTTCCTTGAAGCTATCGCTGGCATTAAGCTGCAAGAATTCATCAACCAGCAGCATGTGTCCTGTGCTGCTTATTGGCAGCCATTCGGTAATGCCTTCAACTATGCCTAAGAAGATCGTTTTTAAAATCTCGATGAAATCAGGAATCAAGAGAAAAACCTCCAGTTTAGTTTGTTTTCATCTGATATCATACCATTTTGCTCCCCTTGTGGCAAGAGCATTACATGGAAAACGATTGACCTTTTATGAAAATAATGGTATTATCAAAATACAATAGCTGTGTGCCTTTTGTGTTCAAGCTATCGTTTTGCTCTTCTGCTATGTCGGAAAAGCAAAGAAGGACAGCTGCGGCAAAACGCCATTGCGTTAATACAATATATTTCCTTGTAAAGGACGGTATGAAATGGAAACCAGACCATATGTATCCTGGGAGCTTATCGGCAGTTTTATGACTGATGCTTTCGTGGCAGCGGGAGTACCGGAGGAGGACGCAAAGATATGCGCCGAGGTGCTCATGGAGAGTGACCGCCGGGGCATCGAATCGCATGGCGTGAACCGATTCAAGCCCATATATATAGACCGCATCAGAAGCGGTATCCTGAATCCACATACCGAGTTTGAGATCATTCGCGAAACTCCGTCTACCGCTGTTGTGGACGGACACAACGGAATGGGTATGGTGGTGGCCAGCCGCTGTATGCGGATGGCCATAGATAAGGCGAAGAAATGCGGCATAGGTATGGTAGCCGCTCGCAATTCCACGCATTTTGGTATAGCCGGGTATTATGCCACTATGGCTACTAAGGAAAACATGATAGGCTTCTGCGGAACAAATGCCCGCCCATCGATTGCACCGACTTTCGGAGTAGAGAATATGATGGGTACCAATCCGCTTACCTTTGGCGTACCTACTGACGAGGAATTTCCGTTCGTCATCGATTGCGCCACCAGTATTACTCAGCGCGGCAAGATAGAGTATTACAGCCGCGAGGGTTTGCCCACTCCCAAGGGACTGGTGATCACCAATGACGGCGGTACCATGACCGACAGTGACGAGATACTCCGCGCCCTAAACACCGGCGAGGCTGCCCTCGCGCCACTGGGCGGAATAGGGGAGGAAACAGCGGGCTATAAGGGGTACGGCTATGCCGCTCTTGTGGAGATCCTTTCCGCGGCCTTGCAGGCGGGCAGCTATATGAAGATGCTCACGGGCATCGGTGAGAATGGTGAGAAAAAGCCATATCCTTTGGGACACTTCTTCATGGCTATCGATACTGAGGCCTTTATGGGCGCCGAGAGCTTCAAAAAGACTGCCGGAGACATCCTCCGCGAGCTGCGCGCATCCAAAAAGGCGCCGGGCCACGACAGAATATATACGGCCGGTGAGAAGGAATATCTGGTCTGGCTGGAGCGCAGGGACAAGGGTGTTCCCGTGAGCGAGGGCGTGCAGAAGGAGCTTGCCGAAGTCCGCGATATGTACGGTCTTGACTATAAATTCCCATTTGAAAACAAATAAATATGTTGCAAACGCGGAGTCTTTGCGGTAATATTATACTATACGGCGAAACCGTTGAATATACTTATTGGAGGTAGAGCATATGGCGTTTTGTAAGAATTGCGGAGCCCAGATTGAAGATAATGTAAGATTTTGCGCAAACTGTGGATGTGCCACTGATGGCGGCGCGACTGCCGCTAATGTGGGTAGAAATACAGATTTCACGGCGGAGTATGACTCCATTGATATAGCTGATACCAAGTATTTGTCACTGTTCTGCTATCTTGGAGTTCTCTTCATGCTGCTTGCTCTGATAATCAAGCCTCACTCGCAGTTTATTCGCTTCCATGCAAACCAGGGCCTGCTGCTTATGATATTGTCCGTTGCTGCTGGAGTTGTTTGCATCATTCCAATTCTTGGCTGGATAGTTGGCGCTGTTGCCGGTATTTTCGCCTTTGTATGTATGATAATTGGCATAGTGAACTGCTGCAGCGGAAAGGCAAAGGAGCTGCCCCTTATCGGCCGCATCCGTATTTTCAACTGATACATAATTTTGAGACAGTAACGGAGGATTTTCGGGCGAAGATCCTCCGTTGGCTTTTAGTGGATAGTGTGAAAAATCACACTATATTATAAAAAGCACATCGCCTCGCCCTTTGGGCAACCGGCGATGATGGCAAAAATCCTCCATGCGGGAGAGATTTTTAATGACTATTTGTGCGGTGCTGCCGCATGGAGGATTTATATGAAGATTTATAAGTGCGCTGAAGAACTTATTGGAAATACACCTTTGATGGAGCTTGGAAACTATTCCAGGCAGCATGGACTCAAGGCTCTGGTTCTGGGAAAGCTTGAGTGCTTCAACCCCGGCGGCTCAGCCAAGGATCGTGTGGCGAAGGCTATGCTGGATGACGCGGAGAGGCGCGGAATTATCAAACCCGGCGCGGTCATAATTGAACCTACTTCCGGCAACACCGGCATTGGCCTGGCTTCTGTAGCGGCCGTAAGAGGTTACAAGACGATTATTGTTATGCCCGACAGCATGTCCGCCGAGCGCCGTACCCTTATGAGAGCCTTTGGAGCAGAGCTCGTGCTTACTCCCGGAGCCGAGGGCATGAGCGGAGCTATCAAAAAGGCGGAGGAATTGGCAGCGGAAATACCCGGCAGCTTTATTCCCGGGCAGTTTGAAAATCCTGCTAACCCTGCCGCTCATTTTGATACTACCGGGCCTGAGATATGGAAGGATACAGACGGCAGGGTTGACATATTTGTGGCCGGAGCCGGAACGGGCGGCACGCTCAGCGGTGTTGGCAAGTATCTGAAAAGCAAGAACCCGGATGTGAAGGTGGTTGCCGTAGAGCCTGCATCATCGCCTCTGCTTTCTGAGGGACGCTTTGGCAGTCATGGACTGCAGGGAATAGGAGCAAACTTTGTGCCTGAGGTTTTGGATAGGGAAATATTTGATGAAATAATCACGGTCACGGACGAGGACGCGTATCAGACCGGCCGGGAGATAGGAAAGAGCGAAGGCGTGCTGGTGGGCATAACCTCCGGTGCGGCCGTATGGGCGGCAGCGCAGCTTGCGAAGCGCCCGGAAAACGAGGGCAAGATAATAGTGGCTCTGCTTCCTGATACCGGCGACCGCTATCTCTCCACGCCAATGTTTGAATAATAGTGTAAATCAATATCAGAATCAGATGAAAAATGACCCGGAAGCCAAGCGCTGCTTCCCGCAGGTACAACCTGTGAACCATGGGGGCAATGCCTGTACGGGACAGATGAACGGCCGTGGATTATCGCTTATGATAATCCGCGGCCGTACGAATGCAAAATACTTTTTTCTTTATCAGACAGGTACAATATGACGGAAAATCAATTATTCTTCTGCCTTTTCGGGCCTGTCACCGGAATCCATATGATAATACATCAGCATGTAATCCTCAAACATTTGCGCTGACGGCATCAAAGGATAACCTTTCTTCTTGATCAGATATACCATCCAGTTGAAGCTGCTGTTTTCAAGGGGAATAGCAACGACGTTCGGGTTTTGAATGTCCCTTGCAACGGATTCCACAGAGAGTCCGCACAGGTTTTCGTTTTTTGCGACGAGACGGTGAACGGAGATGACCTCACCAACTTCCACACGAACATCGGGATTCACACCAAAACTGCGGCAACGTTCCAGAAATGTGTGGGGCGGCTTGAAATTCTTGTCAACCATAATCATCGGCAAATGATCCAGATCACCGGTCCGGATCATTTTTTGCTGTGCAAGGGGATTTTCCTTATTCACAACGAGGCAAAGCCGCCTGGTGAAAAGAGGGATTGAGTCAAAGAGCGTGTCGTCGATGGGACCGACAGAGAAGCCGAGATCAGCTTCTTCGCTGAGCACGATATCATCACATGCATTGTCCATGTATTCTGTGACATGCAGACGGATATTGGGGTGTTCCGCTTCAAAGGATTGAATGATATTGGCTGCAAATTCTGAAAGCGCGCCATAAGAACTGGCGATTTTCACACTGCGGGTTGAGGGCTGCTTCTTCGCAAAATAGGCTTCGCATGCATCTGCTTCCCGGATGATGTTTTTTGCGTGTTCCCAGAGAAATTTACCGTCTTCGGTCAGACGAATACCTTTTGCGCTTCGTGCCAGCAGACGGCAGGAAAACTCGGTTTCCAGACGCTGGATCGACATGCTGATGCCCTGCTGGGAAATAAAGAGCTTTTGCGCGGCCTTTGAGAGACTTCCGCATGTACAGACAGCGTCAAAGTATCTGAGCTGTTGAATATTCAATTCCCGTCACCTACTTTTTCTCTTTTATGATTCTGTACTGCCCTGTATCCCACCGCCTACAAATTCCACAAATTTTTCGGCGAGGGGAGAGGGCTTTTCCTTTCTCCAGGCTATGACAACTTTAGAGCTGTGGGCCCGTGCGATCGGTAAAAAAGATGTTGTGGGGGAATAAATCCCTTCGGTGATCATCTTTCCGTCAATGGAAAAACCTTTTTCACGGGACACGAGTGCAGACAGTAGAATGTAGGAATTCACATACCGCACATCAGACGGAGATATTCCGTAGTTTTCGCAAATCTTTTCCGCCCAGCGGCGCTGCGTCGGCGCTTCAATAATCATAGTCTTGCCGGAAAGCTCACTGAGTCCCGGGTTGTGTGTCAGCTTGTCCACCCATGCCTGAGGAACAACAAAAAAGGCGGGAAAATCACAAATCGGTATACTTTCGAACTCAGGATATGGCTCAATATCCGCGGAGAGGGAGAAGATCAGATCCAGTTCCTCGCAAAGGACCTTGTCACGCAGTTCATGAAAATTAAAGCGTTCGCCGGTAATAGAAATATCCGGATATTGCAGCGAAAAAGCATGGATCTGTTCTTCGGCGACATTCATTGCATCCAGACGATTGAGGATGCCGATGCGCAGCTTGCCGGATTCATTTGCTTGACGCTTGCAGATCTCCTCCACGGAAACGCGGAAACGGTGGTATGCCACATCCAGACGGGCATACAGCTCCTCACCTTCGGGCGTAAGGACGGCGCCGCGGTTTGTGCGGCGAAAAAGGCGGCAGCCGCAATATTCCTCCATTTTCGCGATCCAGTTGCTGGTGGCGGGTTGGCTGGTATACAGTTCCTGCGCAGCTTTTGAAATGTTCTGATATTTTGCAACAGCCAAAAATATTTCGATCTGGCGCATATTGATCTCAGCCATGAATAACAGTCCCCCCGCAAAGAAAGTAAGAAATTTTTCTTTTTTTATTATAGCAGAAAAAATGTCGCATTAACAAGCTTTAAAATAAACAGGTATATTTTTTCGTTATAGCTGTATATCTTGACGATTGGAAACGCTTATTCTACTATATATTACAGTAAGATGATTAGATAAGGGAGGAACGCCGCAATGTCGAACGCGATAGTCACAAATATTCAGGGCTATTCGATCCATGATGGCCCCGGTATACGGACGGTGGTGTTTTTGAAAGGCTGCCCGCTGCGCTGCAAATGGTGCGCCAATCCTGAAAATCTGGAAGCGTCGGTACAGATCGGTTTTCTGAGCAATCTGTGTACCGGCTGCGGCAGATGCAAAAAGGTCTGCCCTCACGATGCCATTCTTTCAGATGGAGCGCGGCGGATCGACAGGGAAAAATGCCGCCGCTGCGGGACCTGTGCAGAGGCCTGTTATTACGGCGCACTTGTCAGATATGGTGAAGACCGCTCCTCAGAGGAGGTTTTTGAAAAAGTCCGCCGCGACAAGATTTTTTATGAGAGCTCCGGCGGCGGAGTCACCGTCTCCGGCGGAGAACCCCTGACCCACGCGCAGTTCGTTGCGGAACTGTTTGAGCTTTGCCGCCAAGACGGTATTAACACCTGCGTGGAGACATGCGGCTGCGTGCCGGGAGCGGCGATGGAACTTGTTGCGCCGCTGACCGACACATTTTACTTTGACCTTAAGATCATGGACCCACAGCTACATAGGAAATATACAGGGGTGGACAATGCGCAGATTCTTGAAAACGCCCGTTTCCTTGCCGGAAAGGGCGCAAACATCCTGTTCCGTCAGCCGATCATTCCCAGTGTAAACAACACGGAGGAAAATGTGCGTGCGACGGCGGAATTTATCAAGAGCCTCGGCAGGGAAGACCTGGCGATTCAGTTGATGCCATACCACCGCATGGGAACTGCGAAGTATGCGGCGCTGGATATGACGTACGAGCTGGAAGAACTGAAGATCATGTCGGCTGCGGAAATCGATGCGCTTGAAGCACTCTATAAGAAACTCGGTGTACAATGCACTGTTTCCAGATAAAAGACTGAAAAAATTGAAAATAAACAGAGAATAAAAAAGGAGGAAAGTCAAATGTACGAAATTGATCAGTCCTTGCTGCCGCGGATCGATGCGCTTGAACTGAGCGAGCGCAACAAGGCATGGCGCAAGGCCATGAAGGCTGCTCCCTGGAAAGTTTATGTGGATCGTGAGCGTCTCACCGTGGAATCCTGGAAGGAGACTGAGGGTGAGGATCTGGAGATTCGTATCGCAAAGATGCTCAAAAAGGTGATGGATAACGTTCCTATCAAGATCCACGAATTTGATGAGATCGTCGGCCGTCCCACCCCCGGCGTCATCGGATGCCAGACTGCGATCAATGTCTGCGGTGACTACATCCACGACATCTGGAATGATGACGGCATCATCGGCGTCACTCTGGACGCTTCCGCTGTGCTGACCCGGGAGGAACTGGAGGTTCTGAGAGAGGCTGTCCGCATCTTTGAACCGATCTGTATGCCCTCCAACACCTATACCGCATGGCGTGAACTGGTAGGCACCTGGGCTGAGGATGCCGAGGCTGCAAAGCTGAAGGACCCCGGTCTGCAGAACGGCATCACCGGTCAGTCCACCTCTACCCTGGATTGGCCCAATATTCTGCCCGCCGGACTCAAGACCTATATCGAGCGCTGCCAGCAGCACATTGATGCCTATATTGCGCAGGGCGGCACCGATGTGAACAAGGTCTATTTCTGGAAAGCTGCCATCATCTGCCTGCAGGCTACCATTGACCATTCCAAGCGTTATGCAAAACTGGCGCGTGAAATGGCTGCTGAGACCGCTGATGAGGCCGAGAAGGCACGTCTGATCCGCATTGCCGAGACCTGCGAATACGTCCCCGAGAATCCGCCCCGTACCTTCCATGAGGCACTGCAATTTATGGAGATGTGCTCTCTGGCTAAGATGTTTGAGAACCCCATGCAGAACAACAGCCACTGGGGCCGTGCCGACCAGTACCTCTATCCCTACTTCAAGAACGACTTGGCCAACGGTGTTCCTCTGGAGGAGATTGCCTCCGATCTGGCAGACATGATCGGCCGCTGGGGTACCCAGACCTTTGTCTCCGACGATATGAACAAGGAAACGCACCAGATCAACTTCGGTATCAACAATGTCATGGTCGGCGGTCTGGGCCAGGATCACACCGATATGTCCAACGAACTGAGCTACCTGATCCTCCATGTGGTTGCCTGTCTGAAGCTGTCCTCTCCGACCGTGGGCCTGCGTTGGAACGAGCAGACGCCCGACTGGCTGATGAACAAGGCGATCCGCACCAATATGGACACCCGCGGCGGCATCCCCCTGTTCCAGAACGACCATATCATGATCCAGCGTTATATCGACTACGGCATCCCCTATGAGGAGGCCTGCGAGTGGCGTGGCCTCGGCTGCGTGTATCCCTGCCTGCCCAACCGCGCAGAGCACTACGGCGCTGAGGGTGTGGCCGCATTCAATTTGGCGGGCCTGCTGCATGTTACACTGCACAACGGCATCGACATCAACGGCAAAAGAACCGGCCTCGAGACCGGCGATCCCCGTTCTTTCAAGACCTTTGAGGAACTTTACGATGCCTTTTTCAAGCAGCACAAGGCCTTTATCTACCGCGTGTTCTGGCTGGGCGCCGTAGCCCGCGACATCTGCCATCAGTACACCCGCACGCCGCTGCTTTCCATTCTGGGCATTGAGGCCAGCATGGATCTTGGCCAGGATCTGACTAAGGCGCATCCCGACTACTCCATGTTCGGCATTTCCGACCGCGCCATCATTGACGTTGCCGACTCTCTGCTGGCGGTGAAGCACCTGGTGTATGATGATAAAGTGCTGACCATGGATGAGCTGATGGAGGCTCTGGACAGCAACTTTGCCGGCGAGCGCGGTGAGGAGATCCGCCAGATGTGCCTGCATCAGCCCAAATACGGCAACGATATCAAGGAAGCTGATGATATGGTCAAGCGTGTCAGCGATGAATCCGCCCGCATCATCTATTCTTACAACAACGCGCCCTTCCGCAACATGATTATTTCCCGCGAGGGCCTTGCATGGCATTACTTCGGCGGTCTGGGCGCCGGCGCTCTGCCCAACGGCCGTCCCGCGCTTGAGCCGTTGAACGACGGTTCTCTGTCTCCCATGCGCGGCGCGGACAAGAACGGTCCTACCGCAGTGCTTCTCAGCGCAATTTCTTCCGGTTACAGCGATGTCTGCTGCTCTGCGGTTCTCAACCAGAAGTTCAATTCTTCTCTCCTGAAGAGTGAAGAAAGCATTGATAAGCTTGTTGCCTATACCAATGCCTTCATGAAAAATCACGGCTCCCATATCCAGTATAATATTATGGATACCGAGCAGCTGAAGGATGCAAAGGCAAATCCCGAGAAGTATCCTGACCTGATCGTTCGCATCGGCGGCTTCTCCGCTTACTTTGTGCAGTTGTCTTCCGGCATTCAGGACGATGTCATTTATCGTAGCGAGTTTGAACTGTAATTCAGCTGAAAAATGCTGTATATTCAAAATTGAAAAAGGAAAACGCGCGGTATGGGCGCATTCCTTGTTTTATTGTCGTAAAGCACAAAGAAATGTTGCATTAGGGACAATAAAAGATGATAGTGCTGTACCACAAATTGTTTATGTTCTAACAAAATGCTTTGTGATATATTTTATGTAAAGATTTTGTAAAGCAAAACTTTTTAAAGAAACTTTTGGAGGAATTAAAATGAAGAAGATCGTTTCTATTTGTCTTGTTCTTGTTCTCTGTGTTGCACTGATGGCCGGCTGTAGTTCCGACAATTCCGGCAACGCTGCTGGCAACACCACAGCAAAGACAGCTCCCGCTGTTGACATCAACAATGGCGCAGAATGCAAAATGGCTTACATCCCCATGGGTGCCGGCCAGGAAGACTATCCCGTTATTCTCAAGGGTATGCAGGAAGCAATCGCTCTCTATCCCAACGTTTCTCTTGTGACCTGTGACCCCGGCTTCAACCCCACCAACCAGATCGACATGATGAAGGAATTCATCAACCAGGAAGTTGACGTTATCTTCATCAATGCCATGGACGGTAACGCTCTCAACAGCACCATCGCCGAGGCTGAAGAGGCCGGCATTGTTGTGATGTCCATCAACAACGGCGTTGAGGGCAATCACACTGCACACATCCAGAACACCACCTATGATGCCGGTTATGAGGCAGCAAAGTTCCTCTCCAGCGTTGCTCCTGCCGGTGCAAAGACCGTTATCCTTGACGTTCCCGCTGAGCTGAAGGCGACCTGCACCATGGGTCAGGGCTTTGTGGCTTACACCGAAGAGAACGCCGGCTCTTTTGAAATTCTTGAGGAGTACGCACAGTCCATCACCTCTATCGAAGTCGGCTATCAGGCTGCTTCCGAGGTTCTGGCAAAGTATGACGATATTGACGTTCTCTACTGCGTGAACGATAACACTGCAATCGGCGCTGCTCAGGCTGTCGCTGCTGCAGGTCTGGAGAATGAGGGCATCATCATCTGGGGTTACTCCGGAACTCCCGCTGCTCTGGATGCCATCGCACAGGGCAAGATCTACGGTACCAGCTACTCCGATCCCTTCTATGAGGGCTATGCAGCCATGGTTTCCGCTATGAACTTTGTCCAGCTCGGCATCAACGGCAAGAGCCTCGGCAACGAGTACTACGCCAATGTCTATCTGCCCACCCTGAATGTTACTGCTGACAACGTTTACGATATCATCAGCGGCACTCACTGGGATATGAGCGATTACAATTATTGATTTCCTCTTTATCAATAAGCGAAACGGGCAATAAAGGCAATAAATAAGTATGCGGAGGCCCTACAAGGCCTCCGCATTTTTTAATGTGCTTATCAATTTATACTATGAACTCAATGGAGTGAAAGCCTTGAAAATAAGTCAGAAACTTACTCGTAAGCTCATTACGCTCGGTTTGATTATTCTCCTGTCTGTGATCTTCACGGTAACAGCACCGGGCTTTATGAAACTTAGAAATATTCAGGAAATATTCCGTGTTGCCGCTTATACCGGCATCATCTGCGTGGGTGTTTCCTTTGTTTTGATCGGCGGCGGAATTGATCTTTCCTCCGGCGGTATTATTTGTTTCACTGGTATTGTTGCCTGCCGTCTGGCATGCATGAATGTCCCAATGCCTGTTGTTGTGCTGGTCGCTCTGGTCATGGGTGCGGCCTGCGGCTTTCTCAACGGCTGGGTCATTACCCGATTCCACCTGAACGATTTCATTACCACGCTGGCTACCGGCTTTGTATTTACCGGCTTCGGTCTTGTTGCACTGTTGAAGGACAGCAAGGGCGCCATTGTTTCTCAGGCAATCAAGAACAAGGGCTTCCTTCTTCTTGGAAAACATGTTTCCGGCTTCTACTATATTGCAATAGCCTGGGTGATCCTGGTCATCATCTCCTGGTTCATCCTGACCCGCACCCGTTACGGCCTGCATGTGTATGCAATGGGCTCCAATGCAAAGAGCTCTGAAATGAGCGGTATCAATGTTAACCGCATGAAGATATCCACATTCACCATCTGCGGTGCCTGCTGCGCTGTCGGCGCCGTATTTACTGTTGCTTACCAGCAGACCGCATATCTCAGCCTGGGCTCTGCAATGGGCTTTAACGCTGTTGCGGCCTGCGTTGTCGGCGGTGTTATGCTGGGCGGTGGCCGCGGTGATACTGCGGGCGCCTTCCTCGGTGCGATTTTTATGACGCTTGTGAATAACGGTATGTATAAATATGGGCTGGATACATCCTGGCAATATGTGTTCCAGGGCGCTGTGATTTTGATCGCCATTATTGCGGACGCAGCCTTCGGTGTTCTGACTGCAAGAAAGTTCCGTAATCAGGCTGACGCTGCGGAAAACTCTGAAAATGCACTGGAAGGGGGTAAGACGGAATGAGCGAAGAACTGATCCTCCGTACAGAAAACGTCTGCAAATCCTTCAACGGCATTCAGGTTCTCAAAAACGTGAACCTTGAGATCAAAAAGGGCGAAATTCACGCGCTGATGGGTGAAAACGGCGCAGGTAAATCCACCATCATCAAAATCATCACCGGTGTCTATACAAAGGATGACGGCGAAATCTATGTCGACGGCAAACATGTGAATATCAATTCCCGTCAGGACGCTGCGGCTGCCGGTATCTCCGTTATTTATCAGGAGCTCTCCCTTGTTCCTGATTTGACCGTTACGGAAAATATCTTCCTCGGTCATGAGATCATGAAAAAAGGACTGCCAGACAGAAAAGAGATGCGCCGTCAGGTCCAGGCCCTCATCGATAAGTACGGATTTATCATTCAGCCCGACGCTGTCGTGGCGTCCATGGGCATGGCGCAGCGCCAGATGACCGAAATTTTGAAGGCGCTTTCCACCGAAGCAAAGCTACTCATCATGGACGAGCCGACCACCTCCCTCTCTGCAAGCGAGACTGAACAGCTCTTTGTCACCATGGAAGGCCTCCGTGCGCACGGCACCAGTATTCTCTATATTTCCCACCGCCTTGAGGAGATCTACCGCGTGACCGACCGCCTGACCATCATGCGCAACGGCGAGGTCGTCGGCGTTGTCGATTCCAAGACCGTTGAGCCTGACACCGTGACCACGCTTATGATCGGCCACGAGCTGGAAAAGACCGGTGCGCGTGTCCCCAACATCAATGAGAACCACTACATAGAGGTCAAGGATCTTTCCCTCGGCAACCTTCTCCACGATATCAACTTCAAGGCATACAGCGGCGAGATCCTCGGCATCGGCGGCTTGGTCGGCTCCGGCCGCACAGAGCTTGTCAGTTGCATTTACGGTGCGATCAAGACATATAAGGGTTCCATCACGCTTGACGGAAAACCTGTCAGCAAAAATGTTGCAACGAACATCAGAAACGGCTTCGGCATGGTTCCTGAGGACAGAAGAACCCAGGGGCTTTTTCCACAGCTTTCCATTCTGAGAAATATCACCATTTCAAGCTATGACCGTCTTGCTTTCGGCGGCGCGATTGTAAATGGAAAGGCGGAGAGCGAACATGCAGAAAAGGCAATTGCGGATTACGATGTTCGTCCCGCTTTGAAGAAGCTCCCCGTTCAGAACCTCTCAGGCGGTAACCAGCAGAAGGTCGTTCTCGGCCGCTGGCTCAGCCGTGATGTCGATGTGCTCATTCTGGATGAACCCACCGTCGGCGTTGACGTCGGCGTAAAAGCCGAGCTTTACGGCTATATGCGTAAGCTTGCGGACAAGGGCGCCATTATCATCATGGTGTCTTCTGACCTTGCGGAGCTCACGGATGTATCTGACAGAGTTCTCGTTCTTCATAACGGAACCATTTTCCAGGAATTCCGCGACCATAGTGCCACGCAGCAGGCAGTGCTTCTTGCTTCCTCCGGTGTGGCGGCAAAGGAGGGCGACGTACTGTGAAAAAGAAAAATTTCCTTTCCAACGCATGGGGCCAGCGTGCTCTCATTTTGGCGGTGCTGCTGATTATCATGCTCATCGGCAACCGCAGTTTCTTCTCTCTCGGCAACCTCCGCACGATCCTCATGTCCATCGCAATTTACGGCATCATGTCCTGCGGCATGCTCCTTGCAATGCTGACGGGCGGCATCGACCTCGCAATGGGCTCTACTGCGGCACTGACAAGTGTAATCTGCCTGTGGTGGTATAACGGTCATGGCATGACAAACGGCGCGTTTTTTGTAGGACTCATTTTCGCCATCCTGACAGCCTGCTGTGTCGGCCTGCTTCACGGTGTGTGCGATGCATACTTCATGCTACCGTCTTTCGTTGTAACGCTGGCTACCAGCAACCTGCTTTATGGCTTGGCCTCCGCAATTTTGAAGGGCTCTTTCATTCACTTGACCAATACCGAGGGCTTTTTCTACAAAATCGCAAATACCAAGCTGTTCAGCATCCCCATGCCCATCATTATCTTTATAGTTGTGGCGGTCATAGTGGGACTGATCTTGGCTTTCACTGTTTTCGGACGCAGAGTATATGCGGTTGGCGCAAACAGAGTTGCCGCTGAAGTTGTTGGTATCAATTCCCGGGCCTTCCGAGTCGGCTGCTATGTCATCTGCTCTCTCACGGCCTGCATCGGAGGTATTGTCCTTACCTCCATGAACTATGTGACCTCCGCGACCACAGCCCAGGGCTATGAGAGCATGGTCATGCTCGCGCTGGTCGTCGGCGGCGCGGACATCATGGGCGGCTATGGCGACATTGGCGGCGCCGTGTTCGGTGCGCTTCTTGCCGGACTGGTGAGCAACATGATCGTTATGCTCAACATCGACACCAACTATTCTCAGGCTGTCCAGGGTGTTATCATCGTTCTTGCAGTTGCTTTCAATGTATATCATAACCGAAAGGCTGCCGGTATGATCGCACCCCGTACCAGTAAGAATAAGAAATTAGCTACCAAACAATAAAAGGGAATATAGAAACAATTATTATCCACCATAGTGAGGCAATCTGCCTGTGGATAGGCTCACTAAATATTATAAGTTTATCGAGATCGAGCAGGCCTTTGCTGACTCCCATTCCGGCGATGTCATTAAGCCCATTCGGCTCTTTGATTGAGCTGATATTGAAAAAGGACAGAAGAATTTCTACTGTCCTTTTTCTGTATGCAAAGTCGATGCCGCCTATCCTGCTGCAGCAAGGCACAGCGGATGGCATTATACCCTACCAGATGGCAGAGCTGATGCACAAGCAGGTGCGCGAGATTTGCGGAGAGGGAAGAGCGCAGCTTGATATATTTGAGGGCTGGATCCACTCTGACCCCGTTTCATGGAAAAGAACAATTTGGAAATAGTGTTGAATTTCTTTGATGAAAATCTGCGATAATTTCCCCAAAAGGAGCTGAAAAAATAATGGAAATAAGAAACGATATTTTAGAGCAGATCGATAAATTGGAGCTCAGCCCTGCCAATAAGGCGTGGCGCAGAGCCATGAAAAGCGCGCCATGGTGCCTGCACGCCGACCGCGAGCGCTGGACTGTGGCTTCATGGGAGGAAACGGAAGGCCTTGACCTGGAATTGCGCAGAGCAAAGCTTTTGGAGAAAATTCTGGAAAATCTGACGATCACAATTTTACCCTTTGATCAGATCGTCGGCCGTGTCACGCCTACTGTGATCGGCTGCGTCACCGCCATGGATATCAGCGGCGACTACATTCCCGCTATCTGGAATGATGAGGATGTTGACCTGACGATGGACGCCAGCGTTTCGCTCGACAGGGAAACACTTGAGATCCTGCGCAAAGCTGCCAAGACCTTCGGCGGAAAAACCGCGCCGGAAATGACGGCCAAGGCGTGGGAGGCTGCCGTTGGGGACTGGGAAAAGAATGCCGAGGCTGCAAAGCTGAAAGACCCGTCCATCGACACCGCCGTGTTTGGCCAGGTCACCACCGCACTGGATTGGAACAAGATCCTGAAAGTCGGCATGAAAGGCTATATTGAAGAGGCAAAGGCGCATATTGCGGCTTTTGAAAAAAATAACGAGACCAATATCAACAAACTCTATTTTTGGCAGTCCGTTATCATTGTTTTAAACGCGGTGATCACATTCTCCCACCGCTATGCCGCGCTGGCCCGCGAGATGGCGCAGGAGGAGAAGGACGCTTCCCGCTGCGCGCAGCTTCTGGAAATTGCGGAGATCTGCGACTATGTGCCGGAAAACCCGCCGCGTTCCTTCCATGAGGCCCTGCAGTGCATGGCGATCTGCGGCGCTGCAAAATGTCTCGAGCATCCGATGCACTGCAATCCCCACTGGGGCCGCGCTGACCAGTATCTCTATCCCTTCTTTATCAAGGATGTGAGCAGCGGCGCAATCACCGTCGAGCGCGCGGCAGAGCTGATGGCAGATCTGATCGGCCGCTGGGGCACACAGTGCATGGTGCAGCCTGCCAGCCAGAAGCTTTCGCACCAAATCAACTTCGGCATCAACAATATCATGGTCGGCGGCGTGAATGAAAAAGGGGAGGACGTGTGCAATGAACTGAGCTACCTCATTTTGCACGTGGTCGGTCTGCTGCAGATCTCTTCGCCGACGGTCGGCCTGAAGTGGAGCAAAAAGACTCCCGCGTGGCTGATGCGCAAGGCCATCCGCACCAATCTTGCCACTCGGGGCGGCATTCCGCTGTTTGAAAATGATGATGCTGTGATCGAGCACTATGTACGCGACGGCATTCCTTACGAGGAGGCCGTGGAATGGGGCGGTCTCGGCTGCGTGTATCCCTGCCTGCCCACCCGGGCGGAGCACACCGGAGCGCACGGCCTCGGCGCCTTCAATGTCTGCGGCATCATGTCTCTGGCGCTGCACAACGGACTGGACATCAATGGAAATCAGACCGGCCTGCAGACAGGAGACCCACGCAATTTCAAGACCTTTGAGGAGCTTTATGATGCGTTTTTGCAGCAGCATAAGTTCTTCAGCCACCGGATCTTCTGGCTTGGCGCCATCGCGCGGGATCTGGAGGCAAATTATTTGCGCCTGCCGCTGATCTCCGTCCTTGGCCTGCCGGCAAGCATGGAGCTGGGCCAGGACAATTTGTTCCCGCATCCCGATTACTCTCTGCAGGGCATCGGAGACCGTGCAATTATTGATACCGGAGACAGTCTTTTCGCGATCAAATATCTGGTGTATGATGAAAAACTGCTCACGATGGATGAACTGATGGATGCGTTAGATTCCAACTTCGCGGGAGAGCGCGGGGAGGAAATTCGCCAGATGTGCCTGCATGCACCAAAGTTCGGCAACGACGATGCGCGTGTTGACAGCATGGTGAAGCGCGTCAGTGACGATTCCGGCGCGATCATCCGCAGCTATGATAATTCTCCCTTCCGCCCGATCATGATCGCGCGCGAGGGTCTCGCATGGCATTATTACGGCGGCCTTGGACTTGGTGCTACCCCCAACGGCAGAAAAGCGCTGGAACCGCTTTGTGACGGCTCCGCTTCTCCGATGCGTGGTGCGGACCGCTGCGGCCCGACGGCTGTTTTGCGCAGCGTGATCAACGCGGGCTTCAAGGATTCCTATGCCTCAGTGCTCAACCAGAAGATCAATGCCTCAATTGTTCGCAGCGACGAGGGTATTGACCGCCTTGTGGAATATACCAATGCTTTCATGGCGGCGGGCGGTACGCACATCCAGTATAATATTGTGGACAGCGAGGAACTGAAAGAGGCAAAAGTAAATCCCAGAGAGCATACGGACCTTATCGTTCGGATCGGCGGATATTCCGCCTACTTCGTACAGCTTTCCAATGAAATACAGGACGATGTGATCCTGCGCAGCGAGTTTTCCGTATAAACGATAAACTGCAAAGGAAATGTAGGAACATAGAAAAAACGTGAGGAATTTTCCGAATTCCTCACGTTTTTTCAGTAATATACCATATCGGCAAAGCCGTTATGGTATAATGGTGCCATGCTTTGCGGTTGTCCCGTACGGGACGAGCAAAGCGGCTTAGATAAAATATAATATCCGCGCTGCGGTATTATACCATGACATTGGCATGGTGGACAGCAATATGGAAAAAGGAGAGCAGCCCGTCCATATGGCTACTCTCCCTCAAAGCATCGATGAAGTTGTAAAAATGTTGGACTAACGGCCAGAAGGCACAGAGGCGGACAGCTTCCGCCATCCGCCTCTGCGTCCGATAATGAATAGGTCACAAAATGTACCTATGAACACTATCAGAAAGCTTCCGGAACATTATCGTTTTGTTTTAATTCCTCATACGAGGCCTTAATTACATAAGGGGCTCGAGGCCGAGAACGGGATGACCCTTCTCAGTGAGGAAAGCGAGGAGCTGCTCGGGATCCTCGGTGACAGTCTCGTCGCCGATCATGTCGGTGAAGTTGTCGATGCCGTAAAGCTCCTTGGCGGTCGCGTTGAGTTTGTCTGCAACAGCTTCCTTCAGAGCCTTGGGAAGCCATACTATTCTGGCTACGCCGCCTTCAGCCTTCATGAACTTCTTGGAAGCAATAAAGTGCTTGCCGTGACCCATAAATCCGGGAGTCTGAACGCCGCCGCCGGTCATGGAAGCCATCTCGGAGAAGGTCATTCCAAGAGGAGTCATAGCGTTATGCTCACGGTTTACGATAACGACGCCGTTGGAGTAGGGCTCAATACCGCAGATGCACTCGAAGCAGCCGCAGGAGGTCATGGGATCCTCCATGATGGAGTAGAGGGTAACATGCTCAAGAGCGCCCTGAGAATACATGTGAACAGCCTCGTCAACATCTTCCCAACGACCAACGCGCTCGTCAATCAGGCCGCCCTTGGTTACGATGCGGCAGGGACCGTTGTTGTCCAACTCGTAGGTAGCCTTAGCATCCAGCCAGGAAACAGCGCCGCAAAGACCGAGACGCTCGGGGGTAACGATGCAGACGTGAGAGGGAGAGAAGGCCTGACACATGACGCAGGAGTAGAACTCGTTGACGGTCTCGTCGGTCAGGCTGACCAGACGCTCGTCACGCTTGTCGTAGATCTTATTGGCCTCAGCACGGATCTCCTTGCACTTCTCGGGATCGGTGTAGATGGTGACCTGGCACTTGTCAACAACGGACTCAAACTCGGACTTGATCTTGGCGTAGAGAACCTCACCGAAGTGCTCAGCGCGGAAGCCGGCCTCGTAAGTAGCGTTGCTGATACGGACACGGATAAGGTCACGCTGACCGGTGTGCATTACGCCCTCAATGCAGTTGATCCAAGCGTGGAACTTACGCTCGAAAACAGGCTCAAAGTCGGGCTGCATCTTCTTGCCGCAAACATCAACGACCATGCAGAGGTTGATCTGGTTCTTGGGCTGGCGAACGTCGATCTCGGGGCCAACGACCTCGATCTTGTGGTCAACAACGTGAGCAGCGTCAGCGGTGCGAACCAGCTCAAGGCAGTCATTGGTGGTACCGTTAGCCTCGGCAAACATGTCGGCCTTACGGATGATCTCGCCCTCAAATGCGTTAGCATAAGCAACGGGGATGTCAACGTTGGTGACCTTGATCTTCAGGCCGCGAGCCTCGATGGTGGTGTCAACGAACTTGTCGATGTCAGGCTGAACGATGAGGGACTTGGGAACACGCCACATGTCATTGTCATCGTTGGTGATTACGGGGAAGCCGTAAGCGATAGCGCCGCCGCCGCAGGCAACGGTCAGATCGTTAACGGGCTCGAAAGCGTTGACAGCAGCGTTAACACGCTCAAAGGTGTACCTCTTAATTGCTTCGTAGTCGCCGGGCTCGTGGCCACCGAAGATAAGGGCGACACGGACGGCAACGGAAATAACGTGGGTAGCATCGTGTACGTCAGGGCCAACAGGGAAGATGCGGACGGAGTGACCCATCTTTACGCCTGCGCGGTTAGCCTGCTCGATGATCTCACCGATAAGGAAGACATAGATGCTCTTGGACTGATAGGACTTGATCAGCTCAGCAGCCTTCTCGTCGGAAGGAGCAGCGCCGATGAAGAGAACGAAGCCGGGGATGTCGCCGGTAACCAGGGGAACACCGAGCTCACGAACGTCAGCGTCGCTCATGTGGCCGTTATAGAGGGTGCCCTCATAGGGGTTTACGCCGCCGATGTACTTAACAGCCTCGATAACCTCAGCTGCGCAAGCGGTTGCAATACCGGAAGTGAAAACGTCGTGAGTTCTCTTCTCGCGGGTCATCTGGCTCTTGATCCATTCCATGGACTCCTTGAGCTCGCCCAGGGTCTGGTTCTTGCGGCCGGTCATTGCGTACAGGCACTCCAGATAGTAGGCAGTGTCGGGATAAGCAACAGGGGTAGAATCGTCATATTTTGCTGCGGCTTCTGCAAGGGCCTTTTCGGCCTTTTCATACATTTCGTCAGCGCCGCTAAATACTCTTTCAATAAGTGTAGCCACCGTTATACCTCCAAAGTTTTGTCAAGTTTTTCTTTTATTTTACGAATTTCACTTACGACGTCCTGGTCGTAATCGTAAGGCGACTGGGCCTCGCGATCCGCCTCAATAACGCCGCCGCTATAATGGATGATGCCCAAAAGCTCATCTTCGGGAATGTTCTTACGGATGAATTCCTCGTCAGCTTCCGTCCTGACCTTGTTTGCGACCGCCTCGACCTTCCTTACGCCGAGATCATAGGCAAGGCGCTTCACGTTATGGAATGTCTGAACGCTTCGGGCGCCGGGCTCAACGACAACGATGAACCTGTCCATAAAAGACGTGGTACCCCGGCCCAGATGCTCAAGGCCTGCCTCCATGTCCATGATGACCACATCGTCACGCTGCAGAACAAGATGGGAGATGAGACGCTTGAGGATAACATGCTCCGGGCAAACACAGCCGCCTCCGGCAACGTCTACCGTTCCGAGAACAAGCAGCTTTACGCCGTTCTTTTCCTTTGCATAGATGTCCGGGATGTCGTCGACCTTTGGGTTGATCTTGAAGAACTTACCCATTCCGGTCTCGTCAGCTCCGGTGCGCTCATTTGCAAGATTCTTCATTTTGGATATGGGCGTGATCGCGGCCAACTCATCCATAGTAAAGCCGAGAGCAAGACCGAGATTTGCATCAGGGTCTACATCGGCTGCAAGCACGTTGTGCCCTTCGTCGGCATAAAGTCTTGCAAGGATGGATGACACGGTAGTCTTGCCGACTCCGCCCTTACCAGTAACGGCTATTTTCATTCGTAAATTCCCTCTTGATATTCAGTAAATTTCGTTGATTAGATGTTGAGAGCGGTTCTCTTGGCCTCAATGCCGTCGACCATAGCGGTTACGAGCTTATCGGGATCCATCTCGATGATGTATCCGGCGCCGACCATCTCTCTGCTGCCGTCGGTGATCAGGTGCATGATCTCATCGGAACCCTTGACCTGGGGCTCGATGCCGAGGTATGTATCCAGACCGGAAGCAACAACATAGTTAGCGATGGCAACAGCCTTCTGGCTCATCCACTCGGGAGCGCAGCCTACGACGGGCAGCTGGGTAACATCGATGCCCCACTCCTTGGCAACGGTGTGAGTGAGCTTGAGGATACGGGAGATGTCAACGCAGGAACCCATGTGCAGTACGGGAGGAATGCCAACCAGATCGCAGACTCTCTTCAGACCGTCGCCGCAGAGCTCCTTGGCTTCGGGATCCATGAGGCCGGCCTTGGCAGCAGCCTGAGCGGAGCAGCCGGTGGTAACAACGATAATATCGTTCTTGATGAGCTCCTTGATGATGCCGATGTGAGAATAGTCAGCTCTTACCTTGGGGTTGTTGCAGCCAACGATACCAACAGCACCACGGAGAACACCGGCCTTGATGCACTCAATGAGGGGCTTGTAGGTACCGGGCTCGTCAACGAAGGAGTTGGTAACGCCGTCCAGCTCGCCGATAATGGCTTCGCAGGAATAACCGACCTTTGCCTTCTCCTTGTGCTCGGGGATGAAGACCTTGGAAGCGTCTCTGTTGACGAAGTTCTCGATAGCGGTGTTCACGATGGTGGTAGCAGCCTCTTCGGCGTTCTTGGGCTCGACCAGGATGAACTCGGAATCGGGAATCTTAGCCTTGGGAGAGGTGGAAATGAACTTGGTGTGGAAGCACTTGCTCAGGGGGCCGATGGCGGGGAATACGCACTGAACGTCAACAACGATCAGCTCAACAGCGCCGGTGAGAATGGCGTTCTCCTGCTGGAGGAAGTTACCAACCATGGGGATACCATGACGCATGGTGACTTCGTTGGAGGTGCAGCAGAGACCGACAATGTTGATGCCCTTTGCGCCGACAGCCTTAGCCTTGGCGACCATCTCGGGAGTCTCGGCGATAACGGCAACAGCCTCGGAAACGGAGGGATCGTGGCCGTGGACAACGATGTTGACCATGTCCTGAGACAGAACGCCCAGGTTAGCCTCGGTCTCGATGGGGGAGGGAGTACCGAAGATAATATCGGAGAACTCGGTACCCATCATGGAGCCGCCCCAACCGTCAGCCAGACCAACTCTCATGGCCTGCTTTACGAAGGACTTGGGATCGGCCTGAACGCCCATGTGGCACATATGCATGGACTCGGTGACCTCGTGGTCAACGGCACGGGGAGCAATGCCGAGCTCCATCCACTTATTGCGGCGCTCTTCGGTAGCTCTGTTGATGAAAGTCTGGAAGCCGAAGGGCTTACCATACTCGTTCAGACCCTGCATGGCGAGGTCATGAGCGATGTCATAAATGTCGCGGCCTTCGGTCTCAACACCGAACTCCTTGGCAACGGAGATGCACTTTGCCTCGTCCTTTACCTTGTAGATGCCATCGGGTCTGGTCTCGGCGAGGGTGTAGCAGATCTCACGGCCGTGGTCGGAGTGAGCTGCTGCGCCGCCGGCTGCGAACTGCAGATAGTTTCTGCCGGCGATGGTATGAGCGGTGGCACCGCAGATACCCTTAGGGGATTTGGGGGTGATACGGCAGGGACCCATAGAGCAATTGCGGCAGCAAATACCCTTTTCACCAAACTGGCAGTGGTTCTTCTGCTGTTCGGCTCTGTCCTGCCATGTGTCGATACCTACTTCTCCGGCCTTGACCTTGAGAATTTTAGTATCATTCTCCATTTCCTCGATTGTAGTAAACTTTTTTGCCATTTTTCAAACTCCTTTACGCCTATTTTTAATAGGTACGAAGCGAATGCTCCGTCCGGATTTACGTGATGGACTGTATATCAACAGACATCGCCTGCGGCAAAACAGGCTCCGTCGGCTGAACAAAATTATTTCAGGAAGCCGGTAAGGATCTTCTCCTCCGCTTCCTCCTCGGAAAGACCGAGGGTCATGAGCTTGAGCAGCTGGTCGCCGGCTATACGGCCGATGGCTGCCTCGTGGATGAGCTGAGCGTCAACATGGTTGGCAGATATGGCGGGAACGGATCTCACCTTGCCGTGACCCATAATGATACTGTCGCACTGAACGTGGCCGAAGCAGGGGGCGTTGCCGTTGACTATGGGGCGGAACACCTGCACGGAATCGTCCTGGGCTACGGAGCGGGAAATCACTCTCGTTCTGGAGCCCTCGCCGTTGAGGTTGATGACCATGTCGGAGGAAGCCTTCTGCTTGTCGTGGGTGAGCAGGCGCTCCAGCAAGACAACCTCGCATCCGGCTGCCGCGTCTACCACGGTCTCGCGCCTGGTGCTGTCCACGCCGCGTATCTGGGCCATGTCCAGCTCAATGTAGGAATTTTCCTCCATGTGAATAACGGTTTTGGGGTTCATTATGCGCTCGCCGGTGCCTTCGCCCTCGCCATAATGCTTCTCAAAGTACTTCACACGGGCGTGTTTGCCGACATAGAAGGTGTGGATACCATCGTGCTGAGAGGTGTCGCAGCCGCTGTTGTGGATGCCGCAGCCTGCGACTATAAGAACGTCCGCGCCTTCACCGATATGAAAATCGTTATAGACCATTTCGCTGTGGCCGGTCTTGGTGATGATGACGGGAATGTGGACACTTTCGTTTTTGGTGCCGGGCTTGATGTAGATATCGATGCCGGGTACGTCAGTTTTGCTGACTATTTCAATGTGCTCCGTGCTGTTGCGGCCGCTGAGCTCGCCGTCCTTGCGGATGTTGTACGCACCCTCGGGTATCTTGTGAAGATCGGCTATCTCGCGGAGCAGATTTTTTTCTATCTCTGTCATTTGCCTGCCTCCTCCATAAAGGTACATCCTATCTTGGTGTTGTCCATTATGTCAGGGAAGACATCGGCAACGGAGCCGCGCTTTGCCACGGACCCGCCGGAGATCAGCACCAGCTCGTCTGCCAGACGGATAATGCGCTCTTGATGTGAGATTATGATAATGGTGCTGTTGGAATTCCTGTGGATGTTCTCAAATGTTTCCGTGAGCTTGGCGAAGCTCCAGAGGTCGATGCCTGCCTCGGGCTCGTCAAAAATCATGAGAGAAGCGTTGCGGGCCAGAATACTGGCGATCTCAATGCGCTTTACCTCGCCGCCGGAGAGGGAGGTGTCTATCTCGCGGTTGACATATTCTTCGGCGCAGAGACCAACCTTGGTCAGGTAGCTGCAGCAGTCGGCACTTTTTAGCTTTTTGCCGGCCGCGATGGAGAGCATGTCAATGACCTGCATTCCCTTGAAGCGGGGCGGCTGCTGGAAGCCGTAGCTTACACCCAGTCGGGCGCGCTCGGTGACAGATTTGCCGGTAAGCTCCTCACCGTCATAGACTATGCTGCCGGAGCTGGCCTCAACCAGACCCATAATGGCCTTGGCGAGAGTGGTTTTGCCGCCGCCGTTGGGGCCGGTGATGACGACGAACTTGCCGGTATCTATGTCGAGGTTGATATTTTTAAGAATGTCCAACTGTCCTTTTTCTGTTTCGACAGTGTAATTTAATTTTTTTATGCTAAGCATTACGTTCCTCCGCGCTGAAATTAGAAAAATACGGTAGTACATGCGGGAAATAGGCCAAGTGGGCAGAAAACAACCCATACTTCGTCAATGTGAGTATACCACAAACTTACCGTTTTGTCGACAATGAAAATGCGTTAAAAATGCATTTTCAGAGGATTTGACAGAACTGCCTAAAACCGAGAAGCATATCCCCCCCCACCGCATACTTTTGACCAAAACATAAGCATATAATGTAATAAGGTGTAAAAACGAATTTTTCGAAAAACAATGATGTGGTGCGGTTTTCGTTGACATATGCCGCCGCAGGGTGTTATAATACATAACACTTATGCCGGTGTGGCGAAATTGGCAGACGCCCGGGACTTAAAATCCCGTGCGGGGCGACCCGCGTACCGGTTCGATCCCGGTCACCGGCACCAAAAATCGGCAAGCTTCGACAGAAGATTGCCGATTTTTACTTATTACCTTTTCACTCTTCACTATTCACTGATCTGCGCATTGGGGCTTTTTGGAAGGTAAAAGGTAATAGTGAAGAAGTAGGGACTGCCGTTACGCTAACGGCGTACAGCATAAAATGCATATATAAAGAATATGTCATTCTGAGCCCGCCGGAGGCGGATGCAAAGAATCGCCGCAATGACGGGGCTGCCGATGTAATGGCGGCGCGGAGATATTTCGCAAGCTCAGAATGACATTGTTTTTATATTTGATATTATTATAGCTTCTGCGCTGACTACAATATGGTCACGCGCTGCCGTAATGCGGACAACCATAAAAAAAGCTCCCCGGACTGAGCCGGGGAGCTGATACGCGCTGTATGTAATTACTTCTTGAAGCCGTCGCCCATGTAGCAGAAAGCCATAGTGAGATCCATGTCGCTGAGTCTCTTTGCCTCAGCTCTGTTGACGGTCTCGGGAACGGGGAAGGGATAATTCATGTGGACGAGAGCGTCGTTCATGATGATGCCGGAGCCGTGGAGTTCCTCGGCGTGGAGCAGGGAGTGGACGAGAGCGGCGCCGCCGACCTCGGGGGGGATCATGCCCTCAAAGCCAGGCATTGCGAACAGCTTGGGATCGAAATTGGGTCTCTCCTTTGCTATCTTGCTCAGGTCCATGCGGCCAACACCTGCGGGAGTGAGGCAGAATACGTTGACGCCGGTGCCCTTGACCTCGTTGGCCAGGGACATGATGATGGAGGTAGCGGCCGCCTTGCCGGCAGTGTAGATAGAGCCGCCCACCATAGGAGGACAATAGTGGAACTGGGTGGTGCTGTAGGTAACTATGCCGTGCTTGCGCTCAATCATGGCGGGAACGAATTCCTTGACGGCCATCATGACGCCCTTGCCGGAGATATTGAAGGATGCCTCCAGATCGGCTACGGAAGAGCCGAGGATGGGGCCGTTGAGGCGCATGTTCATTGCGTTGTTTATGAGAATGTCGACCTTGCCAAACTTGGCAAAGGCCTGCTGAGCCAGGTTCTTTACGTCCTCTTCGCTGGTGATGTTGGTCTTGACGAAGAGACAGACGTCGCCCTCGTTCTCCTCGTTGATGACGCGCTGGGTCTCCGCGCCGGCGACCTCGTTCAGGTCGGCTACTACGACCTTCGCGCCTGCCCAGGCCAGAGCGCGGGCATAGCCAAGACCTACGTTGCTGGCGCCGCCGGTGACAACGGCGACCTCGCCTGCCATGCAGCCCTTCTTAAGACCGGTGTATTCCAGGTCGATGGGGACGATGTTCAGAATTTCACTGCTTACTGCTGCCATTTTAAAATTCCTCCTGATTTATTTTTAATATTTTAATAAACAAAGCTTGAAGCCCACGATTATGGGAAACCGGGCGTTTGGAGAAAATGCCAAGAAAATTCGGGCAATAAATTTAGATACTTGTATAATAGCACGAACAAAATTGCATTGCAACTGTTCTTTGACCTGGCATATGTATTAAATTCTATTCTGTAAATTAGGCAAATTGCTGAAAATTGTTAAATTTGAATTAAAAATATGGGGCTTCACATCCCGCGTATGCCGACCGCACCGCCGGTCATACTTCGGGGCTGCGCCAAGCGTTGAATTCCATAAAATATATGATATAATATCCACAGCGCGGATATTATATTTTATTTAAGCCGCTTTGCTCGTCCCTTGCGGGACAACCGCAAAGCATGGTATTATTATAATTATCAGCTAAATTCAAAATTTCAAAGCCGGCTGTTTCCGGCATGATGGAAACGATAGGCACGGAAGAATATTTGAAGGAGGAATATGAATGAAAAGCATAAAGCCGGGCAGAGGTCCTTCCATGATGGGCGGCGTTATGAGCATTGCCATCGGCGTTTTCGGCGTGATATGGACTATTGCCGCCCTGCGTATCGGCGGCGGATTTTTCGCTCTTTTCGGCGTGGTATTCGTCATTATCGCCATAGTGCAGGCGGTGTATCATTTTAAGAACGCTACCAATGAGAACCGCTATTCCTCCTTTGATATAGTGGACGGAGAGGAGGAACCCGACCCGCTGAACCAACGCTGGGGCGAGAGCCGCGGGCAGGGCGATGCCCGAATCCGCGAGGATGGGACGGAGAGCTCCTTCTGCCCTTACTGCGGCAGCAAGACGGAGAGGGATTACGTTTTCTGCAGCAAATGCGGAAAGAAGCTTCCCTGACGGAAAGATGTTTTTGACAGAAAAATCAGTCCTCCTGCGGCTTGCAGGAGGACTGATGCTGTTTATGGACATACGGTGAAAGGCGTGGAAATCAAACTTACGCTTCCGCTTTGTTCAGCGGGTTCCATTTGCCCCGCAGATAATGTATCACGAAGAGAACGAAGAGCAGCAGATTGTGGGATATCATACACGCCCAGGCGGAAACAAGGCCGAAGCCCAGAAGCTGGGTGCATATGAACGTGCCGACTATGCGTATGCCCCACATGCCGATGATGTTGTAGACAAAGGGCGTCATGGTCTTGCCAACGCCCTGGAGCATACCCTCGATTATGATGGAAACGCCGTAGAAGGGCTCGGAGACCGCCACCATCCGCAGTACCGTGGAGCCGAGGCGTATAACCTCTCCGTTTTTGGAGAAAATCCCCATCATGGCGGGCGCGAAGATGAAGAGCAGGCCGCCGGAAACTACCATCAGAGCCACCTCAAGCAGCGTTATCATTCGCGCAAGATCCTTCATGCGCTGTCTGTCCCCCGCGCCGAGAGCATTGCCCGCCAGAGTGGCGGCGGCGGTCTGCATACCGTAGCCGGGTATGTAGAAGGCGGACTCAACGGTGTTTGCTATGGTGTGGGCGGCTGTGGATATCTCGCCGGTGGAGTTTATCATGGCCGCGAAGGCTACGTAGCCGAGAGAGGTACCGAAGCGCTGGAGCATATTGGGCAGGGCGACCTTCAGACAGGGGCGGAGCACCTGAACGTCGGGCTTCAGGCTCTGTCCCTTCGGAGAGATGACCGGGTGCTTCCAGAGAGCGGCGGTGACGGCTATGCCGCCCACGGTGAAGGCGAAGGCACTGGCGGCAGCCGCGCCGATAACGCCCAGACCAGCGCCGGGTAGGGTGAAGGAATGGGAGAAGAGCTCAACGGTGCGGGTGGGGTAGATGAGCAGAAAGTTGAGAGCTATGTTTATCAGGTTGACGCGAATGCCTATCCGCATTGGGGTCTTGGTGTCGCCCACGGCGCGGAGCATGGTGCCGAAGATTATGCTGGCTGCGCGGGGAAGCATAGGCGTATAGATGATGAAGAAATATTGGGAGGAAAGCTGCTGAACGGCGGGAGCGACCTGCATCCATTTGGGTACGAGACCGCTGAGCGAGAGGGGCAGAATGGTGAAAAGAATGCCTGTGAACAGAACCGCGAGAACGGCCTGAGAGGCCGTTCGGGAGGCCTTTGCCTTGTCTCCCGCGCCGTAGGCCTGAGCGATGAAGGAGAGAAAGCCCACGCCAAGGGCGGATATTGAGCTGCTTATGAGCCAATTCACCGTGCTCGTCGCGCCGACGGCGGCAGTGGCCTGCGTGCCGAGAGAGCCGACCATAGCCGTGTCTATGTACTGCACCGCGGTCTGCATAAGCTGCTCCAGCATGGTTGGCCATGCCAGCGCGAATATGACAGGGAGCATACTCCATTTGAATTTGCTTGAAAGATTTGTCCGCATTTTTTTTACCTCGCCGTATTTTTTACGCAAGCGCGGTTATTATAACATCCGGCAAGGCCTTTTTCAACTGAGTGGTACGGTCACAGAGAACAAAAAACATGTTCGTATTTTGTATAAACTGCCAAATTGCAATCGCTTGCAAAATGAAAAACTATGAAGTATAATTAAATTAACAATGTAGTCAAATAAACGACAGTTATCGCGGTTTTGAGGTGATTTGGTGGATAAATATAATGCTCTTAAGCTGGAAAACCAGCTTTGTTTTCCTTTATATGCCTGCTCCAAGGAGGTAGTCAAGCAATACCGCCCTTATCTTGATGAGCTGAACCTTACATATACCCAGTATATCACCATGATGGTGCTCTGGGATATGGGGAAGCTGAACGTCAAGGAGATGGGCAAAAAGCTGTACCTTGATTCCGGAACGCTTACCCCGGTTTTGAAGAGCCTGGAGTCCAAGGGCTTTGTTCGCCGTTACCGCTCCGAGGAGGATGAGCGCGTCCTGAACGTGGAGCTGACTGAGGCGGGCTGGGCTCTGAGGGATGATGTCATTGACATTCCCGCGAAGGTGGGCGCCGGCATTAAGCTCACAGCCGATGAAGCCGCGCAGCTTTACGGGCTGCTCTATAAGGTCCTTGGCGGACTGAATGAGGAATAAAGATCAAGACAGCAGGGTGCGTTGACCGTGCTGTCTTTCTTTTTGCCGCGTATACTCGGCGCGGGCGTCATAAATACCCTCGCAGGTCCGTGGCGAGCTGTTCTTCCAGGTTTATCAGCCGTTTGGCGATGTCCTTGGAGACCTCGTCGGCAGCCTTGTATTGGTTCAGATAGCGGTTCAGGGACTTCACTCCCATGTTGCAGCCGTCAGTGAGCAGGTCGGCAGCCGTTGCGTCGGAACTGTCCAGGCCGAGCCTTATGCCGGTTTTCATATGGCTCATGCTCTTTGCCATTATGCCGGGCTCCTTGCCCTCGTCCCCGTATTGATCGAGAAGGACGTTTATTTCCTTTTCCAACACCTTGTGCTCCCTGCGGCATTCGGAAAGGCAATTCCTGAAGCCGCGGTCGCTGATAGTGTCAATGACATCATTGATGGAGCTGACGCCCATTTTTATTCCCGCGTCACATTCCCGCAAAAGCCTGACTGTATCGTTTTGTACCATCATATTAATCCTCCATTCCGCCGCTATGAGCGTTACAAATAGTCTTTCCTTAATGTTCCCGCAAGGGAGGATATGTATTCACATGCGGCGGAGTTTGTGTTAAACTTAGCGATATAATACTGAAATGAGGAAAACTTATGAACCAAATAATAGAGCTTATGCACAGCAGAAAATCAGTACGCGCATATGAGGAGCGGGAGATATCCCCGGAGGATAAGAGAGCCATTCTGGAGGCCGCCATTCAGGCTCCTTCGGCGGGCAATATGAATCTTTACACCATACTGGATATCACAGACCAGAAGCTGAAGGAGCATCTTGCCGTTACCTGCGATAACCAGCCATTCATAGCAAAGGCGAAAATGGTGCTTATATTCTGCGCGGATTACCGCCGCTGGTACGATGTGTTCCGTGAGCATGAGGACGAGGTCAGAAAGCCCGCTCACGGCGATCTGCTTCTGGCTCAGGCCGATGCGTTCATAGCCGCCCAGAACGCCGCCATAGCCGCGGAGAGCCTCGGGATAGGCTCCTGCTATATCGGCGATATTACCGAGAATTTTGAGATACACAAAGAGCTGCTGAGCCTTCCCCAATATGTCGTGCCAACAGCGATGCTGGTGTTCGGCTATCCCACGGAGCAGCAGCTTAACCGCCCAAAGCCCGGGCGCTTTGCCGTGGAGGACGTGGTGCATGAAAACGGCTACGATATGGCGAAGGCCGCGCGCATGGACAGTATGCTCATGGAGCGAGAGGGCAAGACCGGCGAAGAGTTTGCCGATTGGGTGCGCCGATTCTGCAAGCGCAAGTGGAATTCGGATTTCAGCGTGGAAATGTCCCGTTCCTGCAAGGCGATGATAGAGGATTGGTGCGGGGAAGAATAAAAACACACAAAGACTGATATAACTGAAAAAGCAAAGCTCTTCCGTTCGGAAAAGCTTTGCTTTTTTCCTTCAGTGAAGCTCGGTCTCCACAACGCAGGTGCTCTTGATGCGTCCCACAAGGAACTGCAGAGCGTCAACAACGTGGGGGCGGATATCTCCGCCGATGAGGACATACATGATGTCGTCGCCCAACTGAAGTTCGCCCTCGTTGAGCCAGACCCTTATGTAATAAATACCGTCCAGCTTATAGGCTTCGTCTATGGCGGCGGCAACTTTGGCCTCGTCATAGGAAAATTCCATGCCGGTCACGGGCTCAGCCGTGGCGTCGCCATTGCGAACCTGAGCCTTGGCGGTCTTGCGGACGGTGCCGTTATGGGTGAGATACATGCCGATCTTCTCGGCGCTGGGGTCAGCCTTGGCCTCGCGCAGCCACTCATCCATAGAGGGAACGGGTTTCTTTTCACTCATGGCTTACTCCGCCGCGTCGTAGGCTTCCATAGCCTCGACCAGACAGTCGGCAACGCCGTTGATGCCGCAGAACATGAGGGTGGTTGCGATAGCGCCGCGAACCTCCTCGCGTGTGGCGCCGGCCTTCTTGGCAAAGCCGGTGTGAGCCTTAACAGAGTCCACCGCGCCGCGGGACGCCTGAAGAGCCAGGTAAACAAGCTGGAAGGTCTTTGCGTCAAGACCGGAGTTGGTCTGCAGAGCGCCTGCGAAGTCCATAAAGGCCTTCATGGTTTCGGGTGATTCCTTGCTCCATACTTCAAAAAAATTAGCTGCCATAGTAAAAAACCTCCGTTTAATTTAGTATGCTCTGATTATAAACCCAGTCGGGGTATATGTCAATCGGAGGGAGAGGGGCTTTACCCGCGTGCTGCTCCCGGATATTCTTTCAGACCAATGAGCAGACAGTTTTCAATGTATGGCATATTCTTCTCGTCCAGATATGCCTTTAGCTCGTCGCTGCCCGCGCCGGGCTGGATGACGATGCATTCAAAGCTCTTTTCGCATTCCCGCATCAGCTTCAGACCCTTGGCGGGGTGGATGCACAAATCGATAATATCGACGTCGCCGGGGATGTCATTAAGGCTTGCCAGCTCCTTGCCCACGGCGTGCACTGTGTAACCGGCGGCGAGCATGGCGTTTTTTATCCTGCAGGCGTATTTCTCCGGGTTAAGCGTATCGCCAACGATGGCAAAGCGCTTCCGGCTCATTACTTCTTTAAGCGTCATTGGGAGACCTCCTTGCTGTCTTTGATGACATTTTGAAGCATGAAAACGCAAATGTCAAGGGACAATGTCCCGGACAAATTGGGAACAGTTTAGGAACAATGTCCCACAAAATAAAGATAAAATATAAAGAAAAATACAGCAGATAAAAGGAAGGAAAAATGCCGCGCCTGCGGCGTTTTCTCCCTCTTGGGCAAGAACTTTTGCTGTTGGAAGCGAAAGAATCTCCGCACCGATTTGACTGCCGATGTGACGGCGGGTGCGGAGATTCTTCGCTGCGTTCAGAATGACGGTGATTTTTGCATTTATGCGTGTTTTTATGCCGCGAAAATCATTTCATGTCAGCTAATGTTACACGCGCTTAAAGCGTGATAAGGGTGCCGCTTTCGTTGCGCATGGCCTGGGGCGCTTTCTCCAGCGAGGCAATGACTGCCCGCTTGCCCCAGCCGCTTTTTACGAAGCTGACGGCCGCTTCCACCTTGGGCAGCATGGAGCCCGCGCCGAATTGACCGGAGCGGATATACATTTCCGCCTCGCCGCTGCTCATCGTCTTTAGCTCCTCCTGCTCGGGTGTGCCGAAGTTTATGCAGACGTGGTCAACGGCGGTGAGGATAAAGAGATAGTCCGCGCCTACTACCTCCGCCAGCTTTGCGGAGGCGAAGTCCTTATCGATAACGGCGGAAACGCCGTGGAGGTCGCCGTATTTATCTCGTGTCACGGGGATACCGCCGCCGCCGCAGGCTATGACGATATATTCGTTGTCCAGCAGGTTGAGGATAGATTTGCGCTCGGCGATGTCGATGGGCTTGGGCGAGGGAACGAAGCGTCTCCAGCCGCGTCCGGAGTCCTCGGCCATGTAAAGGCCGGACTCGGCGGCCATCATGGCCTTGGCGGTCTCCTCGTCATAAAATGCGCCGATGGGCTTGGTGGGGTTGCGGAAGGCCGGGTCGTTTTCGTCGACTATGACCTGTGTTACCACCGTGGCAACCTGCCAGGGCATTTTCTGCAGGCGCAGCTCTTTGGCGATGCCCTTCTGAAGATGATAGCCGATATAGCCCTGGCTCATTGCGGTGCATTCCTGCAGGGGCATGGCGGCTATCTTTTCGTTCACGCCGGAGGCAATGTCGAAAGCCAGATTTATCATGCCCACCTGGGGGCCGTTGCCGTGGCTTACAATGATCTCATGACCCTGGCTGATAAGACCCACAAGGGCGGGGCAGGCCGCCTCTATCATCTGCTGCTGCTCGGCGGGCGTGTTGCCCAGAGCGTTGCCGCCGAGAGCGATAACAATTCTTGCCATACTCCGCCCGCCTTACTTATTGGCAGCGGGCTGCTGCTGGGTGATGCAGTGGATGTTGCCGCCGCCGAAGGCTACCTCGCGGCTGAGAACGCCGACGACCTCACGGTCGGGGAACATCTCCTGCACCTGGCGGACAGCCAGTTCGTCGTTCTCGTCCTCGTACTGGGGGAGAATGACTGCGCCGTTGACGATGAGGAAGTTCATATAGGAGGCTATGCTCACCTCGCCGTTTTCGCGGGGGATCGTGCCCTCCACGGCGTCGATGGTCTCCGCCCCCTCCAGGTAGCAGGGCTTTTTGGTCAGGCAGAGCTTGTGGATCTTGAGCTTTCTGCCCTTTGCGTCGGTGGCCTCGCTGAGAGTCTTGTAGGCCTCCTGAGCCTCACGGTAGAAGGGATGCTCGGTGTCCTCAGTCCAGATGCAGGCTACCTCGCCGGGAGCAACGAAGCAGGCCACGTCGTCTATGTGGCCGTTGGTCTCGTAGGGGTCGATGCCGTCCTTTATCCAGATGACCTTCTCGCAGCCAAGATACTCGCAGAGCATATTCTCTATCTGCTCCTTGCTCATATCGGGGTTGCGTCCCTCGGAGAGAAGACACATCTCCGTTGTCATGACGGTACCCTCGCCGTCCACGTGGATGGAACCGCCCTCAAGGACGAAGCCGGGAGTGTGATAGGAGTCCACGTTCTCGATCTCACATACCTTCTGGGCCACCTGACTGTCCTTTTCCCAGGGAAAGTAGAGGCCGTCTACCAGACCGCCCCAGGCGTTGAATTCCCAATCCACGGCGCGCAGGCCGCCCTTGTCGTTTACAAGAAAGGTGGGACCGCAGTCGCGTATCCAGGCATCGTTGCTCTCCATTTCCACAACGCGAACCTCGCCGGGAAGGCGGGAACGGGCGTTGAGATACTGACAGGGGGAAACGCAGACGGTGACGGGCTCGAAACGCACTATGGCCTTGGCCACGTTGATGAACGCCTCCTGAGCGGGCTTTGCGCCGTTGCGCCAGTTGTCGTTGCGCTCGGGCCAGAGCATCCATACGCCGTCCTGCTTTTCAAATTCGGCAGGCATGCGGTAGCCGTCCTGCCGGGGAGTAGTGCCGATTATTCTGTGTGCCATTGTTATTCTCCTTTGATTTTTTTGTTTTTCCTGCCGATGCCGATGAGTATCTCACCGATGATGATGCTGATAACCGAGCCTATGGTTATTGGCAGGAAGTAAGCCAGCGTCTCCGGGTCGGAGGACATGGGTACCGCTGTGAAGATGATGGAAATGATGATGAGTATCATGGGAACATAGGCGATGACCTTGAGCCATGCTCCGCCGCCGGGCACCCGGAAGGGACGCTCGGTGTCCGGGTCATCTCTGCGCAGCTTGAGAAAAGAGGGAAAGACGGGGACGTAGCTGAGCAGCAGCATTACCAGGTTCAGGGCGAAAAAGCTCCAGAAAAGGGAGGAATCGGGAGCCAGCCTTTCTATGACCACGCCCAGCAGACAGATAATGGAGGCCACGATGCCGGATACCAGAGCCGAGCCTACGGGCATATCGTTTTTCGCCCAGCGCTTGGCGAACACCCGGGGCATGTCGTGGTTATCTGCCGCGTAGGCCGCCGTGGAGTTGACGCCCATTGACCAGGATATCATGTTGCCGAAAAGGGTGATGAGAAACAGCAGCGCTACCGCGCCCACGAATACGCCGCCGGTGCGGCCTGTGATGAGGGAGACCGCGTCGATAAGGCCGGAGTCAACGCTGATGTCATGGGTGGGAACTGCCGCGCCTATACCAAAGGCGGAGAAGAGGTAGATAGCGGCGATGACGATACCGCCGGTGATGATGGCCTGGGGTATCTGCCGGCGGGGGTCGCGCATATTGTCCGCATAGGTGCAGACCACCTCAAAGCCAAGGAAATTGAAGATGATGACCGAGATATAGGAAAGGCTGTCAAGGTCAAAGCTGGGGAGGAAGGTGCGCGCATCCATGCTGTTGACAAAGCCGTTGCGGATAACGTAGTAGATACCCAGAACGCCTACGGTCACGGCCAGTATTATTTTGATTGCCGCGCTGACGTTCAGAATGACGATGCTGTCGCAGACAGGATAGAAGGCGATGACCGTGACTATCCAGATGAAGAGAAGCTGAATGGCAAGGCTGGCCACGGTGCTGAATTCATAGCCGGTGATATAGCTCAGCAGGTCGGGACACATTACCGCCAGAGAGGCCATCCAGAGCGGAAAGTTTATCCAGTAGTACCAGGAGGCGCGGGCGCCCCATTTGGATGTGGGATAGGCCTTGTTTATCCAGTCGTATAGTCCGCCGTCGCCGGGATAGGTGGTTCCCAGCTCAGAGGATATGAGACCATAGGGCAGCAGAAACGCGATTATCATGAATATCCACCAGAAGTATTGGCTGTTTCCGATGGACGCCACGGGCGCTGCCGCCTCGGCCACGAATACCACGCAGATAACAGAGAGGATAACGTCGGCCAGACGAAATTTTTTTGTATTCATTTGGTTCTCCTTGCTAAATGCCGCTCAGACAAATATTATTTATAAATTCTGCAGCAGAGAAAGCGGTCAAGCTCCTCCTTGGCGGCGGCAATCTGAAGCTCAGAGTGATCCTCAAAGCAGCGGGTGAAGTAGACAAGCAGGCCGCGCATTGCGGTCAGGCGGTTTCCGGCCTGCTCCCAGCAGAGGGAGGAATCGGAGTCGGCCACCTCGTCGGTGACCTCCTCGCCGCGGGTGGCGGGCAGACAGTGGAGGAATTTGCAGCCGATGCTGCCCAACTGCATAAGCTCCCTGTTCACCTGATAATCGTGGAATACGCGCACGCGCTCCTCCTTGGGCATCTCGTTCTCATAAAGGCCGTACCAGACGTCGGTATAGATGAAGTCCGCGCCCTTTACGGAATTTCTGTCGTCCGTGACCTCGTAGGTGCCTCCGGAGAGCCTGCAGTTGGCTTCGAGTATCTCCTTGTGGCATTCATTGAGCTGATGGCTCGCGGGGCCGTACTGAACGAAGTGCATGCCCAGCTTTGTAGTGATGAAGGCCAGGGAAGCGCAGACCTGAGTGGCGTCGCCAACAAAGACTACCTTGCAGTCCTCAAGACGCTTGCCCTGGGGCAAATGTTCCATAATGGTGCAGAGGTCGCCAATCTCCTGGGTGGGATGGTTGTAGTCGCTCATGCCGTTTATAACGGGGATCGAGCAGGAATTTGCCAGTTCCACGATGGTGTCGTGGCTGATAACGCGGGCCATAACGATGTCCACCAGCTTAGAAAGCACCTTGCCGGTGTCGCCTATGGTTTCGTGGCCGCCGAGCTGTATCATGCCGGGTCCGAGGTACTGGGCGTGACCGCCCATCTGGCTCATTGCGGTCTCAAAGGAGACACGGGTGCGGGTGGAGGACTGCTGGAATATCATGCCCAGAGTCTTGTTCTTCATGAAGGGGGGATAATAGCCGTTTTTGATGGCCTTTTTGATGGCCAGTGAAAGCTCGATAATGTCAAGAAGCTCCTGCTTTGTAAATTGATTGGTGTCAATGAAATCCTTTACCATGATCGTTCCTCCTGAAAAAGATAAGAATATATTTGGCGATATTAGTCTTGACATTTTCGATGAAATTATTTATTTGCTTTTTCCGCGTTTTCTCAGTCTGCAGTGCGGAGAAAACGGCAGGACGGGAATCATAGAAATATCCCCGCATTGATGCCAACGCGGGGATGTGAATAAATCTATGCTTTGCAGCGGTGAGGCTGCTTATTCGTTTATTTGTATATTTACGCCGTTTACCTCAACGCCCTGGTCGGCGCTTATCAGGATGTACTTCATGCCGTTGATCACGCGGGTCTCTATGAGGTCGCTGCGCTCGGGATTGACGTGGATGACCACGTCAGGGGTGCGAAGCTCAAATTGACGTTTATTTATAATGTTGTGAGGGACGAGGGCGGTGTCCTCTCCGAACTCGGAGTTGAAGCGCTCTTCAAAGGCGTTCGCGTGCGCTTCGGAAATGCCGCAATCCTCCAGAATACGGCGAACCTCGCCCTTGGAAACGGTGAGCGGCTCCTCTTCCCGCGCCTCCTTGTGTATATCGATGCGCTCGGATATCCTGTCATGGACGGTCTGCACCAGCTCGTAGTTGCATTCGTCCTCAAGGGCTTCGGACAGCAGACCCCGGAAGGTCTCCTTCTGCTCGTCTGCGGGGCGGGGCATATCCGTTCTGAACATGGCCTCAATGAAGGCGTCCTGTCTTACGGCGGTGTTCTTTGTGTAATAGAGCGCGTTATGAATATTGGCGCGGCGGCCGTCAAAGGCGGGAAATAGGAAGCCAAGCTCAGGCGCGGACACCACCCAATCAATGTCGCGGCGGTGGAATTCGTTGGTGTCGCTGCGGTAGCTCAGAGCGGGCTTGGCCATTTTCACGGGGCAGACGGCGCAGAGTATGTAGGAGAAGCTCTGGGTGGAACTGTCCCGGTCAATGTTTCCGTCCCCGGAGCGCCAGGGAACGTCGTAAACATCGTGTGCCAAAAGAATGAGGAAGTTGCCTTCCATGTCTATGCTGTCCTTTGCCAGAGCAAAAAATTCCTCTATCCTTGCCTCATCCTTCAGTCCGGAGTCTCGCAGCTCCATCAGGCGGCGGTGCTCCTCCGCTCCGTCCATGACCTGCCGTGTGGTGAAGGCCACGTCCAGCAGATTCTGGCCGGGAGTGCCCGCAAGGCTTCGCTTGAAGATGGTAAGGTAGGCTTTTGCCTCCTCCTCGGAGATTATGCCGAGGGACTGGCTGAATTGGGAGATTATCTCCCGCTTTTCGTTTACATAGCAGCCGAATATCTGAGTGATGCTGCTCTTATCCGGGGTGAGCCGGCGGCGTATTTCGGCGATTTCTTTTTCGTTCATTTCAAAGTACCTCTTAAGTAATTGCAGATTAAAACGGTGGGTTTTGCGAAAACCGGTGCGGGGAATATAATACAATATTTTGTCCGTTTTTCCAAGGAGAATTTTGCATTATATATATGCTTGTGATTGACAATCGATTTATTATGTGATTAAATGTATATATCATATTGCGCCGGTTTTTCCGGCTTAGAAAAATTCGATTGGAGATGAACGGTTTTGAATCTCAGAGATTATCCACGTCCGTTTTATGCCATCAATCAGTTCTGCCAGGCTCACTGCAGCGAACTGAAGGGACAGAGCTTCAACTTTGTCATGGATGGCGGTTATGACTACGCCCTTAACTTTACCGGCGACACCACTCTCACCTGGAGTATTGACGGCTCCGAGCCCAAGGAGGCCACCTTCGAGTGCGTCAAGGGCGACGAGACCACCTACCTTGTGGACTTTGACGTTGTTGAGACCCTGAATACCGATAAGCGCGCCAACGAGCTTTTCGTTATCGATCTGGAGCAGCGCCTTGTGACCCGCGTTTACTGCTACATAGGCTACAATAAGCGCCTGCCCTTCCTCGTAAAGAGCGAGTATGACTTCGGCGCTATCGTGGTAGAGGGCAAGGAGACTCCCTTCCGCCGCCACTGCTATTCCTCCGAGCTTGCCGGCACCTGCGTGGAGTGGCACTGGAACTTTGAAATGTGGACTCACCACAAGTACTATGACTCCGATTATTACACTCTGACCTGGCCTGATGACAGCGCCGCTGTCCAGAACCTGGGCGGCCCCTTCGAGAAGCTTCCCTCTCACGATGATGTTACCCGCGTTATCAAGATCAAGGATACCATGTATCTCTTCTGCCTCACCGAGGAGCTCATGGAGCGTGTCCTGCAGGGCCCCGTGTTCCGCTGCAACAACATGATATTCCTGCAGAACTACGACCGCATGTATCATGCAGGCCGTACCTTCGGCACCATCATGGCAGACGGCAAGCCCGTTCCCTGCCGCACCCTCTTCGGCTCTTTCGGCAACCCCATCAAGCTTCCCGATTCCGTGCTGTATGCTGAAAACGCATACACGGTCTGATTCGGTGAAAGAAAGGAGATACAAAGCATGAGAAACTATACTTATGTTGATGGCGGCGTATTGATAAAGTCCAAGGCCAACATGGCCGAGCAGTACGGCATTGGCCAGTACCGTTACCCCCTTAACTATGAGCTGGCCGGCCAGACCATCACCGCCGTTGCCGGAGATAAGGAATATACCCTGGACTTCAAGTGCAAGGTAAACGTTCTCTTCAACGGCATGCTCACCCCCTACGAGTGCATCAAGTGCGCTCCCGACCTCTACTTCGTTCGTGTCGGCTTCGATGTAGCCGTTATCGATAAGAAGAACTCCGCCGTTACCCTCATCGTTGAGGGCGATTACGTTATGGCCACCATCAAGGGCACCGAGGGCGCTGTTGCTCATACATGGGCGGGCGACGAGATGGTCGGTACCAATGTCCGCTGGGTATTGGGCTGCGGCCGCTATGTCAACCAGGAGTTCGTATCCGAGGATAAGGTGAAGGCTGCCTGGGCTCCCAGAGACGGAAAGGTTGCCGAAAATCCCTATAAGGCCGTTAAGATCGGCGGTCCCTACTATCTGGTGGATATGAAGAGCGACATTCTCAAGGATGTTTGCGCTCCCTTCTTTACCGACCATGTCATCATGGTTCAGGACTATGACCGCTGCATGGCTTTCGGCTGCGTATTCGGTAAGGGCTTTGACCCCATCATGATTACCGGCTATGCAAAGTTCCTGTAATTTGTAACGGGAAAACCGCATTGAAAAGACTGCCGCAAGACATTGTTGCGGCAGTCTTTCATGTATCGGGAAATGAACCGGGGCTGGGGCTATGCCTGCCCGCTGCGCCCGGTTTTTCCCGGCAGAAAGAAGGAGAACCATGCGTAAAGCAAAAATAGATATGATAAACGGGCCGATCACAAGGCCGTTGATAGCGTTTTCTATTCCGCTGGTGCTCACCGGCTGGCTGCAGATGCTTTTCAGCGCGGCGGACAGCTTTATCGTGGGCAAGTTCGCGGGCAGCTCCGCGCTGGCGGCGGTTGGGGCGACCTTCGTTTTCACGATGATAATCATCAGCCTTTTCAGCGGCCTTTCAGCGGGCGTTACCGTCTGCGCCTCCAATGACTGCGGCGCGGATGATATGAAAAGTCTTGACGAAACGGCGCACACTGCCATTGTCCTTTCGGCGCTTACCGGAATTTTTGTTATGCTGCTGGGTCAGCTTTTCAGCCGCAGCGCTCTGAGGTTGATGAAGGTGCCGGATGATATATTCAGCGACTCGCTTACCTATCTGCGCATATACTTCTGCTGTATGCCGGCTCAGATGGTCTACGGCGCTGGCTCGTCGATCCTGCGCTCCAAGGGTGATTCCCGAACCCCCCTCGTTTTCCTCACCATATCCGGCGCGGGAAACATCGTGCTGAACCTTATCTTTGTTATCGTCTTTAAGCTGTCTGTGGTGGGCGTTGCAGTGGCTACGCTGATAACGCAGTATCTTTCCGCGTCTCTTGTAATGGTACATCTGCTGCGTTTGGATGAGCCGGGAGGCATAAAACTGAGCAAACTGCGGATGAAGAAGGATAAGGTGGCGCGCATACTCCGAGTGGGCGTGCCTGCCGGCTTGCAGTCCGCCTGTCTGGCATGCTCGGATATCCCCTTGCAGACGTCGGTCAATTCTCTGGGCTCAATGGCGGTTTCCGGCAACGCGGCGGCGCTGAATATAGACGGCGCTGTGTTTACCACCATTGACTGTCTGGCTCAGGCCTGCACTGTTTTCACCGGACAGAACGTAGGCGCAAGGAAACACGAGCGGGTAAAAAAGGTTCTTGGCAGCAGTATGCTCATCACCGTTATGAGCGGCCTTGTTCTCGGCCTTCTGGGCTTTGCCTTCCGTTATCAGATAATCGGCCTCTTCCTGCCCGACGCTCCCGAGGCCGTGGCTCACGGCGCTGCGCGCTGCGCCGCCGTAAGCGCCTTTACCTTCATCTTCGCCATCTACGCCACCATCACCGCGTCCATGAGAGGCTACGGCATTTCCACCGTCCCGGCGATACTGAATATCGTCTGCCTCTGCGGGTTCCGCTTTGCCTGGGCGTATTTCTATTTCCCCACGCACCAGACCCTGTTCCATCTCTATCTTTCCTACCCGCTGGCGTGGGTACTCTGCGTAGTCGCCTCCGTTATCATCTATAAACCGATGATAAAACGGGTGATAGCCAAAAGCGAAAGATTGAGCGTATAAGGCAATGGGAATCGAACGGGTTCGACTCCCACTGCCTTAAGAAAAATGCCGCTTCTTTGAGAAAAGAGGCGGCATTTTTATCTTGATGAAATACCAGCAAGCGGTTAAAATAAGTGGGAAACGGGGTGAGCGAAATGGAATGGACGGTATATATCCTGCGCTGTGCCGACGGCACGCTGTATACGGGGATAACCGATAATATGGAGCGGCGGCTGAAGGCGCATAACGAGGGCAGGGGGGCAAGGTATACCCGGGGACGGGGGCCGGTGGAGCCGGTATACCGGGAGAGCTGCGCCGATAAGTCCGCGGCTCTTAAAAGGGAGATCGCCATTAAAAAGCTCAGTCGGGAGCAGAAGCTGAAATTGATCGCGGGGGAAAGCTTCGATATCCATCCCTCCGCGAGGAAAGCCCTGGAGCTGCTGCGGGCGGCGGGCTATGAAGCCTGGCTGGTGGGCGGCTGCGTCCGCGACCTGCTCATGGGCAAGACTCCCCACGATTGGGATATGACCACCTCCGCCGAGCCGGAGGAAGCCAAGGCCGTGTTCCGGGATTTCAAGACCATCGATACCGGCCTGAAGCACGGCACCGTGACCGTGCTGATGGACGGCGAGCCTCTTGAGATGACCACTTACCGCATCGACGGCGAATATGCGGACAACCGCCATCCCGGCCGTGTGAGCTTCACCCGGAATCTGAACGAGGATCTGCGGCGGCGTGATTTCACCATGAACGCCGTGGCCTATGACCCCACGGCGGGTCTTGCCGACCCATACGGCGGGCGGGCAGATATCGCCCTTGGCCTTATCCGCTGCGTGGGAGAGCCGGCGGAGCGTTTCCGTGAGGACGGCCTGCGCATACTCCGCGCCCTGCGCTTTTCAGCCGTTCTGGGCTTTGAAATTGAGAAAAGCACCGCTGCCGCCGTCCGGGAGGAGCGGGAGCTGCTGAAAAATATATCCGCCGAGCGCATCCGTGAGGAGCTGACAAGGCTGCTCTGTGGAAAAAATGCGGGAGCCGTGCTGAGGCAATATACCGTGGCGCTTTCGGTGGTGCTGCCGGAGATTTTGCCAATGGTGGGCTTTGAGCAGCATAACGAGCATCATTGCTTTGATGTCTGGGAGCATACCATAGCGTCGGTGGAAAACATTCCGCCCGAGCCGGTACTCCGCTGGGCGGCTCTGTTCCATGATATCGGCAAGCCATCCAGCTTCAGCCTTGGCGATGACGGTGTTGGTCATTTCTACGGCCACGCGCCCCGAAGCGCGGAAATTGCGGAAGAGATAATGTCCCGCCTGCGCTTCGATAACGAGAGCCGAGAGCGGGTGCTGACCCTTGTGCGCCACCACGACAGGCCGCTGGAGGCGGACGCGAAATTTCTCAAGCGCAAGCTGAACAGGCTGGGGGAACGGGGCTTCTTTGAGCTGCTGTCGCTCTGCCGGGCTGATAATCTGGCTCAGGCTCGGGCGTACCGTTACCGCCAGCAGCATTATGACGAGGTGGAGCGACTTGCCCGGGAAATACTTGTCGGGGACGACTGCTTCACGCTGAAGCATCTTGCCGTGAACGGTCATGACCTCATGGCGCTGGGCTATAAGGGGCGGGAAATAGGCCGCGCTTTGGATATGCTCCTTGAGGCCGTAATGGACGATAATGTGGAGAATGAGCGGGAAGCGCTGCTTGCGTATTTGAAGCGCGGGATGCCGCTTGCATGAACTACGAATTTTACCGCAGAAACGATAACAGGATTAAGTGTAAAAAATCTGTCAGTCTGAACGTAGTGAAGAATCTCCGATGTTGGTTTCCCATTGGCAGTACCATTGGTGCGGAGATCCTTCACATTCCCTGCTTTGCAGGGGCTCAGAATGACAGATTTTTTAGTTTTTTCGGTTTTTTATTTTAAATATTCATCAAACTCCGTCCACGGGAATATCGCCGGGGGACGGTGGGCGAAGTCCATCGCTTTGCCGCTTGCGGGATGAGTAAAGCTGATGTGGTGCGACCAGAGAGCGATGGGGCAGTCGTCGGGATAAAGACTGTACTTTTTGTCGCCCACGAGGGGCAGCGCCCGGGCGGAAAACTGCGCCCGTATCTGATGTGTGCGGCCGGTGCGGAGGGTTATTTTTATCAGTGACATGCCCTGAGCGGAGGCCAGCGTTTCATAATCAAGTATGGCCTCCTGCACGCCCTTGCCCGGCTCTCTGACAACGTAGGTCTTGCGCTCAACGGGGTCACGGTCTAAAAGGTCGCGGAAGGTTCCGATTGGCTCCCGAGGCCGCCAATGGATAACGGCAAGGTACTCCTTGCCGAAGCCCTGCTCCCGTATCTGTCGGGAAAGCTCCGAGGCGCTCTCCGGGGTGAGGGCGTAGACCATCACGCCGCTCACGACCCGGTCAAGGCGGTGCACGGAATGCACGCAGTCCGTGCCCAGCTCACAACGCAGCAGCCCGGGCATACCGCCCTCCTCGTCAGTAGAGAGAACGCCGGATGGCTTTATGCATACGACTATATCGTTGTCACGGTAGAGTATCTCCATGTGTTGTTCCGCCTTTATTTCGCCTGCTTTATGGAAAGACTGATGCGTTTTTTCTTCTCGTCGGCCTCCAGAACCACGACCTTGACGATGTCACCCACGGAAAGCACCTCTGAGGGATGCTTGATGAACCTGTCGGATATCTGGGAGATATGCACCAGACCGTCCTGGTGCACGCCGATGTCCACGAAAGCGCCGAAATCGATAACGTTGCGCACTGTGCCGCTGAGCACCATACCGGGCTTGAGATCCTTTATCTCCATAACGTCGGTGCGGAGTATGGGGGCGGGCAGCTCGTCGCGGGGGTCGCGTCCGGGCTTCATCAGCTCCTTGATAATATCCTGAAGGGTGGGCAGGCCAACGCCGCATTGCTCCGCCACTGCTTCACGGCCAAGGGTGCTGACCTTTTCCTCAAGGCCGGAAAGCCCCGCCGCGCTTACGTCGGAAAGGGAATAGCCGCAGAGCTTCAGCAGCTTTTCTGCGGCGGCGTAGCTCTCGGGATGAACGCCGGTGTTGTCCAGAACCTGACGGCTCTCGGGTACGCGGAGAAAGCCCGCACACTGCTCGAAGGCCTTGGGGCCGAGCTTGGGGACTTTGAGAAGCTCTCTGCGCCCGCTGAACGCGCCGTTTTCCTCGCGGTATTTTACGATATTTTTCGCCGTGGTCTTATTCAAACCGGAGATATAGGCCAGCAGGGAGGGGGACGCGGTGTTGAGGTCAGCGCCCACGGCGTTTACGCAGTCCTCAACCACGCCGCCCAGCGCTTCGGACAAGCGAGCCTGGGGCATATCGTGCTGATACTGCCCAACGCCGATGGCCTTGGGCTCTATCTTCACAAGCTCTGCCAGCGGATCCTGCAGACGGCGGGCTATGGAAACGGCGGAGCGGAGATTTACGTCATATTCCGGGAATTCCTCCGCCGCAAGCGGGGAGGCGGAGTATACCGAGGCGCCGGCCTCGTTTACGATGGCGTAGCTCACGCCGGGGATGTCCTTCAGCAGCTCGGCAATGAGCTTTTCCGACTCCCGGGAGGCGGTGCCGTTGCCGATGGCGATGTTTTCGATGCCGTGCTTTTTTATCAGTTTAGTCAGAGTGGCCTTGGACTCGGCGACCTTGTTGTAGGGCTGGGTCGGGTAAATGACCGCCGTGTCCAGCACCTTGCCTGTGCCGTCCACCACGGCCAGCTTGCAGCCGTTGCGGTAGCCGGGGTCGTAGCCCAGAGTGACCTTGCTCTTCACCGGGGGCTGCATGAGCAGAGGCTTCAGGTTCAGAGCGAAATTCTTTATCGCGCCCTCGCTGGCCGTGTCGGTGAGCATGGCGCGTATCTCCCGCTCAATGGAGGGATAGAGCAGGCGGGAGTAGCTGTCCTCCACGGCGGAGCGGACGAACTCCGAGGCTCTGCGGCCGGGGATAACAAAGAGCCGAACCAGCGGCGGTATGGCGTCGGAGTCCATAACGCTGACGCTAACCTTCAATATGTTCTCGTTCTCGCCGCGGTTGACGGCGAGTATCTGGTGACCCTGCAGCTTATGGACAGGCTGGGAAAAATCATAGTAAAGGCGGTATACGGTGTCCTCCTCGGTGGCAGCCTTGGAAATGAGGCTGCCCTTGCGGATGACGGTTTCACGGAGCAGCTTGCGTGCCTCGGCGCTGTCGGAGACCATCTCCGCGATGATGTCTGACGCTCCGGCCAGCGCGTCCTCAACGGTCTCGACGCCCTTTTCGGGGTCGATATACGCCGCCGCCAGCTCGGTAAGCCCGGGCATGTCCTGTTCCTGCCGGAAAATTTCCTCGGCGAGTGGGCCTAGCCCCTTTTCACGGGCCACGGTGGCGCGGGTACGGCGTTTTTGCTTATAGGGGCGGTAAAGATCCTCCACCTCCGCCAGAGTTTTGGCGGCGTCGATGGCGGCGGCAAGCTCCTCCGTGAGCTTGCCCTGCTCCTCAATGGAGCCCTTTACCTCATCGCGGCGCTTTTGGAGATTGCGCAGATAGTTCAGTCGCTCTTCGAGGGTGCGCAGAGAGGTGTCATCCATAGCGCCGTGGAGCTCCTTGCGGTAGCGGGCAATGAAGGGGATGGTGTTGCCCTCGTCAAGAAGCTTGACTACGTTTACGATATATTCTTCTTTTGCGCCCAGTTCGGCGGCAAGAATTTTTTCAATACTTTCCATTTCATTCCTCCGGTGGGTATTCTGCGGCGATGCAGTGCTGCCGCCTATTGTAGCATAAAAAAATTACCTCCGCAATCCGGCACGGCGCTTTTGCAAATTATAATAAAATCACTTGCGTTTTATCATAGCCGTGATATATTATGTAAAATAGAAAATACCGCAAGGAAACTTGCGTTTTTATAGATATTTTCCTGCCGAAAGGAGATGTTCACTATGTTTATTGAAATGATCAGTAGCATGACATGTATCCGGGGGGATAGTATCGTTTGATCCCCTATATGTAAATCGGGAGGACTTTTATGAACAATATAATACTGAAGAAAATTGACGAATCAAATTTTGTTGATGCATTTAATCTGAAATTGGGACAAGGTCAGGAGAAATTTGTATCAAATCCTATCAGAAGTCTTGCGCAGGCGTATGTGTATTACAGTCAATGTACGCCGTTTGGAGTTTATTGCGGGGATGAAATGGTTGGATATGTTATGGTGATATATGATTATGATCTTGAAGAATATAATATCTGGCATATGATGATAGATGAAAAGCATCAGAACAAGGGCTATGGGAGAATGACCATTCAGAAATGTCTGGAATATATATCAACCAAGCCTTTTGGAAACTCCAATAAAGTTGTCTTGACCTGCAATGTTGATAATATCGCTGCTCTTGGATTATACAAGTCCTTCGGCTTTGAGGAAACCGGCAGCGTTGATGACGATGAAGCAGAGCTTGCATTGTTTATCACAACTTGATACGGGCAGTATAATAACGTATAGAGGCGCGCTGCAAGACTGAGAAAGTCTTGCGGGGTGCCTCTGCCTTTGTGAACGTGATTTCCGGCGGAGCGGCATTTCATAATTTGACATAAAAAGGCACGTTGAGTATAATATAGGAAAAAATATCTTCTGCGGGATTAAATTAAATACACATGTGGTATTATCCTTGCATGAAATAACGCGCGAAGGGTGTGACGCAGCATGGCGGTCAATTACAAGGTCGAAGCGCCCAGACTGATCAAGGACTTTCTTTCATATCATCAGAATATTTTGAACCATTCGCCCCGTACTGTGGAGGGCTATTATCTTGATTTGCGGATGTTTTTCCGCTACATTAAAATATCCCGCGACCTCGCCACGCTGGACGAGCCTTTTGACGAGATATCCATCGACGATGTGGATGAAAAGCTGATCTGCTCCGTTACTCCATCGGATATTCTGGACTTTTTGGACTTCCTCTCCAATGAACGCAGCGGTATCCGTAAACTGAAGACCCGGGACGAAACAAACGTGGGCCTGACCGCCGTAAGCCGCGCCCGCAAGCTGGCTTCGATACGTTCCTTTTACGGATATCTTACAAAAACGGCACATGTCGCCGAGCATAATCCGGCGGAGGCTATGGACAACCCGAAGCTGAAAAAGTCTCTGCCGCATTTTCTGCACGAGGATGAGTGCGACAGGCTGCTGGATGCCGTAAAGGGACCCTTTGAGGTGCGGGATTACTGTATATTGCTGCTGTTTTTGAGCTGCGGACTGCGTGTGTCGGAGCTGGTGGGGCTGAATGTCAGCGATGTTTCGGAGGATTCCATACGCGTCCACGGCAAGGGCAACAAGGATCGCCTCGTGTTCATAACTCCCGAGGTACGGGAGGCCATCGACGAATATCTTGCAATTCGTGATGAGACGAAGATCGACCCCGGTCACGAGAACGCCCTCTTCATCAGCCGCAACTTCCGCCGCATAAGCGTGCGCGGCGTGCAGAAAATGGTGGAAAAGAACCTGAAGCTTGCCGGTCTGGACGCCACACAGATATCCACACATAAGCTGCGCCATACGGCGGCCACACTGATGCTGCAGAACGGCGTGGATGTGCGTACTCTTCAGGACGTTCTCGGTCACGAGAGCCTGAACACCACGCAGATATATACCCATGTTGAGGATACCGGCCTGCGCGAGGCCGCCCGGGCCAATCCCATAGCGAAAAGAAAAAGAGGCCACGGATAAGGCAGCGGAGCTTCATAAAAATTACGGAGATACTTCGCGAGTCCGGCGAAGTATCTCCGCAAAAATGTTTGTATAGCCCGGTGAACGGGTATAAATAGCCCGTCACTCCGCGAATTCCTTCGCCTTGGGCAGGCTCCAGCGGAACTTTGCCGCTAAAAGACGGATGAGCACAACGAGGGCAAAGCCCGCTATCATGCTGACGCTGCGGCTCGCGGCGTTCCAGAGTAAGGCGCAGAGTATGGCTCCGGCAAGAGCAGCGCAGGCGTAAATGTGCTTTACAAATATGTATGGCCTGTCCCTGGCGAAAAGATCGCGGATAACGCCTCCGCCAACGCCGGTAAGCACCGCCACAAAAACGGTGAGAAAGAAATTGCCGCCGAAACCCGCGTCAACGGCCGTGCTCACGCCGTAGACCGTGAAGATGCCCAGACCCGCCGAGTCGGTGATAAGCAGGATGAGCTCGTATGCGCGCCTGTTTGTGAAAAGCAGGCGGCGGACAACTGGGATGAAGATTATTATGGAAACGCCTATGGCTATCAGCGCGTACATAGGATCCTGAAAGGTGGCCGGGGGAGTTATGCCCAGAATAAGGTCACGGATGATGCCGCCTCCCACGGCTGTGGTCAGACCGAGTATGCATACGCCGAAAATGTCCATATTCTTCCGCAGGCCGGTCATCGCTCCGGAGACCGCGAAGGCTATCGTGCCGATTATTTCAAAAACGAGTATGAAGATGTTCATTGTAATCCTCCATGCGGCAGCACCGCACAAATAGTTATTAAAAAATTCCCCCGCATGGAGGATTTTTGCCATCATCCGCGGTTGCCGCAAAGCGGCGAGCAGATGGGCTTTTATCATATAGTGTGAGCTTTCACACCGCATACCTTTAAATAAAAAAGTACACCTTACCATTGCAGCAAAATGTACTCCGTTCGTTTATATTACATACAGAGGGCGGTCCAAAATCAGTCCTTTTACCTGAGAGTATTACCCCTTCGGTGACTGCGGCGCAGTTCTCTCCCAATATCTTCATACCGCTGTGCCAGAATTATAAATACGCTTTTTCCGTATGTCAAGAGGTTTTTAGTGTGAAAAATCACACTACATCATACAAAAGCCCATCACCTTGCCCTACGGGCAACGGCGAAAATGGCAAAAATCCGCGTAAAGGGGGATTAGTGTGAAAAATCACACTATATTATAAAAATTATAAAAAGCCCATCGCCTCGCCCTTTGGGAAACCGGCGATGATGGCAAAAAATCCTCCATGCGGGGGAATTTTTTAATAACTATTTGTGCGGTGCTGCCGCATGGAGGATTTATATGAAAATAATTTTTCCCGATTACTATGAAAGCTTCCGATGCACCGCCGCGGCCTGCCGCCATAATTGCTGCATTGGATGGGAGATAGACATAGACGAGGAGAGCCTTGCGTATTACCGCTCCGTCGGCGGCGAATTTGGCAGGAGGCTGAAAAAGAATATATCCCGCCGGGGTACGCCGCATTTCATCCTCGGGGAAAATGAGCGCTGTCCCTTTCTCAACGGAGGGAACCTCTGCGATATTTACGCAGAACTGGGAGAGGAGCATCTTTGCGGGATATGCTCCGACCATCCCCGCTTCCGCAATTTCTTTTCCGGCAGCACGGAGCTTGGACTCGGGCTTTGCTGCGAGGCGGTCTGCGAGCTGCTGATGAGCAGAGAGGAGCCGATGCGGTTTTTATTCGCGGAGGACGATGAGCCGGAGGAGGCGGCGGATGAGCTGGAGAAGGATGTGCTGAAAAGCAAATACGAGATTCTCGGAATTTTACAGGACAGAGGGCTGCCGCTGGCAGAGCGCATGGAAAAGGCGCTGGAGCTTTGCGGGGTAAGGATGCCCAGGCTGCGCCCGGCGGAGCTGGCGCGTTTTTTCCTCTCCCTTGAGCGGCTTGACGGGGAGTGGACAAAGCTGCTGGAGGGGCTGAAAGAAGCGGAGCATATAGATTTCACAGGCTATGAGCGCTATGCCGGGGCTTTTGACTATGAATATGAGCAGCTCGCGGTGTATTTTGTCTACCGCCATTTCGGAGCGGAGATGTATGAAGGATGCAAGGCCGGGGCGATGGGACTTGCAGCATTGAGCGTGTACCTGCTCTATACCCTTGCCGCGGCGGAATTTACACGAAAGGGCAAAATAAGCGCGGAGCACCGCCGTGAGTTGGCGCGTATGTATTCTGCAGAAATAGAATATTCCCGGGAAAACGTTGACAAAATTGTGAAAAATATTGCCAGTTAATGAATTTTATGGGGAATCTAAAAGTTGACAGCGAAAAAAAACAATGATATAATAATTTATCCATTGCAATATTACATATGCCCGGCTTGCAAAATTGGTCATATGTAATACGGTATGTGGAAAAATTTTAGGAGGAACTAACAATGAAGAAAACTGTTATTCGCGTTTTGACTATCGCATTGGCGGTCCTCATGATAGTCGGCTGCATGTCCGGCTGCAAAAAGGACAGCAAGACCTATGTAATCTATTCCGATAACGCATTTGCTCCCTTTGAGTATTATGATGCCGCTACCGGTGCTTACATAGGCGTTGACATGGACCTTCTGGCTGCTATCGCCAAGGACCAGGGCTTCAAGTATGAAATACACAATGAGGGCTTTGACGCATCTATGGGCGCAGTCCAGTCCGGCCAGGCCGATGCCATGATCGCCGGTATGACCATCCGTCCCGACAGAGCCGAGGTTTATGACTTCTCCGACGGATATTTCGAGGACGGCCAGATCATGGCAGTCAAGGCCGACAGCGGCATCGATTCCCTTGAGGATCTCAACGGCCTCACCGTCGCCGTCAAGACCAGCACCGCCGGCGCCGACTATGCCGCCAGCATCGCCGATGACTACGGCTTCACCCTCCAGTACTATGAGGATTCTCCCACCATGTATACCGCTGTTGTAAACGGCACCAACGCCGCCTGCTTCGAGGACCGTTCCGTTGTCGGCTGGGCGATCCAGTCCGAGAACCTTGACCTCAAGACTGTGGGCGATGTTCTCAATCCCGGCTCCTATGGCTTCGCCGTAAAGAAGGGCAGCAACCCCGAGCTCATCAAGATGTTCAACCAGGGTCTTGCCAATATCAAGGCCAGCGGCGAGTATGATAAAATCCTTGCCAAGTACGGCTATTAATCGTCAGCCAAGTAAGCAGCAATAAACGAAAAAGGCAGCGGCCGGGCGGTCACTACTGTCCGGCCGCTGTTTTTCAGAAATTATCGGAAGGTATCTTATGGATTTTGGAAGAGTTTTATCGGAAGCGACGCCTCTGTTAATTCAGGGCTTGGGAATAACTGTTGTCATATCTCTCATATCAATTGCGATAGGCATGGTGATAGGCTTTGTTTCCTGCATGTGCTCTCTCTCCAAGAGCAGAGTGCTGAGGGCCATCGCGGGCGTATACATCTGGATCATCCGCGGTACGCCTATGATAGTCCAGGCCTTCATCATTTATTTCGGTCTGCCCCAGGTGATACAGCAGCTTATTTCCCCGAATTTCAGAATGGACGCGTTCACCGCCGGCGTCATTACTCTCAGCCTTAACGGCGGCGCGTACATATCCGAGATTTTCCGCGCGGCTATCTCCGCTGTGCCCAAGGGACAGGTGGAAGCGGCCCGCAGCCTTGGTCTGAGCAGCATGAGGACCACTATGAAGATAGTTCTTCCTCAGGCCTTCAAAATAGCTATCCCCTCGCTGGTCAACCAGTTTATTATTACTGTTAAGGACACCTCCATCCTCTCCGTCATCGGTCTTGCGGACGTTGTAAACAAAGCAAAGGTATATGTCGGTTCGTCCTATCAGTTCTTTGCAACGTATATTTTGGTCGCTGTGTGCTACCTGGCGTTCATTTCCGTTCTGATGCTGATATCAAAATATGTGGAGAAGAAGTTTAACTATGACAGAAAAGGTAATAATTAAAAATCTGCATAAAAGCTTTGGGGAGCTCCAGGTGCTCCGCGGCATCGACCTTACCGTTAATGAGGGCGAGGTCGTGTGCATTATCGGTCCTTCCGGCGGCGGTAAGTCTACTTTTCTTCGCTGCATGAACAGACTTGAGGAAGCCACTGACGGCCAGATAATCGTTGACGGAACCGAGATAACCAGCCCCAAGCTTGATATAAACAAAATTCGCGAAAATATCGGTATGGTGTTCCAGAGCTTCAACCTCTTTGCCCACCTCACCGTTATAAAGAATATAATGCTGGCTCCCGTTGATTTGAAGAAAATGAGCAAGGACGAGGCCGAAAAAAGGGCTCTTGAGCTCCTTGCACGTGTCGGTCTGGAGGACAAGGCTCATGCCTATCCGCACCAGCTCTCCGGCGGTCAGCAGCAGCGTGTTGCCATCGCCCGCGCCCTGGCCATGAACCCAGACATCATGCTCTTTGACGAGCCTACATCCGCCCTTGACCCCGAAATGGTCGGCGAAGTCCTCAACGTTATGAAGGAGCTTGCCGAGGGCGGCATGACAATGGTAGTCGTTACCCATGAGATGGGCTTCGCCCGGGACGTGGCAGATCGCGTCGTGCTCATGGCCGACGGCAGCATCGTGGAGATGGGAACTCCAGAGGAGATATTCAATAATCCAAAGGAAGACCGCACCAAGGAGTTTCTCGCCCGTGTGCTGGAAGCGAAATAACGATATACCGTTGAAGATCACTTTTGTAAGCAATAAGGCAGCAGAGCCAAGTTCTGCTGCCTTTAATCATATGCTCTTTAAAACATCGCCCATATCGTACATGCCGGGCTCTTTAACGCCCGCCATGAATTTGGCTGCCTTGACGGCGCCTGCGGCGAATACCTCGCGGGAATAAACCGTGTGCTTAAACTCAATGACCTCGTCCGTACCGGCGAAGATGACGGAGTGCTCGCCGGGAATGGTGCCGCCGCGAACAGCGGAGATGCCTATCTCCTTTTTGTCCCGGGGGCGGCGAACCTGGCTGCGGTCATAGATATATTCCGGCTCATATGCAAGACCGTCCCTTACCGCGTCGGCCAGCATCAGGGCTGTGCCGCTGGGGGAGTCCTTCTTCTGATTGTGGTGCTTCTCCACGATCTCGATGTCAAAGGTCTCGCCCATGACCTCGGCGGCGCGCTTTACCAGCTCCATAAGCACGTTTATGCCCAGAGACATATTTGCGGACTTGAAAATGGGCATTTCCTCGGAGGCGGCCTTGATGTTCTCCAACTGCTCGTCACTGTAACCGGTGGAGCAGAGGATAAGGGGTACATTCTTGCTCCTGCACCATGCCAGCAGAGGGGAGAGGGCAGCCGGACTGGAGAAATCCACTATCACGTCCGCCCGGCCCGCGTATTCCATCGGATGGGCATAGACCGGATAGTCGGAAAGCTTGGCGGTGTTCTGGTCGAAGCCGGCGACTATCTCGAAGCCGCCGTCAGCCTTGCAGAGGCGGGTGACGACCTGGCCCATTCTGCCGTTGCAGCCGGATATTATAAGCTTTATCATTTCTGTACCTCTTTTTGTATCAGTCGACGAGCTTCAGACCCACGTTGACCAGCTCGGCCTTCAGCTTAGCCACATTGGCGGGCTCCATTTCGCAGAGAGGCAGGCGCAGCTCGCCCACGTCGTAGCCGAGCAGGTTCATGGCCGTCTTTACGGGGATGGGGTTGACCTCACAGAACATGGCGTTCATAAGGTGGAGATATTTGCGGTTCAGCTCGCGGGCGGTGGCGAAGTCGTTGCGGAAGCAGTGCTCGCAGATATCCGCCATGACCCGGGGCAGGAAGTTGGCGAGGACGGAAATAACGCCCTGAGCGCCCATTGCCATCATTGGAAGGGTGAGAGCGTCATCGCCGCTCCAGATGTAGAAATCATCATCGCAGATGGTCCTGGTCTCGTTGATGAGGTCAAAGTTGCCGCTGGCTTCCTTTACGCCGATTATGTTGGGGTGCTTGGAAAGCTCTTTGTAGGTGGCGGCGGTGAAGCCGCAGCCGGTGCGGCCGGGTACATTGTAGAGAATGATGGGAACATTTACGCTGTCCGCAATAACATTGTAATGGCGGATGAGACCCTTCTGAGTGGCCTTGTTGTAATAGGGAGTGACCACCAGCAGACCGTCAGCTCCGGACTTTTCCGCGTGCTGCGCGAGCATCACGGCGGCAGCCGTGTCGTTGGAGCCGGCGCCCGCGATGATGCAGATGCGGCCTGCCGCGTACTTCACACAGAAGTCAACGGTCTCCATATGCTCCTCAAGGGTCTGGGTGGCGCTCTCACCGGTGGTACCGCAGACTACCAAAGCGGCGGTGCCGCCGGATATCTGCTCATCGATGATGCGCTTCATGGCCTCAAAATTTATCTTTCCGTCCTTGAAGGGGGTAACAAGGGCGGTGGCTGAACCTTTAAACAGGGGTTGTTTCATAGGGCATTCTCCTCTGATAGCTTTTACTTGCGGGTGATGTAATTTTCTGCGCAGAGCAGCTCGGCCAGGAGCACTGCTCCGCCTGCCGCGCCTCTGAGAGTGTTATGGGAAAGGGCAATGAACTTGTAGTCATACTGGGTGTCGGGGCGCAGACGGCCGATGGAAACAGCCATGCCGTGCTCCAACTCGCGCTCGCTCTTGGTCTGAGGACGGTCATCCTCGTGGAAATAGTGGAGGAACTGCTTGGGAGCGGAGGGGAGGTTCAGCTCCTGGGCACGACCCTTGAAATTGGCCCAACGGGAAATGAAATCCTCTTCGGTGGGCTTGTTTTTGAAGCTCACGAAGGTTGCGGACATGTGACCGTTGGAAACGGGGACGCGGATGCACTGGGCGGTGATGGCGGGCTCGGTGGCCTTGACTATCTCGCCGTTTTCCACATGACCCCATATCTTCAGGGGCTCCTGCTCGGACTTCTCTTCCTCGCCGCCTATGTAGGGGATGACGTTATCCACCATCTCCGGCCAGCGCTCAAAGGTCTTGCCGGCGCCGGAAATTGCCTGATAGGTGCAAACAAGTATCTTATCAATGCCGAATTCACGCATGGGATGCAGGGCGGGAACGTAGTTCTGGATGGAGCAGTTGGACTTGACGGCGATGAAGCCCCGCTTTGTGCCGAGACGCTTCTTCTGGGCGGCGATGACCTCCAGATGCTCGGGGTTCAGCTCGGGTACTACCATCGGCACATCGGGAGTCCAGCGGTGAGCGCTGTTGTTGGAAACAACGGGGCATTCCAGCTTGGCGTAGCGCTCCTCAAGGGTGCGTATCTCGTCCTTCTTCATATCTACGGCGCAGAAGATGAAATCAACTGCCTCGGCTATCTTCTCGGCGTCCCCGACTGCGTCCATAACAACGATGGATTTGGCCTTTTCGGGCAGCTCGGTCTCCATAGCCCAGCGGCCTGCCACGGCCTCCTCATAGGTCTTGCCCGCGCTGCGGGAGCTGGCGGCGAGAACGGTAAGCTCAAACCAGGGGTGCTCAGCTATGAGAGTGATAAAGCGCTGGCCGACCATGCCCGTCGCACCGACTATACCGACCTTATATTTTTCCATCTAAAAAAACCTCCTGACAAATAAAGGTAAATATTCGAACATGTATTGCAAAAAACACCATTTTTGTTATAATAAAAATAATGTCGAATTCCGCCGTGAACCATAGAGCGGCTTATTATCTTAGAATTATAACTGATGCTATATAATGTGTCAACGGTGTAAATGACTAAAAACTTCGGCGTTTGGAGAAGAAAATGAATAGAAAATGCATTCAAAGGGCGGTAATGGCTGCTTTTTCCGCGGCTGCCCTGCTGCTGACGGGGATTTTTGTCCCCGTGGGACAGGAGGCCTCCGCCGCTTATGTAAACGAGACCACCACCATGAAAATAGGGCTGTATTACGGCTCGAACGAGCTGATGAGCGCCAATCTGCAGAATTATATCGGCAGCGGCTATACCTTCGGCTATTATGATTCTGTGCGGGAATTCCATCCCGTTGGCGAGACCGACGAGATAAAGCTGACAATGCTCAAGGATTGGAACATGTACCTTTCCGGCGGCACCTATTATGACAAGACTCCCGGCGAAAACTATGAGGTTGTTGGCTGCTACCATATCCGTCTGAATGGGGAGTATACCTCGTTTGATGCCGCCAAGCAGGCCGCGGCGGATTATAATGACGCTTTCCCTGCCTATCATAACGGCGGCTGGTATGTCTACGTGGGCAGCTATACCTCCGCGTCAGCGGCTGAGACTGCCATGTATGAGCGGGGCATAGACGGTATAGCCATGACCGCCAGTTCCTCCTGCATAACAGTTGTCGCCACCGGTACGACGCGCATAATCTTTCAGTTCGATTGCGGCACCTCCGCTTCGCTGGCGGTGAAGCCCCGTCCGGATGACAGCGGGGAAAAGCCTCAGACCTGGTTCAAGGGCTATAAATATTACGGAGCGTTTCAGTATACGCGGCTCACCGGTAATAATATAACGGTGGTAAACGTTGTGGACATAGAGGACTATATCAAGGGCGTTGTGCCTTATGAGATGAATACCCTCTGGCCAATAGAGGCGCTTAAGGCTCAGGCGGTCTGTGCCCGCACTTATGCGGCGGCTCATATCAACGGCCACAGAAGCTATGGCTTCGACCTCTGCCGTACCGTCGACTGCCAGGCGTATTACGGCACTAACGGAGCAGGAACGGGCAGCGATACCGCCGTGGACGAGACAGCCGGGCAGTATATAAGCTATAACGGCGAGATATGCCAGGTCTTTTACTTCTCCTCGGATGGAGGAGCCACCGAAAGCAGCGAAAACGTTTTCAATGAGGAGATACCCTATCTCCGGGGCGTATACGACCCTTATGAGGAATATGTGGATACCGGCCGCAAGAACTGGACATTTACATATACCGCGGAGGAAATAACCGGCATACTCCAGATGAAGGGGTATAAATGCGCGGACATCGTGAGCATAACCCCCACATATACCGATGTTGGCAATATTTATTCCCTGAAATTTACCGATGCCAACGGCAAGAACTGGACCTTTTCAAAGTATAATGCCAGCACCATCCTGTATAGTCCCACTTATGAAAAATATACCTACAGCATGCGCTTTACCGTTGCCGCTGAGAACCAGCCGGCAGGTACGGTGCTCTATGCCAATTCTGCGGCCAACGCTCTGGAGGACATCAATGAGGTCTATGCCGTGGGCAGCGGCGGTATTGTGGAGAAGATAACGTCCTACGGCAGCGTCAGCGTAATGACCGGCGCGGGGCTTGAGGAAATATCCGTGATCGGCGGCGGCACGGCCATTGCCGCGGATAAATATGTGATTACCGGCTCAGGCTGGGGGCATAATGTGGGTATGAGCCAGTACGGCGCCAAAGCTATGGCAGAGCAGGGAATGACATATAAGGACATACTTGAATTCTATTTTACCGGGGTTACAGTTGGATGAAAACGAGTGATTTTTACTATGAGCTGCCGGAAGAGCAGATAGCACAGACACCGCTGGAAAAGCGCGACCACTCCCGCCTTATGCTGCTGAATAAGGAAAGCGGCGCCGTTGAGCATCATATGTTCTATGAGCTGCCCGATTTCCTGCGGAAGGGAGACTGCCTTGTACTCAATGATTCTCGGGTGCTGCCGGCCCGTATCTTCGGCAGAAAGGAAAGCGGCGGCGCCGTGGAGGTGCTGCTGCTCAGCGATAAGGGAGGCGGAGTCTGGGAGTGCATGACCCGTCCGGGAAAAAAGACCCAGCCGGGAGTTAAGCTCATATTCGGCGAGGGAAAGCTCACCGCCGAGGTGCTGGAGAAGCTGCCCGGAGGCAACCGCCTTATCCGCTTTTATTATGACGGCATATTCCTCGAGATACTTGAGGAGCTTGGTAAAATGCCCCTCCCGCCCTATATAAAGGAGGAATTGCAGGACTCGGAGCGCTATCAGACCGTTTATTCACGCAATATCGGCTCTGCCGCCGCGCCCACCGCCGGTCTGCACTTCACGAAAGAGCTGCTGGCGCAGCTCGAAGCCAAGGGCGTGGAGCTGTGCTATCTCACCCTCCATGTGGGTCTCGGTACCTTCCGTCCCGTCAAGGAGGAAACGGTGGAGGAGCATGAGATGCACGCCGAGTACTGCGTGATCGACGCCGAAACGGCAGAAAGGGTGAACCGCGCCAAGCGCGAGGGACGCCGCGTTATCGCTGTGGGTACCACGAGCTGCCGCACTCTCGAGGCCGTATCCGACGAGAATGGCATGCTTCATGAGTTCTCCGATTGGATAAATATTTATATATATCCGGGATATAGGTTCAAGTGCATCGACGCGCTGGTCACCAATTTCCACCTGCCGGAGAGCACGCTCATTATGCTGGTTTCCGCTCTCGCGGGGCGCGAAAATGTCCTTGCGGCATATAATACCGCTGTCCGGGAGGGCTACCGTTTCTTCAGCTTCGGTGACGCGATGTTCATAAGCTGAGCGGGAAAATAAATTCCATAAACGAGCAGAGGCGTGGTGCGCTGTGCCGCGCCTCTGATTTTTGCGGAAATGCCATTGAAAGAATTCGGAACAGGTTGTATAATAAATAAACTGATCACTTTTTTGAACGTGAGGAGAGAAAACTAAGGGAGAAAGAGGTTGTGAGGTATGGATATCAAAACACAGCTTTCAAATGTTAAGGCGGCGGTTCTGGCGGGTATTGCCATAAGCATCGGCGGCATGGCTCTTACGAAGCTGGGCAGCGGCTTCGGTACGGTACTTTTCAGCGTAGGCCTGATAGCTGTTTTCGTTCTTGGGGGTAAGCTCTGCACCGGAATGTTCGGTTATGTCCGCAGCGGCAGGGCGGCACTCGACTGCCTGATAGCCCTGCTTGTCAACTCCGTGACCGCATATATCTGCGGCCTGCTGTATAAAGCCTGCTGCGGCGAGGCGGCTGCCATAGCCGCCAAGCTGGCAAAGCCGCTGTATCACGTTTTCCTCAGCGGCACCGTCTGCGGTATCCTGATATACATAGCCGTTGAAGGCTGGCGTAAGACTGGCCAGCTATTGGCTGTCATCGTGCCTGTCGCCGCTTTTGTGGGCATCGGCGCGGAGCACTGCGTGGCGGACGCATTCTTCTTCGGCGCCGGCAGCGGTATGAATTTTCAGGGTCTTGTCTGGTGGCTTTGCTCCGTTGCCGGAAATGTTGTGGGCGGTCTGCTGGCCGGCTTCCTGAAGCTGAGCCCGAAGCCCGCGGCAAGCAAAGAGTTAGAGAGCAAGAAAGGATAGATTATGGGTTTTAAAGTAATTTGCACCGACGGCAGCGCCCGGCGCGGCGAGTTCACCTCGCCTCACGGTACCGCTCAGACCCCGGTTTTCATGAACGTTGGTACGCAGGCAGCCATAAAGGGCGGCCTTTCAGCCAGAGACCTGGAGCAGTTAGGCTGCCAGATAGAGCTTTCAAATACCTATCACCTAAGCCTTCGCCCGGGGCCGCATGTGGTCAAATCCCTTGGCGGGCTGCATAAGTTCATGGGCTGGAACAAGCCTATTCTTACAGACAGCGGCGGCTTTCAGGTATATTCTCTGGCGGAAACCAAGAATATAAAGGAGGAGGGTGTCACCTTCAAGTCCTATATCGACGGACGAAAGATATTCATGGGTCCCGAGGAGAGCATGGCCATACAGTCCGCACTGGGCTCCGATGTGGCAATGGCCTTCGACGAGTGCGTGGAAATACCCTCGCCCTATGAGTATTTCAAGAACAGCTGCGACCGCACCTACCGCTGGCTGGTGCGCTGCAAGGAGGAGCTGACCCGCCTCAACTCTATGGACGGCGCGGTGAACCCCGGCCAGATGCTCTTCGGCATCAACCAGGGCGGCGTATTCAAGGATCTGCGTGTGGATCACATGAAGCGCATCCGGGAGCTTGATCTGCCCGGATACGCCATCGGAGGTCTGGCCGTGGGCGAAACGGCGGAGGAAATGTATGAAATTCTCGAGACAGTCACTCCGGAAATGCCTTCGGACAAGCCCCGCTACCTTATGGGTGTTGGCACTCCCGAGAACATTATCGAGGGCGTGCGCCGCGGCGTTGACTTCTTCGACTGCGTAATGCCATCCCGCAACGGACGCCACGGCAAGCTCTTCACATGGTCGGGCGTGGTGAACATCAAGAACGAAAAGTATAAGTACGATGATTCGCCCATCGACCCGGACTGCGATTGCCCGGTCTGCCGCCGCTATTCCAAGGCGTATCTGCGCCATCTTTTCGCGGCGGGGGAGATGCTGGCCATGCGCCACGGAGCTATGCATAACCTGTATTTCTACAATAAACTTATGGAAAAAATACGCGCGGCAATAGAGGATGGGCGCTTTGAAGAGTTCAGAACGGAATTTTATGCCGGGTATTTGAAAAAATAAGCTTGCTATTTGGAATTATAGCGTATATAATCGATTTGTTATATTGAAACGGAGGTCGCGTGCTTTGGGTAATTTTTCTTATATTTTGATGTTTGTTGTCCTGATAGTGGTATTTTATTTCTTCCTTATCCGTCCGGAGAACAAGAAGAAGAAAAAGCTTCAGGAAATGAGAGACCAGCTCAGTGTCGGCGATGAGATTACCACCATCGGCGGCATGGTGGGCAAGATCGTCAACATTAAGGACGATCTTATCACCTTCGAGACCGGCGAGGATCGCGTCCGCATCCAAGTGACCAAGTGGGCCATCTCTACCACCGGCAAGGATACCGCTCAGAAGTAATCATAACGAATTATATCGCCTCCCGAGGAATAGTATTTTATATCTATTCTTCGGGAGGTACTTTTTATGAAAACACGAACTCACAGAACAGAGCGAACTCTGCCCAAAGCGTTCAGAACAGGACTCGCTGTCGCCTTTATAGTGGAGCTGGTACTGCTGTCGGTAATGGCTGCCCTGACCTCTGCCGGGGTGATAGCCGAGAGCGCAATGCCCGTTTTCTCGGTGATATGCGCGCTGCTCAGCTCCTTCGCGGGCTCTTTTACCGGAGCGGTGAGAGCGCCGAAGCTTAGTCTGCCTTCGGCGATGGGAGTGGGGACGGCCGCCTTTGCCATTAATTTTGCTCTGGGTCTGATGCTGCCCGGCAGCGAAGGCTTTTCCGCTTCCATGCCTGCCGCATTTATGGGCGGGGCTGTGCTTGCGGGAATTTTGTCGGCGGTGAAAAAAGGCAGGAAATAACGGGAAAAACACACTGCCGACGGAGGTTTACATAATTTTGAATACTGGCTGACAATATCTTGTGGTCAAAACACTATACGAAGCCGATATATTGCGAAAAAACACTGAAAATAGGCAAGTATTTGTTTTGATAAAATATTAGGTAGACATAATATAGTAGACATAATACATTGACGAAATAGACAAAAATAATTATATTTCGCCATTTGCCTTGAACTGAAGAAGGTTTTGTAATATATTGTTAACTACCGCTACTGATATGCGAGAAGCGTCCGGAATGTTTCTGCCCTTGCCTTAATAAGCTGTTTTATGGAGGTGGACGGGCATGAAACGTCTGAGAAAACAAAAGGGTTCCGGGCAGGGAGGAGGCTTTGCGGCCTTTGCCATATGCTCCGTGTTCCTGCTGCTGGGCGCTGCTGCCGGAAGCTTTTCCGGCTCTTACGTGGGTGGCTCCGGAGCCGGATGGCTGCTGGAGCGGGGAAGCGGATTCGGAGAGTGTCTGGCAGGGAATCTGCTGGCGGTGGGAGCTGTTCTTATTTTGGGAAGCTCCTGTATTGGCTTTTTCCTGCTGCCTTTTTTGCCGGCGGCCGCCGGTTTCGCGGCGGGCTTCGCAATGTCGGCCTATCTCGCGATAAGCGGGAGCTGGAGCGCAGCCTTTCTGCAATGCGGATGGTTCGTAGTTCTGGCGCTGCCGGTGTTCACAGTGCTGTGTGTCTGCGCGATGCGTGCATCGAAGGCGGTACTGGGACTTATGATTTCAGGTACGCGGTTTCAGCCCGACACCGTTCCGGCTTTTTTGAAAATACTCATGATATCAGGGGCGGCGTCAGTTTTGCTTGCCGCTGCCAGGGCGGCGCTTAACGCCTGAAAAGCAGATATTAACAGCGGGAAATCGTATCAGCTCCGCAAAAGTACGAAAGGAGGGAGAGACTATGAGTGACGAGGAAATTCTCCGCAGCTTTGAAGATTACCTGAAAAATCAAAAAAAGGTCTCGCCCAATACCCTGATTTCGTATTTGCGGGATGTAAAACGCTTCCGGGACTATATGAGCGCGGAGCGCGGTCTGGAGCTTATGCGAATAAAGAGCGAGGATGTTGCCGCCTATGTGCAGCTCCTGTGCCGTGAGGGACGCTCGGCGGCGACCATTTCCAGAACGGTGGCTTCGGTAAAGTGCCTGTATGAGCAGCTTGTATGCGAGGGCATAGTTCCAATAAATCCCGCTAAAAATGTGGATTTGGAAAAGCAGTCGCGCAAGCTGCCGGAGATACTAAGCAGCAAGGAAGTGGAGCTGTTTCTGGAGCAGCCTGATCCCACGGATATGAAGGGCATACGGGACAGAGCCATGCTGGAACTGCTATATGCCACAGGTATGCGCGTAAGCGAGCTTATCGCCTTGGATGTGGACGATGTGAACCTCTCAGTGGGCATTATCAGATGCCGCGGCAAGGATAAGGAACGCGTAATACCAATGTATTCCATGGCGGTGAAGGCCATTTCGGACTATATGGAAAAGGTACGCATGAGTATGGTCGCCCAAGCGGATGAGGAAGCCCTTTTCGTCAACATGAACGGAGAGCGCATGTCCCGCCAGGGTTTCTGGAAGATAGTCAAGACCTATCAGAAGAAGGCGGGCATCACCAAGGATATAACGCCCCACACTCTGCGCCACTCCTTCGCGGCTCACTTGCTTGAGAATGGCGCCGACCTGCGCTCCATTCAGGAAATGCTTGGTCATTCGGACATTTCGTCCACTCAGATATACGCGAAGATAGTCAAAAAACAGCTTAAGGACGTCTACAAGAAGGCCCACCCGAGAGCATAGAGCATAATAATGGGAGAAAGATAATTACAAATGAGCTTATTCAGACCTTACAAGTATAAAGCAAGACCCGACCTGCCCAGCGACGCGCCGGTAAAGCACGGATTTTTCCTCTTCTTCGAGCTTTTTTTCAGAAAGTTCTGGCGATTTATCACCCTTAATATTTATTATTTCCTCGTTACCCTGCCAATGCTGATTCTGGTGTATTTTACCATAAACGGCTACTTTGCCGACCAACTCGTGAGCGAGAGCGGCGAGTTTATAGACATGCTGCCCGGTATCGGCATCTTCGCCTCGGTAGTCAGCTATATTCCAACCTTCCTGCATATGCCGCTGGTGATAATCTCCGTAATACTCTACGGTCCTGCCACAATGGGTCTGACCTATATCTTCCGCAATTTCGCCAGGGAAGAGCACGCCTGGATGTCCGACTTTGTATCCAGAGGCTGGGCGAATTTCAAGCAGGGCCTTTTCTTCGGCCTGCTGGATGTCATCGTTGTCTACCTGCTGGCTAACGGCATACTTGCCGGCTTCTCCATTGGCACGGGCGAGTTTGCCGCGGTGTCCGCGGTCATACTCAAGACCCTCTCTGTCATAGCGCTTATCGTTTATCTCTTTATGAGACATTATTTCTATATGATCGCCGTTTCCGTGAACCTGAGCGTATTCGCCATTCTCAAGAACTCCTGGTACTTCGTGGTGCTGGGCTTCTGGCGCAATCTCTGGGCGGGCTTTGTCTGCCTGCTGCTGACGGTGCTCTGCTTCTTTACGCTGCCGCTGGTCAGCCTGATAGCAGCGCCATTCCTATATTATTCACTCACTGGCTTCGTGGTGGTCTTTACCTGCTATCCGGTGGTGAAGAAATATATAATCGTGCCTGCTCTTGAGCAGGAGGCCGCAGCCAGAGGCGAGACCGTGCAAAAGGACGAGCCTGCCGAGATAAGCAAAACATCTGAAACAGTGGAGAAGAATGAAAATGACACATTATAAGCGCCTTCCCCTTGAAACTCTTTTTAACGCCCGCGATCTTGGCGGCTTTCCCGCCGACGGCGGCGTTACCCGCTACGGCGTCTTCGTACGCAGCGAGGTACCCAGGGCTCTCAGCGAAAACGATATACGCTTTCTTCGGGACTATGGCGTGACCATGTCTTTGGATTTTCGCGGGGCGAACGAGAGCGCGTCTCTGCCCAGCACGCTGAAAGACCTTCCGGGTCACCGCTATGTGCTGAGCTCCATGTATGATACCGAAGCGGCAAAAGCCTCAAATAAGCCGGCTCCCGGCGAGCCCGGCTCCTTCGATATTGATTGGGTGCCGGTATATATCGATATCGCAGAACGGGGCAAGGATTGGGTAAAGCACAATTTCGAGCTTGCCGCAGAGTGCGAGGGCTGCATGCTCTATCACTGCTTCACCGGCAAGGACAGAACCGGCGTGTTCACGGCGCTGCTGCTGGGCGTCTGCGGAGTGGCGACGATAGATATCATCGCCGATTACAGCCTTTCTATGAGCTGCCTGCGCCCCTTTTATGCATGGCTTCCCGGCGGGCCGCATTTCGTTGACAGCGAAGGCCGCCCGGATTACGCGCGAGGCTTCTACCGCACCGCCCCGGAGACTATGGAGAGGTTCATAGAGCATTTGGAAAAGAACTACGGCGGCATCACGGAATATGTCCGTGCCTGCGGAGTAAGCGACGCCATTATCGGACGCATCCGCGAAAAATTGATAGAGAAATATTGATAATACCGCCCTGCACGGATAGCCGCGCAGGGCGCTTTGCTGAAGAAAACAATAGTGCCTTTTCTGGTTGCCAATTACACACAAATGTGATACAATATACAAAATAATGTGCTTTTGAACTGATACTTAATAAAAAGTATATTTAGTATCAATGCGGTATGAAACGGAGAAGAGTATGGTCATTTTAGGGCTTGACCCGGGCATAGCCACGGTCGGCTTCGGTATAGTCAGCTCGGAAAACGGAAAGCAGCGGGCAGTGACCTACGGCGCCATAACGACACCGGCCAAGCTGCCGCTGTCCGAGCGCCTTGAGGCTATTTATAACGACTGCAACCAGCTCATCGAGAGCTTCAAGCCCGATGCTATCGCCATCGAAGAGCTGTTTTTCAATACGAACCTGAAAACCGGTATTGCCGTCGCACATGGACGCGGCGTCCTTCTTCTCTGCGGCAGGCAGCACGGCGTACCCATGTATGAATATACGCCCCTGCAGGTCAAGCAGTCTGTGGTGGGCTATGGCCGTGCTGAGAAAAAGCAGGTCATGGACATGGTCAAGCGCCTGCTCGGGCTGGAAAAGATACCTCGTCCCGATGACGCAGCAGACGCGCTGGCTCTGGCGATATGCCATGCCCGTGCGGCATCGTCCCTGCTCTATGAGCAGTGGGGCGATAAGGAGTACGCCACCACTTAGACAACATAGTATAAAACGGAGAATAAGCGATGTTTTATTATCTCAACGGAACCATAACCCACATGGAGGCCAACCTCGCCGTGGTGGATTGCGGAGGGGTGGGCTTTGCCTGCCATACCACCATGAAGACCCTCGCCGCCCTGAATATCGGGGAGAAAGCGAAGCTTTATACATATTGCAACGTCCGTGAGGACGCCTTTGACATCTTCGGCTTTGCCGCCCAGACGGAGCTGAACTGCTTCAAGCTGCTCATCAGCATTTCGGGCGTCGGCCCCAAGGCGGCGCTCTCCATCCTTTCCTCCAGCTCACCGGAGGAGTTGGCTATGGCTGTGGCGGCAGGCAACGAAAAGGCGCTCACCATCGCACCGGGTATTGGCAAGAAGCTTGCTCAGCGCATCATGCTGGAGCTTAAGGACAAGATAGGCATGGAGCTGGGCGACCTTTCCGGCGACGCGGGCTGGGGTCCCGCGCTCTCCGGCGGCGATTCCGGAGGTAAGCTCGGGGATATCACCGCAGCCCTTACAGTGCTTGGCTATGCGCCCAATGAGATAACCGCCGCCCTCAGGGGCGTGGATATGGATAAACTCACCGTTGAGGAAGCCATAAAGCTCATACTGAAAAAGTCCTTGAAATAATGGGACTGTCAATGAAAAGGAACGGTCATACATATGAGTATTGATTTTACCAACGGTTTTGATTTTGATAAGGAGCTGACTACTCCTACCTTCGTTTCGGAGGATGATGGCGAGGTCAGCCTGCGCCCTCAGACTCTGGCGGAGTATATCGGCCAGGAGAAAGCCAAGGGTAATCTGAAAGTTTTTATTGAGGCCGCCCGAAGAAGGCAGGAGCCGCTCGACCATGTACTGCTTCATGGTCCCCCGGGTCTGGGCAAGACCACTCTGGCCTCCATCATTGCCAACGAGATGGGCGTGAATATCCGCAAGACATCGGGGCCGGCAATCGAGAAGCCCCGGGATCTTGCCGCCCTGCTCACCAACCTCAACGACAATGACATCCTCTTCGTGGATGAGATACACCGCATGAATCGCGCCGTGGAGGAGATACTCTATCCCGCTATGGAGGATAACGAGATAGACATCATCATCGGCCAGGGCCCCTCGGCCAATTCCATTCGCCTTGAGCTTAAAAAATTCACACTCATCGGCGCTACTACCCGCTCCGGTCAGCTTTCAGCGCCCCTGCGTGACCGCTTCGGCGTTATCCTAAAGCTGGAGCTTTATGAGCCCGAGGCTCTACAGAAGATCATTGAGCGCAGCGCCGGTCTGCTGAATATCGAGATAGACCGGGGCGGCTCTATGGAGATAGCCAAGCGCTCCCGGGGGACGCCCCGAATAGCAAACCGTATGCTGCGCCGCGTCCGCGACTTCGCTCAGGTCTGCGCCGACGGCGTTATAACCCGGGAAGTGGCTGACGACGCTCTCAGCCGCCTTGAGATAGACCATCTTGGCCTTGACGCCATAGACCGCCGCCTTCTGGGCAGCATCATCACAAATTACGGCGGCGGCCCCGTGGGTCTTGAGACCCTTGCCGCCACTATCAACGAGGAAGCCGTGACCATCGAGGACGTTTACGAGCCTTTCTTGCTCCAGCAGGGCTTCATTACCCGCACGCCACGGGGCCGCTGCGCCACCCGGCTTGCCTACGAGCATCTCGGACTCCCGTTTGATGAGCCCGTTCATCGCCAGAAGGGCACTATAGACGGCCAGCAGAAGCTGGAGGACATCTGATTTATAAAAAGGACTGTTTTGTATATGGGTAAATTATTCGGAACTGACGGAATCCGCGGCGTAGCAAACGAGGGACTTGACGCTCTGCTGGCCTTCAAGGTGGGCCAGGCGGCCGCCGCGGTACTTGCAGAGGGTAAGGAGGCAAAGCCGCTTTTCACAATCGGCAAGGACACAAGAATTTCCTCGGATATGCTGGAGGCCGCGCTGACCGCCGGCCTTTGCTCCGCAGGCGCGGACGTTATCCCTCTGGGCGTTCTGCCGACCCCTGCCGTGGCGTACATCACCATGCAGGCCAAGGCTGACGCAGGCATAGTTATCTCCGCGTCCCATAATCCCTTTGAGTATAACGGCATCAAAATATTCAACGGCAGCGGATTCAAGCTCTCTGACGAGCTGGAACAGGCCATCGAGGATATCATCCTCAACGACCGGCCTGTGGCGAAGGCCACGGGCGGCGCGGTGGGACGCGTTCTGGGTGGCAGAGAGGAATATGTAAACGCGTATATTGAGCACCTGGCTTCTTTGGCGGAGGGTATCTCCGGCCTGAAGGTGGTCATCGATTGCTCCAACGGCGCGTCCTCCGTTACCGCAAGAAAGCTTTTCTCGCGCTTTGATATCGAGCTTACCGTTATCCACGACCAGCCCAACGGCGTGAATATCAACGATAAATGCGGCTCAACCAATATGAAGTCTCTCTGCCAGGCCGTTAAAGACGGAGAATACGATATCGGCATCGCCTTTGACGGCGACGCGGACCGCTGCCTTGTGGTGGACGAGAATGGCACTGAGCTGGACGGCGACCATATCATGGCTATCTGCGGCAGCAGAATGAAGCGGCAGGGCAAGCTGAAAAATGATTATATAGTGGCCACTGTCATGTCCAATATAGGCTTCAGGATGTTTGCCGAGAAGCACGGCATAGAGCTGCGCTGCGCATCCGTTGGCGACCGCAACGTTCTTGAAATGATGCAGGAGATCGGCGCGAACCTTGGCGGAGAGCAGTCCGGCCACCTCATTTTCCTTGATGATTCCACCACCGGCGACGGACAGCTTGCCGCTGTGAAGATACTCAGTCTGCTCGCCGCCGAGAAGCGGACCCTTTCCCAGCTCGCTTCTGAGTTTGTGCAGTACCCACAGGTGCTGATAAACGTACCAGTGAAGAGCGATGCTGACAAGAAGCGTATTATGGACGGCGAGAAGCTTGCCGAGGCCGTGAAGGCCGCCGAGGCCGAGCTTGGCGAAAAGGGTAGAGTGCTTATCCGCGCCAGCGGCACCGAGGCGCTTATCCGCGTTATGGTAGAGGCCTTTGATGCGGATATGGCTCAGAGCATTGCAAAGCGGCTGGCGAACGATGTAACAAAATTTTAATAAAAATCCCCGAAACGTCTTGAATAAGACGGAACACACGGCCGGTTTGTTAAAAAAATTATTTGCCGCTCTTGACAATCAACAACGCCGCATATATAATAATAGCCGCAAAGTGGGTATATTATGTTTATGAAGCATTCAAACGATCTTAGCGATGAGCGGCTGCAGAGCCTTGCCAAGTCCGGCAGCTTGGATGCAGAAGAAGAACTGATAAAGAGATACAGCATAGTTGTAAAGGCATGTTCCCGTGTCTGTTTCCTCGCAGGAGGAGACAGTGAGGATCTTATCCAGGAGGGAATGATCGGCCTTGTTTCAGCCATACGGAATTATTCCGAGGATGGCGGTGCTTCCTTCAAAACCTATGCCGAGCTTTGCATAAAGAGAAGGCTCTATTCAGCCATAAGAGCCTCCTACAGCAAAAAAAATGTCTCAATAGATGATTGCTTATCCCTTGAATCCCCCTTTTTTGACGAAAATCACGCAGATACATTAAATGATTTGCACCATGCTTTCCAGCGAGGACCCGAGGACGAGATAATCGATAGGGAGAATACCAGCGATTTCTGGGAAAATTTCCTTGCCTGCCTCTCCAAACTTGAAGCTGAAATATTAGGTTTTTACTTAAAGGGACTGTCGTATCAGGAAATAGCTTCAGAAATCAACCGGCCCGTTAAGTCAATAGACAATGCGGTCCAGCGCGTCAGAAAAAAGCTGGCGCAATTCATTAGTTCCGGCGATATCAGCAAAAGCTGAACGCAATATAGCCCATAAGGGCAAGATTTTGTCAAAAGTGAGGATTTTCTAATGTACGAAGACAAGACACTCGTTTGTAAGGAATGCGGCAATGAATTCGTTTTCACTGCCGGCGAGCAGGAGTTCTACGCTGAGAGAGGCTTCCAGAATGAGCCCCAGCGCTGCAAGCCCTGCCGTGACGCAAGAAAGAACGCTGCCAGAGGCCCCAGAGAGTACTTTACCGCTACCTGCGCTAACTGCGGCGGCGAGGCTAAGGTTCCCTTTGAGCCCAAGTCTGACAGACCCGTTTACTGCAGCGACTGCTTCGCTCGCATGAGAGAGCAGTAATCTGCCGAATTTGTGTACAAGACAAAAGACGCCCTGCGGCGTCTTTTGTTTTTGCCCGGATGAAGTGTGCGGCAGCCTAAAATATACTATTGAATTTGCACCACCTTTGAGTTATAATAACTCTGCTGAACGGTATGTTTTTCCGTTAAGCAGGTTTTTGTAAACCAAGCGCTTCTGCGCAAACTAATATACGGAGGCAGATAAAATGTTCGTAATGCAAAGAGATACTCAGATAGCGGATATTCTGGAGCTTGCTCCCGAGGTCATTCCCCTCTTCGGAGAGATAGGCATGCACTGCATCGGCTGCGCCCTTTCCAGCGAGGAGAACGTAGAGCAGGCTTGCATGGCTCACGGCGTGGACGTAGATGAGTTCCTAGCAAAATGCAATGATGTCATTGCTGATTTTGCCATCGACTAAAAAACGAAAGGGACGGTTTGACCGTCCCTTTTCTATTGGAGCTGTGTATGAAAAGTAGCGGAAGGATAAAGCTTTCACCGCGCCTGTTGGCGTGCGCCGAATACGTGCCGGAAAATACCTCGCTGATCGATGTGGGTACGGACCACGCCTATCTGCCGGTTTGGCTCGTTCAAAACAATAAAATCAAAGTGCCGGCAATTGCCTGCGATATAAATGCCGGTCCCCTCAACAGGGCGAAAGCTTCGGCGGCGCAGTATGAGGTTGAAGACAGTATAGAGTTTATGCTCAATAACGGCCTTGCGGGGATGAACGGGGAAGCGGCGGAAACCGTTGTCATCGCGGGCATGGGCGGCGAGACGATAGCCGGTATCATAGAAGCTTCCGGCTGGAAGTGGACAGCGCGGCATACACTTATTCTGCAGCCAATGAGCAAAATTCCCGAGCTGTGCCGGTATATCTATGAAAACGGTTTTTACATAGAGAAGGAGCGCCTTGTGCGGGACGGAAAGGAGATATACCGGGTCATGCGCGTAAAGGCCGGACGGCGGGAAATGCCCGGCGCTCTGGAGCTGTATACCGGGACGCTGGATGCGGCTGATCCGCTCAGCCTGGAATATCTCGGACTGCTGCTGAAGAAATTTCGCCGTGCCGCGGCGGGAATGGAGGACTCCGAAAGGGCCGATTTAAAAACCATCGACGAGCTGCGCGGCCTTGCCGCGGAGACGGAAGCACTTATAAAGGAGCTGGAAAAACATGAGAACCGTAAAGGAAATATATGACTTTTTGAACAGTAAGGCGCCGGTTGCCTATAAGATGGACTTTGATAATCCCGGTTTTCTGGTCGGAGACGGAAGCTGGCAGGTGGAAAAAGTGCTTCTCGCGCTGGATATAACGGATGGGGTGATAGATGAGGCGGTGGAGTGCGGAGCTGATCTAATCGTGTCCCACCATCCGCTGTTTTTCTCCCTCAAGAGCGTGAACAGCGAGACCTCCACCGGCGCGAGAGCCGTGAAGCTGATAGAAAACCGCATTGCCGGCGTCTGCATGCATACCAATCTTGACGCGGTGCATGAGGGCGTGAACGACGCGCTGGCCGAAAAGCTTGGGCTGATGGATATTGAGGCCTTTGAGGAGAGCGGGGTGGATGAAAACGGCAGGTTTTACGGTATAGGACGTATCGGTAAAACCGCGCAGCCGGTGACGATGGCGGAGTTCCTGCCCTTCGTAAAGACCGCTCTGAAGTGCAACGGACTGCGCTATCACGATGCGGGAAAGCCCGTCAGCAGAGTCGCCGTTGGCGGCGGCTCCTGCGGCAGCTATCTTGAGCTTGCCGCCGAAAAGGGCTGTGATACCCTTGTCACCTCGGACGTGAAGTACGATACCTTCCTTGACGCCAAGCGCATGGAGATGAACCTGATAGACGCCGACCATTTCTGCACCGAGAATGTTGTCGTTCCGGTGCTTGAGCGCTGGCTGAAAGCGGAATTTCCGGAGCTGGAGCTGCGTGTTTCAAAAAGGCACTGCCAGACCGCACAGTTTTTCTGATACTGTTTGCAGAGAGTAAATAATAAAATGCACTGCACGCAATAGCGAGCAGTGCATTTTTCATATTCAGCTCAAAAGCTTTATCTTTTTCCAGTAGCCCTTATTGTAACGCCGGATGAAGAGAAGAGTGCGTGTACACTGGTCTGCGCACTGAGCTATCCACGCGCCCACAATGCCCAGATGGAAGAGATTTACCATAATGTAGCAAAGCACCGTGCGGATAACGACGACCGTAAGCAGCATATAAAGGGCCACTGCCTTGGTGTCGCCCGCGCCGCGGAGAATACCGCCGGTGATGAACTGACCGGACTGAATGGGCTGCAGGAACGCCACGAAGAACAGTATCGTGGCGCCGCGCGCGATAACCGCGCCGTCGGTAGAATAAAGCATTACAAGGTATTTTCTGAAAATAACCATCAGCAGGCCAAGCATGAGAGCTAACATGGCGCCAAGCTGCTGGCAGCAGCGGCTGTAATGCTGTGCCATATCCAGTCTGCGTTTGCCGATGCTCTGCCCAACCAGCGAGGTGGCCGCCGTTGCGAAGGCCTGACCCAGCATGAAGGACATGGACTGAATATTCAGACAGACCTGATGTGTGGAGTAGTCCACGGGGCCGAGACCGGCTATCATGCGGGTGAAGATGATAACACCGGCACGCATGATGAGCTGCTCTATCATGGCGGGTAAGCCAACGGTGACAAGACCGCTCAGAATGTCCTTGTCAAACTTGAAAAGGTTCTTCCAGCTTATGCGCAGCCTGAGGTAATATCTGCCGGAGAAGACGCAGGCGAGGGCAAGAATGGTGCCGACGAGCTGGCCAATAACGGTAGCCAGAGATGCGCCGGCAACGCCCATTGCCGGGAATCCGAGATTACCGCCTATCAGCAGCCAGTTGCCGAGTATGTTCACAAGGTTTGCTATTATGTTGTATACCATTGCCGGCTTGGTGTTGCCGGTTCCACGCAGGGCTGCGGTAACGGAGAAGGCAAGCGCACCGGTTGGGAAGCCTATCATCTGTATCTGAAGATAGAGGGTAGCTTCTTTGATGATATCGTCAGACATACCGCCGTTTGCCATGAAGATAACGAGGTATTTAGACGTCATTGTACCAACAATGGCGCAGACTATGGAAATGATAGCGGCGAATACCATTGACTGGCGCAGTATGATGTTTGCTTTTTCCTGGTCGTTGGCACCGCGCGCCCGGGAAACAAGAGCCGTGGCGCCGGTGTTCAGCGCCATTATCATGCTCATGAATATGAACTTGGGCTGCGTTGCCAGACCGACTGCCGAAAGGGCCTCCGTGCCGACGATGCGCCCTACCATCATGGTGTCAACCATGTTTACGAGTGATGAGAGAAACAGCTCGATAAGCGATGGCCAGGCTATGCGTAGTATATCCTTATATAGCTGCTGGCTGGTAATGTTTTCGGGAAGCTTTTTGCGCTCCGCCTTTGTCTTTTGTTGATCCTCCTCGTAGTAGTTTTCACTGCCGAAGTCAATAAAGTCCAGCGTTGTGGTAACGCCCTTTATGGCAGACTTCGTTCCTGAACCCGCAGACCCGGCGGGTACCGTACCATCCTTCATTACTTTTTGCACATCCTTTAATACTTTTATTAATATTATTATAACACGATTTTTGAACCTGCGCAATGTTAATCTCATATTTATAAACCGATTTATCGTAAAACGGTAGTTTATAATGGAAGGCATAGAATTAGCCCCCAAGGTATGAGGCCATACTTTGGGGGCTCTGTTTGAGCAATTATCAGGGATGACACCGGTCAAATAACTTCGTTGTTCAAATATTCGTAATCCGACTTGAGCTGGGGCAGCAGGCTGCCGCCGTTGGGGATGACATAGACCTTTTTGCCGGTAAAATCGATATTCTTCATCATTTCATCAATGTCGGCGTAGGCCTTGATACCCATTCCCTTTACGGTCTCGGCGGGAATGGCGCTGAGCATGTAAAAGTCTCCGGCCTTTGCGATGGACTCGCAGGAGGCGTAGAAAATATAACCCGCTATGGTGAAGGCCGAGCGCAGGGCGCTGTCAAGCTCGCCGCGGTTGAGAGGCTCTATCCAGTTGAAGAAATCGGGCGCTCCGCCGCCCTCGCGGCATTCCGCGAAAAAGACGAAGGTGCCGCCGGGCTTCATGGCTCTCACGCCGTTCAGCAGAGCCTTTACGCCCTGATAGAGGTTGATGTCCTTGGGGTAGCCGTTGCAGGAGGCGAGGACTATGTCCGCCTCGTAATCGATGGGAACGCCGTAGCATTCCTGGCAGAAGCGGCAGGAGGCCAGCCATGCCGAATCAAAGCTGCCGCAGAATATGCCGCTGTGCCGGGAATTGTTGTTTACAACTATGCTGATACCGAAGATGGGGGCCACCATAGCCGCCGCTTCGTCCATGTCGCGGTTTATTGGGTTTATGCGCAGCTTGCCGCTGCCCACCTTGCCGTCGGTTTGGGGAGCGAGGGGATCAAGAGCACGGCGGTGATTTTCGCGGATGGTCTCGCGCCCCGCGATGCCGGGGAGTATGCTCTTTCTGCCGCCGCCGTATCCGGCCATGAGATGATGCACGGTGCCGCTTATAACTATGACCTTGCGTCCAACAGCCAGCGGATTTACCTTCACCTCGGTGCCGTAGGAGGTGACGCCGAGGGACACGAGGTCGGGAGCGTCGCAGTTGTGATTGACCACGCTGCAGCGGGAATAGACATAGCTTGACGCCAGCTTCTCCAGTTCAGCTTCGGTCTGCATACGGTGAGTGCCAAGGGCAACCAGAACGGCGATATCCTCGTCCTTGACGCCGAGACCCTCAAGATACTTCACCAACAGCTCGCAGATCATATCCTGGCGCATCCAGAAGCGGGTGAGGTCGCTGATTATTATGGTTATCCTGTCATCCGGGGAGACCAGCTCACGCAGGGGAGGAGAATCGATAGCTCCGTCCTCTAAGCCCCGGATAAGCTCCTGTCCGATATCCTCGATAACGGGCATCTCGTTTTCTAAGAGAAATTCAACGCTTTCCGCCCCACTGAGGTCAACGGATACGGTGCTCTCGCCGTACTTAAGTTCAACATTTTTCATGGTTTTTACCTCAGCCGAAAATCATTCGGTCATTGTCAAATTCAGACTTCTTCTTATCCGTGTAGAGCCGCATAAGCTCTTCCACGCTCATGTTCGCCCGTTCCTCGCCGGAAAAGTCGAAAATTATCTGCCCGTTATCCATCATTATGGTGCGGTCACCGGTGGTAAGGGCGCTTTTTACGTTGTGGGTTATCATCATTGTGGTCAGCTTGTTTTCCTGGACAATGGAATTGGTTATCTCCATTATCTTCTCCGCCGTCGCGGGGTCGAGAGCTGCGGTGTGCTCGTCGAGTAACAGAAGCTGGGGCATTACCAGCGTGCACATAAGCAGGGTGACGACCTGACGCTGACCGCCGGAAAGCAGGCCTACCTTGGTTTTCATTCTGTCCTCAAGACCCATGCCGTAGCGGGAGAGGGCGTCCCGGAAAAACTCACGCTGCTTTCTGTTTATAGCCCTTGCGAGAGGGCCGGAGTGAGTGCGGGAATAGGCGAGAGCCAGATTTTCCTCTATGCTCATGGTAGGCGCGGTGCCCTTCATGGGATCCTGAAACACGCGGCCTATGACCTTGGCGCGCTTGTGCTCGGGCATAAAGGTGATGTCCTTGTCGTTGAGAGTGATAGTGCCGCTGTCGGGGAGAATAGTGCCGCAGACGGCGTTGAAGAGAGTGGACTTGCCCGCGCCGTTGGAGCCAATTATGGTCACGAATTCACCGTCCTTCAGCGTAAGCTCAAGGCCGTTGAGCGCCACATGCTCGTTTGGCGTGCCGGGAAAGAAGGTCTTGGAAAGATTTTTTATCTCAAGCATTGTGCTTCACCTCCGCTTTTACCTTGGCGCGGTTGATGTAGGACTTGACCGCGGGGACGGAAAGAGTAACGGCAACTATAACGGCGCACATCAGCTTCATCAGCGTGGCGCTGTAATCGCCGAAGAGGTTCATGTCAACGACGAAGGTGACGATGAGCTTGTAAATGATGGAGCCCGCCACGGCGGAAATAAGGCCGATGGTGACGCCGCGCTTGCCGAATACGGCCTCGCCGATAATGACGGCGGCAAGACCGTAGACCAGCGTGCCGTTGGAGGAGTGAATGTCGGAATAGCCGCTGTAATGGGCTATGAGCGCGCCGGAGAGAGCTACGAGGGCGTTGGAAAGGCAGAGACCGGTTATCTTCGTGCGGTCAACGTTGATGGAGGAGGCGCGTACCATGTCGGGATTGTCGCCGGTGGCTCGGATGCACATACCGATGTGGGTTTTGAAGAACCAGATGGCGATGAGTACGATCAGGATGCAGAACACCGCACTGGCAGCAGTGCCGACTATCTTTTTTCCAATAGGGTCAAGGTCGAAAAGACCGTATAGCAGTTTGAAAAGAGACTCGCTGCCGAGGGAGAGGTTGGGCGTGTTTCCCAGAACAATGAGGTTCACGCTGTAAAGACCGCTCATGGTGATTATGCCCGCCAGAACGGGATGCACCTTCAGCTTGGTCTGAAGCATACCGGTCACGAAGCCCGCCGCAGCGCCGGCTATCATTGCCAGCGGTATGGAAAGAAGGGGATGGCCCGCAGCCGCCGTAACGGCCGCCACGGCCGAGCCGAAGCCGAAGCTGCTCTCCGTTGTCAGGTCAGGTATGTTGAGAAGGCGGAGGGATATAAATATGCCCAAAGCCAGAAGGCCGTATATGAAGCCCTCCTGCAGGGCGGTTATATATAGCTGCATGAATAATCATCCTTTACGGTAAATGTATCAAATCGGAGGCTTGCCCTGAAACCGAGGATTTCGGCTCCAGGGCAAGCCCCCAAGGCGGGGGCTGTGTATTTAGGAACCTCTGAATCAATGCGTCTGCGGCATCTTGCGGAAAATTTTCGCGGCAATTTCGTTGTGTTTTCTTGAAATAAACCCATTATTCCTGCAAAAACACGCCTCATTGCCACAAAAATTTTGCTCACAAGCTGCTCTTGCCGATTTATTCAGAGCTTCCTTAGGAGAGATGGAGAATGCTGTAATTGGCGCTGCCTACGCTGATGGCGTCGCTGTCCGGGAGGGTAACGCCAAGGGCGGCCAGAGTGGTGTCGTTTATGCTGACGTAGTCCGCGCCCACAACTATGGCGGGTATGTCTGCAACGGCGGTGCCCTTTAGATACTGAATAGCCATGTCGGCGGTCTTGCGGCCTATGCCCACGTCATCGATGGCGATGGTGGCGAAGCAGCCGGAGGCCACGGTGGTGGAGGAGGAACAGTAGGTGGGTATCTTTGCCTCGCGGCAGATTTCCACCAGAGAGGTAACGCCGGACTGTACCACGGAGTCGTTGGGAACGAAGATCGCGGTGCAGCCGTCGGAGATGAGAGCCTCGGTAACGGTGGCTATCTCAGAGGTGTTGTTCACGGTCTTGGTGACGTATTCAATGCCCTTACCTGCCAAATAATTCTCGCCGCTGGCTACGGTGTTGGATGCGTTGGTCTCACTGGCGCAGTAGATGAAGCCCCATTTGTCGATGCCCGGGGTCAGAGTATCCGCCAGGGCGAAGATATCGCCCACGGGGATGGCGTTGGAGGTGCCGGTGGCGTTCTTGTCGGGAGCGGCCATATCTGTGATAACACCCGCGGCTACGGGAGCGGAGACCGCACAGAAGAAGCAGGGAGTGCCGCTTTCAAGATTAACAAACTGCTGGGTAGGCGGGGTGGCTATGGTGAACACCAGGTCGTAGGAGCCGTCGTCCATAGAGGTGCAGATGGTGGAAAGGTTGGTCGTGTCGCCGGCGGCGCACTTATAAACGATTTCAGTGTTTTCGTCGGTATAGCCTGCGGATTTGAGCTGGCTGATGATGCCTTCCTTCATGTCGAGAAACGCGCCGTTTTCAACGAGCATCGCAATGCCTATCTTGGTTTTTGCATTGGTCTTGCCATTGTCCTTGCCGTTGGAGCAGCCGGCGAAGCAGGCTGCGATAAGAGCGATAGTGAGCAGCAGAGCTGCGAACTTACTGAGCTTTTTCATAAAATGTACCTCCTTGATTTTTGCGGGTCATTATTTTTCATTTTCTATGTAACCGATTTGAGCGTCGGTTATCTATAAATCCGTTTTCGCTGCGCACACGAAAGCGGAATTTATATACGGGACTTGAAATAGCGGAAAAAAAGCGTTACCATTATAAAAAAGTGAACCTGCCATGCTGGGCGAAACGCCTCAGCGGACTGTTCGGCAGTGCTCCAGGAGGAATAAATATGCGTCATTTTGTTTTTATGAAGTTTGAACCGGGATATTTTGACGATAATGTTTATACATATATCCGCACGAATTTTTCGCGGCTTCAGGCTGTGATGTCTGAAGATATACTTTCATGCCGGGTGAGCAAAAACTGCGTCGAGCGGGACAGAAACATGGACATGATGATCGAGATGGAGCTGAAAGACGCCGGCTCGCTGCCCAAGTATCTGAACCATCCGCTTCATTTGGCGGTGGGAGAGAGGATGAACTGCCACGTTATCGAGCGGGCTTCCTTTGACTGCGAGTAAAACCGCTCCGAAAAATAAAAACGCCCTTCACAGACCTATACAGTCTGTAAAGGGCGATAAATACCGCGGTGCCACCTTTATTGCCGTGCCAAGCACGTCATCTCGTCGGGATGCCAACACATCCCCTGCCTTTAACGCAGGCATACGGTCCGATTACTCACGCGAAAGCGTTTTCCTCATTCCCTCAGCGACCCATTTGCCGTCCGGCTTTCTGCTGGCTTCTCAGCATCCCAGCTCTCTGTAAGCGCCCATGGCGGTTTGACTCTCGCTTCAACGGTTTATGCTATATTGTTTTGGAGTTTAACACCATAAAACCGATTTGTCAATACTTTAATGAATAAAATGTCTGAATTTTTTTGGAGGTATCCAAATGTTTGAAAAGCTCAATGACAGCCCTCTTGCCGCGCTTCTGCGCCGGGACGAATGGGAAGAATTCGCGCCGCTGATGGCACGGCTGGCGGAATGGGAGCACTGCGGTATATTCTATGCCGCTCTTGAAAATATTGACCGCGCCGCCCTCTTTACCAGCGCCATACACGGCTCTGGCCACATCGAGCGCGTAATGCTTCTCGGCGCCGTTCTTGCCATGCTGGAGGACGAGAGCGAGGCCGATACGGCTCTGCTCATGGATATGTGCTCTTATCACGATACGGGCCGCGTCAGCGATTGGCTGGACGAATTTCACGGCAGCCGCTCATGCTATAAGCTGGAGGGGCTTACCGGCCGTGGCGGCGAGGAGCTTAAGCTGATAATGGCGGGCGTGGAGGCTCATTCCCGCCGGGATGACGATATGGACAGCGTTATTGCCAGGCATGCGCCGGAGAATATTACCCGGGCAAAGCGTCTTGCCCTGCTGCTGAAGGACGCCGACGGTCTCGACCGTGTCCGAATCGGTGACCTTGACCCTAAATTCATGCGTACAGCCGCCGCAAAGAGCCTTACGGCTTTCTCGGAATATCTGTTTAAAGCTTACTCGGCCATGCAGGAGGAGCTTGGACAGGAGCCGGTGCGCCGGGATATGGTGGACAGAAAGATAATGGAGCAGATGCGGGATCATGTGCAGAACTGCTATTTCGGCCATGATTATAACTGCGCCGTCACCATGCTCACCGCGCTGGCGCAGTTCTTTGAAACGGAGCTATCGCCGCAGCTTCTGCTGGCCGCCAACGGTATGCACGGCGCGGGGCGCTTCGGCGCTCAGTGCGGCCTGGTGGAAGGCGCGCTGATGTTCCTCGGCGTTTATTACGGCGGCAGGGGAGCGGACCAATATGAGGTGGAGCGGATATGCAACGCTTATGCCCAGGCATTTACCGAAAAGTATAAATCTCTCGATTGCCGCGATCTGCGCCCCGGCGGCTTCAAGGATGACGACCCGCCTCATCTCTGCGCGGGGCTGACCTTGGACGCAATTCTGTTTACCCGTCTGTTCATATTGGAAAAGAACAAGGAATTATTGTGATTTCGCCGCATTGGGTGTGCTGTATTATTCCGCGCTTTCACTCTTCGCGGTAAGGGGGATGTCCTCGGCAACGCCTGCGGCGGCGCACATCCGGGCCTTAAAGAGCTTGTTCGTCAGTGCGACAACACGCCCAACGCCGAGCATTGCGCAGAGCGTGCCGATATTGATGCCGACGACGCGGCGCATCAGCACAAGGCCGAGGGTAACGGTTACGCATACGCTGCCTATGTCAAAAACATTTTTGGCAAAGCCCTGCTTCCAGCCGGTGCGTTCCGCCAGAGCCTGAACGATACCGTCACCCGGATTCGGGATAAGGCGCATATTCACAGTCATGCATATGCCGATGCCTGTCAGCACAATGGCAAGAGCCAGCATTGCCAGGTTGAAAAACAGACTGTGCTCGGAGCTGACGTAGGGAACCATGCCGAACAAATTCAAAAGGCGGCTGAATACGAGACTGAGCGGGAGCTGCAGCAGGTCGTACCAGTGGCTGCGTTTTCCCCGCAGACAGAACTGGGCGGCGACGAAGAGGGCGTAAAGAAGAAAGGTCATGTTTCCGAAGTTGAAGCCGGTAAATTGGGAAACGCAGTACGCCACGGAGATGATAGGCGATACGCCCAGCCCGGTTTTGGTGTTCAGAGATATGCCCGAGGCCAGAACGACCATGCCGATGCAGTATATGAAAGCACGAATTATTTTTTTCTTCATAGGAACTCCTTGTAGCGGCAGAGATAATCTGTCCCGAAGCCGGAATGCCGATATATCGTCGCTTACGGGACGAAGCAAGTAAATAATACAAAATATTCCGAAAAAAATCAAGCCTGTAATTTAAGCATTTAAATTACAGGCTTGATGCGTTAATGACCCGAAACGGGTCTGTTATTTAAAATAATGCTTTCTCAGATGCACTGCTCGGTACGCATGATGAAGTCGTCCTGAGTGGCCTTGTCAAGGGTGACAAAATAGGTGGAGAAGCCGGCGATGCGAACGATGAGGTCCTTGAAGTTGTCGGGATCCTTCTGAGCCTCGTGGAGGGAGTCGGTGCTGACAACGTTGAACTGAACCTGCATGCCGCCCAGCTTGAAGTAGGTGTTGATGAGCTGCTTGAGCTTCATCGCGCCTGTGTCGCCCGCGACGCTGTTGGGGGAGAAGCGGATGTTGAGCTGGTCGCCGTTGGTGAGAGCGCGGTGAGGCAGCTTGGCGGCGGAGCGGAGATAGGCGGTGGGGCCGTTCTTGTCGAAGCCCTGGCGGGGGCTGATGGCGTCGGCAATGGGTTCGCCGTCCCTGCGTCCGTCGGGGGTGGCCTTGGTCATCTTGCCCTGATAGATATGGGCGGTCATGGTGAAGGTTCCGCCGGAGTAATGGCCGCGGGAGCCGGTGGCGTTGGTCATTATATCGGCAAAGAGGCCAAGCGCCCATGCGGCCAGCTCGTCGGCCTCATCATTGTCGTTGCCGTAGTGGGGAACTTCGTTGATGATGGTCTGTCGGAGCTGTTCATAGCCCTCCCAGTTGGCCTGGAGAGCGTCGTACATCTCGCGGGTGGATACGGTCTTGTCGTCGAAGCAAAGCTTCTTGATGGCCATAAGGCTGTCACCGACGTTGGCGGTGCCGCAGGCGGTGAGACCTACGCGGTTGTACTTCGCGCCGCCGTTGTTTACGTCCTTTCCGCTCTCCATGCAGCCGTCCATGAGGGCGGAAGCCGCGATGCAGGGGAAGTATTCGGCATAAACCAACTCAAAGGTGTTGGCATAGGAAACGCTCCAGTCCAGAACATACTGCATCTCCTTGCGGAAGTTTTCCTTGAATTCCTCAAAGGTTTCGCACTCATAGAGCTTCTTGCAGGGGAGGGCGGTCTTGCCGGTCATGGGGTTGACGCCGCCGTTGATGGTGATAAGAACCACGGGAACCATGTTCCAGATGGATTCAGCGCCGGTGCAGCCGCAGGCAGGCCACTCATTGCCGGTTCCGCCGGGCTCAACGCAGCCGACTATACTGTAGTTGCAGGCGTCCTCAAGAGTGAAGCCCAGATCCATCATAGAGGGGATGATGATCTCATCGTTCTGGAACTGAGGGATGCCGCCGCAGAGCTTGCTGGACTCGATGGCGAGTCTCCAGATGTCGTCGGGAGTGCCGGGATGAGTGCGCAGGGCAACGGTTGGGTCGGGGAACTTCATGCGTCCGTAGGTCTGCAGGAAGCAGTAGGTGGCGGGAGTGGTGCAGTCGCTGCCGTCGGCGTTGCGTCCGCCGAGAGTGAGATTGATGCCGGCAGTGGGAGTAAGGCCATTGTAGATATTGGAATAAAGGCTCTGACCCTCTGCCTGCAGCTCGATAATGCGCTGGTTATTCATGGAGAAGCCGGGCAGAACGATGATGTCGCTCAGACGGAGAATAAAGGCGTCTGTGATCTCCTGCGCCTCTTCCTGGGTGATACTGCCCTCGTCAAGCTGCTTCTGCAGCAGATGACCGGTGTACCAGTCGATGCGGCCAATGGACTGACCATGCTGCTGGCCGTCGGTGGAAAGAATGAGCTGATAGAAAATAGCGGCCTGGAGACCCTCCCAATATGTGCGGGCGGGGTTCTCCATGATCCAGTCAAGGCTGTCAGCCATCCTGTAAAGCTCGGCCTGACGCTTCTCGTCCTTTGTCCATACCGCTTTCTCACGGCAGGCATCGGCATAGCGCTTGGAGAGAAGCATAGCTGCGTCGCAGACGCGGATGACGGAATAATAGAAGATATGAGCCTTGGCCTTGTCGCCGTAGATGTGGCCCTTCATTTCATCCAGCTTGGCCTGAGCCTGGCGCTTTACCTCGCCGAAGCCCACGTTGATGGCCTTGTTGAAGTTGGCTATGTAGTGCCCCTGAGGCATGCCGGATACGCCGAAGAAGTGGGGATCACGCTTGCCGGAGCCAAGAAGGCCGCCGTTGCCGCTGGCTTCCCAGAAGTCCTCGGTCATTGCGCCCTCCACCATCTTGGAGATGGTGCGGTCTTTCCAGAAATCGTAAGCCTCGCGGAATATCTCGCGCTGCTCATCGCTCATGTAGATGGAGTCATGAGACTGCCATGCCTTTTTGAAATTCTCGTCGGTATCGTCCACAATGGAGGGGATCCAGCGGCAGTTCCAATCCACATATGGGCTAAGGCTGCGTTCGTCAGGGCCGGGAGTGCCGACAAGAATGTCATCATCAAAAACAATGCACTTTTTCCGTGCTGCCCACTCAAGAAGAGCGCCGGAGCGTTTAAGCAGCGGATACTCGTTTTCGTGAGTTTTGTAATAATCCGTGTAGATTTTGGTGCGCTCGGAATTGATAGTCATGTACTTACCACCGGTGAAAACGTCGCGCTTTGCGCGGATGCGCTTGATACGGTCGGTCATGGGTGCGAATTCAAACATTATAAAATCAGCTCCTTGGTCGATTGGTTATTAAGTTATTAATATTATTATACTACGAAATATTTGCATTTACAATGGACAATTGCAGTATATAGATGATATAATTTATAAAAAATATAAAGCTGGAGGTATAGCTATGCTTAAAGGAAAAATATATGATATACAGGGCTTCTCTGTTCAGGACGGCCCCGGAATAAGAACTACCGTTTTTCTGAAGGGATGTCCGCTGCGCTGCCCCTGGTGCCACAGCCCGGAGTCTCAGATGTTCCCGACGGAGCTCAATTGGATGCAGGTGCGCTGCCTTGGTACCGACGCATGCGGCAAATGCCTCAACGTATGCCCCAAGGGCGCGATAAGCATCGGCGAGTCCGCAACCAACGCAATGGGAGACCCCATTACATATCCCGATGTGGATAAGACCCATTGCGACGACTGCGGCGCCTGCGCCAATGCCTGCAAGGCGACCGCGCTCTATATGTGCGGCGAGGACAAGACCGTGGACGAGGTCATGCACCGTTTGCTCCGTGACAAGCCCTTCTTTGAGGAATCCGGCGGCGGCGTGACAATTTCCGGCGGTGAGTGTCTTTGCCAGCCTGAGTTTACCCTTGAGCTGCTCAAGCGCTGCAAGGAGGCGGGAATGCATACTGCCGTTGACACCACCGGCTTTGTCAAGTGGGAGGTCATCGAAAAGGTGATGCCCTATACCGACCTCTTCCTTTATGACCTGAAGTGCATGGACAGCGCCATGCATAAGCAGGTGATAGGCGTGCCCAACGAGCTTATCCTGGAAAACGCCGAGAAGATAGTCCGGCACGGCGGCCATATGCAGGTTCGCATTCCCACCATACCCATGTTCAACGAGTCCAAGGAGCATTTCGTCAAGTACGGCGAGTTCCTGAATAAGATAAGAGAGGGCGTGGATGTGGTGCAGCTTCTGCCTTATCATAAGCTGGGCATTTCCAAGCATCAGCGTCTTCTGAAAAAGGAAAAAGTATTTGTCGCCGAGCCTCCCAGTGACCAGCTTATGCAGGCCCGCAAGGCTCAGCTTGAGGCCTATGGGTTAAACGTTATCATTCATTAAGGAGAGTATCCATGAAAAAAAGAATGTTCGCCGTTTTGCTTGCGCTGGCGCTCGCAGTGTCGCTCACGCCTATGGCTGCGGCGTATGATGCCGATAAGGCGGAGACAGCGGCGAAGGCTGCCGTTGCAGCTATAAAGAAGGAGGAGCCGGCGTTCGGCAGCGAGTGGCTCATGGTCTCCGACGCCACCTATACTTACTGCGGCTTTGATGAAAGCTACCGCAGCGCCTACTATAATAATTTGAAAGCGCACCTGGATGAGAACGACGGCGGGCTCGGCGTGAACCGCTTCACAGAGTATGAGCGCGTGATAATCGCCGTGACCGCTATGGGCTATGACGCGGCGGATATCGGCGGGCATGACCTGCTCAGGCGCCTTGCGGATTATAATGACGTGAAGAAGCAGGGTATCAACAGCATTGCTTTCGGACTTATCGCGCTGGACAGCGGCTGCTATGATATGCCCTCCGTCCCAGGGGTCACTGATCCCAACAGCCGCAAGAAGATGGTGGATAATATCCTATCCCGTGAGATAGAGGGAGGCGGTTTTGCCCTTTACGGCAAGGCGGCCGATGCGGATATAACCGCCATGGCACTCCAGGCTCTTTCCAGATATACATATCGTGCTGATGTAAGAGCCGCTGTGGAACGCGCTGTGGCGGAGCTTTCCCGCCAGCAGCTTCCCAACGGCAGCTTCGCCTCCCTTTCCGGCCTGTCCACCGAGGGTACGGCGGAAAGCACGGCTCAGGTCGTTCTGGCTCTGACGGCGCTGGGTATTTCGGTGGATGATCCCCACTTTACAAAGGACGTCTCACTGATGGACGCCCTGCTCGCCTTCCAGCTCCCCGACGGCAGCTTCAGGCATCTTATGAGCGATGCCGAGGGGGATTATGCCGCCACTCTGCAGTCACTCCACGCTCTCTCTGCCGCTGCGAGATTTGCCGGGAACGGCACGCCGGCCTATGTCTATTCCGTGCCGGAAAGCAGCCGCTTCACCGACGTTGTTTATAACGATTACAGGGCTGAGATAGAAGCGCTTGCTGAGTTGGGTATCATTGACGGCATGACGGATACAACCTTTGAGCCGGAAGCCACCATGACCCGCGCCCAGTTCGCCGCCATTGTTGTCCGTACCCTTGGCCTGGAGCAGAAGACGGTAACCGTTTTCGAGGATGTGCCCGCGGATGAATGGTATGCCGGTGTTGTAGGCGCGGCTTATTCGGCTGGGATAATCCAAGGCTGCAGCGACACGATATTCGACCCGGAGGGAACCATAACCGACATTGAGGCGTTCATCATGCTCTCCCGTGCCGCCGGGATAAGCGGCATTGAGGAAAGCGAGCCCGAGTGGTATGCCTCTGAGTATGACATCACCCGTGGCGAGGTGGCCGGGGAGGTCTATGTGCTGTATAACAGGCTGAAAGAAATTTGATGCAAGTAATGTATATAAAATGATAAAAACATATTGATTAAATTTTGAGAATTTGCTATAATCCGATGGAAAGAAAGCAAAACTTTCTTAATGTATGATTCCGGCTTACTCCGGATCATAACTATAAAATGAAGAAAGGATTATAAGAGAATGAAGAAGACATTGTCCCTTATCATGGCCCTTGTTCTTATCCTTAGCCTGTTCGTTGGCTGCGCCGGCAAGCAGGATACCGGTAATAAGGCGCCTGATAACACCAACACCCCTTCTCAGACAACTCAGCCTGCCAATAATGACGGCGGAGAGGACAAAGAAGAGGATTCCCCCTACAGCTTTGCGTCTGGAAAGTTTAAGGCCGATGACAGAGGAATAGCACTTGAAAAGTACGAATACACTCTGCCTCTGACCACCACCGACGAGGCGTTCAGCTTCTGGACCTGCTGCTATACCCCGTTCTATATTGATGTGGAGTATGCAGAGTCCTCCTTCCCTGTAAAGGTGGAAGAAATGACCGGCGTTAACATCGAGTACATTCTTATCAGCCCCGAGAACCGCGCACAGAACCTTTCCGTTCTCCTCGCTGCCGATGATCTGCCCGACATTATCAGCCAGGCCAACTTCTATTACAACGGCGTTTTCGCAGACGGTATCACCGAGGATAATTGGTTTGCCAACATCTACGATTACAGAGAGTACTGCCCCAACTACTTCTATGAAGTAACCAAGGATCCCGATGACAAGGACATCTACAACAAGACCTTCATCGAGGATGACGTTGTCGGTACTTTCTGGTGCCTGAGAGATAAAGCGTATCGTCAGAACACTATCTTTGTCCGCTCCGACTGGCTCGACAGAATTGGCTGGACCAGAGACGATATTGTCACCTGGCAGGATACCCATGATCTGCTCACCGCTTTCAAGAGCCAGATCGAAACCGCTTTCTATCCCTGCATCCTTTACAGCAACATCGAATCTGCCGGTACCCACTGGAATATGTATGATACCGTTGCTTATGTCAGCCCCTACGGCGGCCAGGTATTCGTAGACGAGAATAAGCAGGTCTATATGGCCCACACCACCTGGCGCGATGAGCTCCTCATGGCCGATATCGCTCAGTGGTTCAAGGAAGGCCTCTTCGATCCTGATTGGATGAGCACCCCCGACATGACTGTTGACACCTTCCGCAACAAGTGGGTCAACGACCAGTTTGGTTACATAGTACTTGCAACCTCCGACTGCTCCACCGAGACCGGCGTTCTTGATGATCCCGATGCTCAGTGGCTGGCTCTGAGAGACCCCGTTCTTGAGAAAGGTCAGAAGCTCCACTTGGGCGACCAGCGCAGCCGTGTTTACTATGGTTCCGCCTCTGTAAGCGCAAAGTGCGAGAACATTCCTCTTGTCATGACCTGGATCGACTGGAGATACAGCGAGTCCGGCGCTGACTTCATGAGCTGGGGCGAAGAAAACATTGCCTGGGAGTATGATGAAAACGGCAACCGTAAGGTTACTGAGTTCCTCTATAATCATCCCAACGGCCAGAACTTCACCATGATGCTCCTTATCTACTGCCTGAACACTCTGTGTGATCCCGGCCTGGACATCAACTCCGTCCACTACAATTATCCCAACGGTGAGCTCGTTATCGAGGCATATGAGTATCTCGACGACAGAAGCAACTACGACGGCGCTTATGAGTTCCCCTCCACCATCAACTATACCGCCGAGCAGATGGGTGAGATCTCTTCTTACTCCTCCGACGTTATGACCTACATGCAGGAGAACTTCCTTGCCTTTGTTGACGGCTCCAAGCCTATGTCCGAGTGGGCAAGCTATGAAGCCGGCTTCCAGAACGTTGGTCTTCCCAAGCTTCTTGCAGTATACCAGGAAGCTTACGACGCTTACGCAGCAGAAGGCAGAGTCTGATTTCCAACGCTGTCCCTTCACTGAGCAAACAGTCAATGTATCCCCCGGCAGCTCGCTGCCGGGGGATATTTGTTGAGCACTATAAATTAAGCATTGAATTTTCAGAGAATATAATGTAAACTGATATCATGCAATTCAAAATGAGGTAAAGCACAGTGTACATAAACCGCGATAAATTTAATTGCTTTTCACTGGCGGAAATAAGTGAAACGGATTGGAACAGCATAATCTCCCTCGGTACGGTCAAAACAGTCAAGGCCAGCGCTATGCTATATGAACAAGGCATGGAAATAAGCGAGCTGGCCTGCATTACCGAAGGAACGGTAAAAATCGTACACTTATTTGATAACGGAAACGAAAAGCTCTATGAGCATCTCCACGCACCCTCGTTCATTGGTGCGGAGGCTCTTTGGAATAATGGCGGAAAGTCATTTTATCCAACGGTTATTGCGCTCACGGACGTCACTGTTTCAGAAGTTCCTATTGAGACGGCGGAGAGCTTCATTTCAAATAAACCGGATATCATAATTTCCATGTTTCAGTGCATCCGCAACGTCATGTGCGCAAACCGTATCCGCAGCGTATGCGCAATACCCATGTCGATGCTTCAAAAGGCCGCCTTTGCCATAACTTTTATGCGCGCACCGGATAAGGATGACGAAGGCTATGTAACGGTGACCCATGAGGAACTGGCTAACCTTATTGGCATTTCCCGGGCCAATCTTACCACCGCTCTTGCAGAACTGACAGAGCGCGGAATAATTTGCAAAAAGCGCGGAAGACTCAAAATCGTTGATAATGACGCGTTGACAGAGCTTTTGAATATTCCGTTTTAGTAATTGTGGGCTGTCACAGAACGCGTTCGGTTTCTGGACAGCCCCTTTTTGCGGTTTTAAATAAGAAATCAAAATTTAGTATAAAACGAAAAGGAAGTGTCTGCAATGAGTGGATTCAAGTACCCACATCTCTTTGAGCCAATAAAGCTCGGCAACACCATTTTCCGCAACCGAATTTTCGCGTCTCCCACAGGTTATCAGAATATGACCGGAGATAACATCCTGCCTCCGGGAGCTGCCGCCTACTATGAGCGCAAGGCTATGGGTGGCGCCGCTTCCGTCGCAAGCTGCGAGCTTATTGTTGACGGTGAGCTGGGGAGAGGCGGTGCTAACCATGTATGTATCGAGGATCCCAGAGCCTTCAGCCCACTTTGCCGCCTTGCGAACGCGGTATCCAGGCATGGCGCTGTTGCTACCGCTGAACTGCAGCATACCGGTATGTTCGCCAACCGCACGCCCTCCTTCATGGGCGCTAAGGGCATGGGCATTGCCTATGGCCCGGTGGAGATGCAGGTGGGAGACCGGATAGTTCCCGAAATGCCAGAGGAGATAATCGAGCGCACCATTGAGAAGTACGCTCAGGCGGCACTGACAGCCAAGAAGGCGGGCTTTGGCATGATACTGCTTCATGCGGGTCACGGCTGGCTGCTCCATCAGTTCCTGTCTCCCAAGATAAACACCCGCAAGGATAAGTGGGGCGGCCTAGATATAGAGAACCGTGCCCGCTTCACCGTTGAGATATGCAAGGCTATCAAGAAAGCCTGCGGAGCGGGCTTCCCGCTGGAGGTGCGCATCAGCGGCAGCGAATGCTATGACGGCGGCTACGGCATAGAGGACGGCATCGCATTCGCCAAACAGCTTGACGGTGTCTGCGACCTTATTCACGTTTCCGCCGGCAATCATGAGGTGGACGAGGTTTTCGCCGTCACCCATCCCAGCATGTTCCTCGGCGAGTGCCCTAATGTGAAGTACGCCGCCGAGATAAAGAAACACGTCAAGACCCCTGTTGCCGCCATCGGCGCTATCGGAGAGCCTGAGATGATGGAGGAGATAATCGCTTCCGGCCAGGCGGATGTCGTTGAAATGGCCCGCGCCCTGCTGGCTGACCCCGACCTGCCGCTGAAGATGCGCACCGGCAGGGAAGAGGACATCAAGCAGTGCCTGCGCTGCCTGAGCTGCTTCTCCGCCGAGATGACATGGGGTGAACCATACTGCGCCATCAATCCCGAGACCGGCCATGAGCTGGAAATGAAATACGATTCTCCAAAGGTGGTAAACAGGAAGAAGGTGCTGGTCGTAGGCGGAGGCATAGGCGGTATGCAGGCCGCTCTTACCTGCGCTGAGCGCGGCCATAAGGTAATACTCTGCGAGAAGAGCGGAGAACTGGGCGGCGCTATACGATGCGAGAAAAACGTTCCCTTCAAGCGCAAGCTTGATATTTATCTCAATTCTCAGGAGCGTGCCGTGAGAAAGGCTGCCATCGACCTGCGTCTGAACACAGAGGTCACCCCCGAGTATGCCGAGAGCATAGGTGCGGACGTCATCATCGCCGCCACCGGCGCGAGACCTGTTAAACCGCCCATTCCCGGCATTGACGGCGGGAACGTAATGGGCGCTGAGTTTGCGTATCTCAACCCGGATAAGGTTAGCGGGAACGTCTGCATACTCGGAGCGGGACTTGTGGGTCTTGAGCTTGGCATCTACCTTTCCATTCTGGGCCATAAGGTGCAGGTCGTGGAAATGGCCGGCAGCATCAACGACGGCGGAAACTTCCTCCATGCCATCGGCCTGCGCGCCGAGCTTGCAAAACGCGGAGTGGCGGTCAATCTGAATACCAGAGCTAAGGAAATAAAGGCTGACGGCGTTATCGGAGAGACCGCCGAGGGCGAGAAATTCTTCGCCGCCGATACGGTCATTTACGCCGTGGGTCAGCGTCCTATGGCGGAGGACGCTCTGGCTCTGCGCTTCTGCGCTCCCGAGTTTTACCAGATAGGCGACTGCCTCGCTCCAAAAAATATAACCAACGCCACCGGCTCCGCCTTTGCGATTGCCCGGGACATCGGCAGGATATAAGATACTACATAATCAAAGCCTCCTGTGATTTTAATCACGGGAGGCTGTTTTACTGCTCAGTACAAGCGTAAATGTGGCAATTCAGCAGAGTAAATGGAGTGTTTGACATAGCGGGAGTTATAGGGTATGATATTATAAAATATGCCAAAATTCGGCTTATTACGGAGGACTATAGCGTGATAAAATCACAATATAGTATGATTAAAGGCCCATCTGCTCGCCGCTTCGCGGCAACTGCAGATGATGGCTATAATCCCCCATTTCTTCGGGGGAGCATTTCGTTTCTGATTTGTGCCGCATAGCGGCGGAATGGGTGATTATTATGAAAAAAGGAAATCCCAAGGCGCTGCTTCCGATTGGCGTGTTCCTGGTGCTCTATCTCGGATTGGGACTTATTTTCGAGTATGTTCTGAAGATCCCGATGGGTTTCTATAACATCCCCATCGTGGTCGCATTCCTTGTAGCGCTGCTGGTCGCATGCCTGCAGAACCGCAAGCTCAGCTTTGATGAGAAACTGAAAATAATGGGTCAGGGCGTGGGCGATAAGAATATTATCACCATGATACTTATTTTTATGATGGCCGGCATCTTTGTAGGCGTGGTTGGACGCAGCAGCGCCAACAGTGTGGCGTATTTCCTCCTGTCCGTCATCCCACCCCGGTTCGCGGTGGCAGTTCTATTTATTGTAAGCTGCTTCGTATCCTGCGCAATGGGTACTTCCGTGGGCACTATTACCCTCATCGTTCCCATTGCCGTGGCAGTTTCTAACGCTTCCGGTTTCAGTCTGCCCCTTTGCATAGGCGCTGTTATGGGCGGCTCCATGTTCGGTGACAATCTCTCCTTCATTTCCGATACTACAATTGCCGCCTGCAACGGTCAGGGCTGCGCCATGAAGGATAAGTTCAGAGAGAACTTTGGCATTGCGCTGCCCGCTGCGATACTTGCCCTTGTGCTCACGCTGGTGCTCTCGATAAGAAGCTACGCCGGAGAATTCCATCCGGAAGAATATCATCTTCTGCAGATAATCCCCTATATCCTTGTCCTTATCGGCGGCATCGTGGGCATCAATGTGTTCATTGTTCTGCTCATCGGTATCGTTTCCGGCTCTGTTATCATGCTCGCCGCCGGCAGCATCACCGTCACCGAGCTGGTTGCCAACATGGGCGCGGGAGCTTCCGGTATGTATGAGACCACGATGGTCGCCATACTGGTATCCGCCATCTGCGCTCTTATCCGTGTATATGGCGGCTTTGACGCGCTGCTTTGCTGGATAAAGCGCGTGTTCAAGGGCAAAAAGGGAGGACAGATAGGCATGGGGCTGCTGGTGGGCGCTATGGATATCGCCACGGCAAACAACACGGTCGCCATCGTTATGGCCAATCCCATTGCCAAGGAAATGGCTGTGGATTACGGTGTAAGCCCCCGCAAGACAGCCTCCATACTGGACACCTTCTCCTGTATCTTCCAGGGCATCATACCCTATGGCGCTCAGATGCTGGTGGCCATAAGCGCTGCGAACGGTATGGGCTTCGAGGTATCCGCTTTCCAGATCATACCCAACCTTTTCTATCCTTTCATGCTGCTTATCAGCTCTCTGGTGTTTATCTTCCTCCTCCCCGGAAAAACAAAAAAATGACAGTCGACGCCCTGCCGAAAGGCAGGGCGCTGATGTTGTGTGACTTCTTACCAATTATGACGGCATTATGGTATCATCACTGTAAATATATAAATTATCTGATAGACAAATAATGGATTATACTATATACTTTAGTCATAATATGTCAGGCTGTGTTAATGAGGTGCGAGAGAATGGAAGCTTTGAAGACGATATACTCCGGCTTAATGACGGGAATTGCCTTTGTGTATAATCTGCTCTGGGGCGATTTGTTTACCATACCCCTGCCGAACGGCAGCTCCATCGGCATATCCCTGCTGGTGCTGATACTTATACCTGCCGGTATTTATTTCACCATCCGCACAAAATTTCTGCCAGTCCGTCTTTTCCCGGAAATGCTCCGCATCACGGCCGAGAAGGAGAGCAGGGGCAAGTCCGGCGCACTTTCCGGCATACAGGCGCTCATCGTTTCCACCGCTACCCGCGTAGGCATGGGCAACATGGTGGGCGTTGTTGCCGCCATATCCGCAGGCGGCGCGGGCGCGGTGTTCTGGATGTGGGTGACGGCCATTATCGGCTCTTCCACAGCGTTTATCGAGGCCACTCTGGCGCAGCTGCATAAAAAGAAGGACCCTCTTTACGGCGGCTATCGCGGCGGCCCGGCCTATTATATCCATGATTTCTTCACGAAAGGCAAGGCAAGACGTTATAGCGTCATAGCTGTTCTTTTTGCCATTTCCGGCCTGATATGCTGGTGCGGCATCAGCCAGGTCATCAGCAATTCCGTTACCTCCGCCTTTGAAAATGCTTTTCATATTCCGCCTATCGTCTCCACTGTGATCCTGGTGGCGCTGGCGGCTGTGGTGGTGCTCAGAAAGAACGCCACCGTCAAGGTGCTGGACGTTATCGTTCCGGTAATGGCCGCCTTCTATTTCATCATCGCCATCGTAGTCATTATCAAGAACGCGGGACTGCTGCCCGAAGTGTTCCGCCGCATTTTCGAGGAAGCCTTCGGTCTGCGTCAGGTAGCGGCGGGCGGCTTCGGCGCGGCGCTGATGAACGGCGTAAAGCGCGGCCTGTTCTCCAATGAAGCAGGCAGCGGCTCCGCACCATGCGCTGCCGCGGCGGCTGATGTGAGCCATCCCGCCAAGTCCGGCCTGTTCCAGGCCTTCGGTGTGTTCATCGATACCATTGTCATCTGCAGCTGCACCGCCATGATCATGCTCCTTGCTCCCTCGGAGCTGCTGACAGGTCTTGAGGGCATGGATCTGCTGCAAACAGCCATGCGTCATCATTTCGGTCAGGCCGGCGTTATTTTCACTGCCATCGCCCTCTGGCTGTTCAGCTTCTCGACCTTTATCGGAATACTCTATTACGCCCGCAGCAACGTTGCCTACCTATTCGGAGACGGCTGGCGTTCTCAGACGATTTATAAGATAATTGCCCTGGCTATGCTTTTTATCGGCGGTCTTGCGGCCTATACATTCGTGTGGGATATCGGCGATATCGGTATAGCCCTTATGACAGTGTTCAATATGATAGCCATCATACCAATGGGCGGGCAGGCGATAAAGTCGCTGAACGAGTATACCGCTCTGCGTAAAGAAGAAAAAGCTGCGAAAAAGCAATAAGCGAAGAAAAACCTCTGGCTTAGCCGGAGGTTTTTCCGTGCCTTCATGTATTTTGGACAGAATTGATTTTGGAGTGCAGCTTCACTATCAGTTCCTGAACGCTTGGCTCGCAGCGGATGGGGGAGTATATATTGTCGGAGAGCTCCCGCAGTGTTTCGGAGCACAGCCAGGTTCCACCGCAGGAGAAGGGGACACCGTAGTTGAACGAATTCAGGAAGCAAAGAGCGGGAGTTGAGGAAAAGGGACTCAGAATCAGATTTTTTGAAATAGGCTCTAAAAGCGCCAGTGCTTTGAAAGAAGCTTTTTTCACCGGAGTATGCTCATCCTCTGACTCTGACATGCCGCGAACAAGGGTGCGAAATTGTATCCCGGCATTGTAGCTATCTGCATTTGCGTCCGCTTCGCATGCATAGGAGACAGCAAGACGCAGTGCATCTATCGCCTGGTCGGGGTCGGCGGCTTTCAAATGGTTTCGGCATAGCTTTAGGGCAAGACGCCACGGGATATACAACATAAGCCCCTTGTAGTCCGACCCGAATATTCGGTCAAAAATCAATATGCCTGTCTCTAAAAGTATCCGCTCTTCCTGCGGCGAAAAGCGCCATTCCTTTTCACCCGGCATCTGTATATGAGCAAGGGCTTCTCCGGGTATGTATTCATCAGTAAGGCTATTTATTGCCTGCAAAAGCGCGCCGCAGAATTCGTATATGGCGCTTTGAGCAGCGAATATCCTGTCATTACCCTTTGCTATTTCTAAAAGAGGCATGCTCATTACTTCAACATCCATATAGCTGCGCCTGCTCAGCAAATCGTTTAGCTTTTTGCGCCATCCGAGCTGATAATAAACGGAAATAAGCGAATGCTCGGACTTCATGACCAGTTCCCGCTGGGTGCAGTCAGTAATGATATTCTCCGAAACCATTGCTGCCTGCTGAAGATATTCCTGCTTTTCCTCGCCAGCGGCATCTGCTGACAGAGTAATATATAGGTTTGCAAGGCTTTGCTTCAGCTCATAGCTTTCGGGGTTTTCCCGGGCTGCCTTCTGCAACAGCGCTATGGCGGCGCTTGATTTTCCCACGCGACAGAGCTGCCGGCACTGCTCCAATAATTGCTGGATCTCCTTTTCGGAGAGCGGTTCGCGCAAACCGAGAAGGCTGTCAACAGAAACATGAAAACGCTTTGCCAAAATCGGAAGCAGTGTTATTTCAGGGTATGACTCTCCGGTATCACATAGTTAAAGATATTGGTGTCATTTAATCAATTTTGCCGATAAAGCGGTAGAAGATTTCTACCTCCTGTTCCCGGCTCCCGTCCTCGTTCTTGACCGCCTCATGGACAAGGATTTTTTCAATCAGCGTGTTCAAGAGTTCGGCGGTGAGTTCCGTGGGATTGACGCACTCTTTCATCAAGGC
>JAQXJB010000020.1 GCA_029008095.1 Clostridiales bacterium
CGGCAAAGCTTTCGTAATCCGTAGGAATGGGAACATTGTACTCGTCGAACAGGGTTTTGTTGATGATAATGCCGTCCACCTCCGCGCAGGTGGGGAGCCAGTTCACGGAACCGTCGTCATAGGTATAGCTGTCCAGATAAGAGCCATAATAGGTGGCGGCCAGGTCGGTGTTGCTCAGGTCATACAGGTAGTCCTTCAGCAGCACCGCATCCTTCAGGGCGAAGCGGCGCACAGACAGAATATCGGGCATATCGTCGTGATCCGCACGGAAACGGTAGTAATCCGTAGAGTTGGTTGCCAGGACAAACTCAAACTCCACCTGGGGGAACAGATCGCACAGATACTGGGTATAGCCCTCCAGCATCTGATTTCCCCAACAGGCAACCACCACTTTTTCCTTTTTATCTGTCTGGGGCGTGCTGTTCTCGCCGGTGGCTCCGCTGTTGGAGCTCTGGCCTCCGCAGCCGGTCAGCATGGTTGCTGCCATGACCATGGCCAGCAGCAGGGAAAGTAGTTTTTTCATAGACATTCTCCTTTTCTTTTTCCTTTTGTAGTAATCGCATTTATATAACATCTTGGATAGTTCCCGCTCTTTCTGTCAAACCACACACTCACAGTAACTTTGCTAAGCAGGAAAGTAAACGTGATGTATTCACTGGTTTCACAAGGAAACCATCCATGCCTACGGCAAAAGCCCTGTCACGGTTTTCAGAAACAGCATTTGCGGTAAAAGCAATGATTGGAATATTTGCCCGAATTCGATTGGGAAGCTTTCGGATTCTCAATGTTGCTTCGTAACCATCCATCTCCGGCATCTCAATGTCCATCAAAATGAAATGATAATAGCCTGGCTCATGTTCTTTCACTGCCGAAAGTGCTATATTGCCGTTATCGGCTTCCTCTATCAGAAGTCCGTGATCCAAAAGTACTTTCTCAAGCATCTCACGATTTAGTTGATTATCATCCGCAAGCAGAACACGTTTTCCCTGCAATGCATCGATTTTCGCAGAATCAACCACATCTGTCTCATCATTGAATGATTCCCCAAGCGCAAAGGAAATGGTTCTTTCCATATTGCCATGAACAATACTGAGCTTATCCAAATACAAATCCATCTGTGAGCCATGTCTCCGGCAAAGCTCTGCATACCCAACCGCACTGTTCAGCTCTGTCCGTATATCTCTTAATGATTTTTTTCGGAACTCGTCAACCTTGCCGACGGCTTCCAGTTCCTTTTCCAAAATATCCATTCTATCAATAAGCTGCTCGTGATTTACTTGAGAACTCAGGATATCACCATCCGGATATTGAAATTGCAGTTCAACCGAAACGCCTAAAACATCAAGACATTTTTGAAGCTCTTCAAAGGTCATACTCTCTTTGGAAAGTTTCCTGTATAAAGAAGACGGGTGCAGCCCCATTCGCTTTGCCAGATCTGCTTTCGCAATCCCTAAATGAGAGCAAATATTGTTAATTATCTCTGCTGTCTTCATATCATAAATCCTATCTGCATAAATATAGATTATAATATTATTGTTATCATAACACATATGTTGTGATAAATCAAGAACAACACTCGCAAAGAACGACAGATATTTCCAACCTTTCCTGCTCCACATCAGCAGAGTGCTGAGCGACATATTGCCGACACCAGTTCTCTTTTTCTCTTTGATTATAGCATTCCACATCTTGCGCCGCCTTTGAGGAGAAAGCTTGATAGATTCTGCGGGCAAAGGTATCATCAAACTGTGGAAGGCAGTTGGTCCCTGACGCATCATTCCAGCAAGGACCAACTTATGACCACAACACGCACCACAGAGGTTTCCATGACAGGCGGGAACAAGTGGTCAAAGAGGTCACAAAACCATTCGGTTTTCAGCCGAAAGGGCTGAAAGCAGCCGGAAAGCGCTACAAATTGCGCTCCTGAATGCGTTCGCATTGTAGGGGTCGGGAGTTCGAATCTCCTCAGGTCCACCATTTTGAGAAAATCACCGCCAATTCGGCGGTGATTTTTCGTTTGACCAGAAAAATACCACAGACGGTAATATTTTTGACCGCTCTTCAGAGACAGGGGCGGTGAGCTTTCGATACTCACCGCCCTAAATTTTTTTCATCTTTGAATATGGCATGGCACCGCAGAGCGTGAGCGTGCCTTTCTTCCCACGACACCTGATGCCGTATATTGTGTATCCTGCGCACTGTGGCTCCAACCGTGGGACGCCGGTGACACCTTCTTCTTTCCACGCTTGTGGTATAGACTCTGTCTATCGGCGTTTATGATTTTGAATATTTGTTTGCCCCTGAGATAGTTTTTACGCCCTCAAATGAAAAAAAGCTATGATTTTATGCTGAATAGCCGTATAATATTTCATATACAAACACTGTGCCGCATTTTGGTATCACAGAACTGAAATTCAGTTATTCCGCAACGGGGATAGAGAAATGGAGGAACCCATGATGAAACTGCAAGCGAGACTTCTGAGTTATCTCATATGCCTGGTTCTGCTGCTTGGAATGATGCCTGTCCTGCCTGCTGGGGCGACGGCGGCAGAGGACAACAGTGCTGCTCTGGGCACTCAGCTTGAATATTCCGGCATTGGGCAGGATGATAACCTCAGGTCCAGCGGTATATCCGTGGTTAATACCGACAGCGCAGCGGAAAACACGGCTAAACAGTATATCGTCCGATACAGAGAACCGGAACAGCCTGTTCTGTTTATGCTCGAGGAGGATAGGCTCCGGCCTTCTTATGATGTGGTCAGCGAAGAACTGCTGGCGGAGCTTCTTGAGGAAGGCTGCGTGGAATGGTATGAGGAGGATTACAGTGTAGAACTGTTTGAGCCGGCTTCGGATGAAGCCATAACGGTTTCCGACAACGAGTTTGAACCGAAGTACGATGAGAGCCGATGGGATCTGGAGATGGTTCATGCCCAGTTCGGGTATACGCTTAATTGTACCGGGCAATCGGTAAAGATCGGCGTTATCGATTCGGGGATAGCGGCTCATGACGATTTGAGCGGAAATCTTCTGCCCGGGTACAATTACATTGATAATACGACGGATACGAACGACACCTATGGACATGGAACGTTTATTGGCGGAATAATCGCCTCCGTGGATGACGGACAAGGCATCATCGGCTTGGCTCCCGAAGCGAAGCTTGTTCCACTGAAATGCTTTGACGATAAAACCACAGAGGTAAGCCTGATTTGTAAGGCGATTTACGGGGCGGTAGACGATTTCAACTGTGATGTGATCAACATGAGCTTTGGCCTTAACCAGGAATCCAGAATGCTGAAGGAGGCCATTGACTACGCCGCAGCCAAGGGCGTGATCGTAACTGCGGCAGTGGGTAACCGGGGAGAAACGGGGCTATATTACCCCGCAGCTTATGACAATGTGATCGGCGTCGGTTCGGTGAACGAGGATGGCAGCGTTTCAACCACTTCTCAGCACAACGAGAGCGTGTTTGTGACCGCCCCCGGAGCCGCGCTCAAGAGCACAAGCACCGCAGGAGGCTACATCTCCGGAAGCGGCACCTCTTACGCAACGCCGTTTGTTACGGCTGCAGTGGCCGTGATGCTGAGCGTGGACAAAGAAATAGATCTGGCACGGGTTAAGGACATTCTTTCCGCTTCCGCCGAGGACCGGGGCGAGGAGGGATATGACACATACTACGGCTACGGCATACTGAATGTTGAGAACTGCCTGAAAACAATGCTGGATGGGACTGAGTACTTTATTTCACCTGTGGAAACAGGCGGAGAGGAAGCCTCCGCAGTTGTTTACAACAACACCGGCGAGGTGCTGAATGGGCTGATCGTAGCAGGCGAGTATTCCGGCAGGGTAATGAATGGCTTGAAAACAAGTGCGTTGACAATTCCTGAGGGTAAAACAGTAACCGTTAAAAACAGCCTGTCCGAGAATTCCGCCAGACTCTTTGTTTGGAACAGTATGGAAGACAACACCATCGTCTCCAATGCACGAATCATCGGCGGAGCGGGACAGGAAGAATCCGGCTCCGAAGAGCTGCTGTTGTTTTCCGTTGATTTGCCGGAGAGCGAAGGCAAGTATTTCTCGCTCCTGGTCAGAGATGCTGAAAATAAAGTTGTTTACGCGGTTCAGGACAAGCGGCCGGAAAGCGGCGTTTATGATATTCTTGTTCCGATGGAAAGCGTCACGGAAATGCCGGAATGGGCAACGACCTGCGAGAGAGTCCTCCCGGCGATGATTGACGGGACGGAAGGCAGTATTTCCACCCTGAGACACACATTTGAGACAGTAACGATTCCTCCGCAAAAGGCCGAAAACGGATATACCGAGCATATTTGCACGATATGCGGATATACATATCAGGATGATCAAACCCAGGCCATAGGGTATTTTGTCACCTATGACGCAAACGGCGGTGAAGAGGCGCCGCAGGCGCAGAACAAGAGACCTGAGGAGGCGCTGTTCCTTTCTGACGATATACCCGTAAGAGAGGGGTATACCTTCGCCGGCTGGTCCACTGACCGGGAAGCGGAAAGCCCTGAATATGCGCCGGGCGGAGAATACCTGGCTGATGAGGACATCACCTTGTACGCCCTGTGGCGCGCCAACACCTACCGGCTCATATATCAGGTGGACGGAGCGGAATACAAAACGGTTGAGGCCAAGTGCGGCGAAAGCATCATTCCTGAAAATGATCCGGTAAAGCCCGGCTATACATTCTCGGGTTGGAACGGTATCCCTGAGACAATGCCGGCAAGTGATGTGACCGTTAGCGGAACCTTTGCCAAAGAGCAGTCCAGCAGCGGTGGAAACGGCGGCGGTGGAAGCAGCAGCGGAAGCAGCGGCGTCGGAAGCAGCAGCGGCGGAAGCAGCAGCGGCGGTACATCCGAACCTCCTGCCTCAGAGGAAGAACAGAATGAACCCGAAACGGAAGAAAACGTGGACGAGTCCCAAACGGACGACATTGCAGAGCTTATTCCCTTTTCCGATGTAAACGAAGAGGATTGGTTTTATGAGAGTATCAGATTTGTGGTAAAGAACGAGCTGATGAACGGAATATCCGAAACAGAGTTTGCGCCGCGTGCGAAGCTTACGCGCGCAATGTTTGTCACGGTTCTGCACAGAATGGCTCAGGAGCCCGACACAGCCGGCGGTATTTATTTTTCTGATGTATCGGAGCAGACGTATTATGCGGAAGCGGTCCGGTGGGCAGCCGCGGAGAAAATCGTACAAGGAGTTTCTGAAACGGAGTTTGCCCCGGAGCGGGAGATCACGAGGGAGCAGATGGCGGTCATGGCGTACCGCTATGCCGTATATAAGGGATATCCGATCAGCATGCCGGATGAAATCGGGTATAGCGATTATTCGGATATCTCGGCATTTGCGCTGGATGCCGTGGAATGGGCGTACGGAGAAAAAATATTGCTTGGAAACGATAAGGGTGCTTTCTGCCCTGTCGATACGGCAACTCGCGCGGAAGCGGCGGCTATGTTCATGAGATTATATGAAAGAATACAGTGAAAAACGCTTCGCATCGACTGCATGACCGCCAGGAAACGTATTTCCGGAACTCATACGGCACCTTTTTAAATGAACTGAACGATTGACGATTGCCCCCGGCCATCCCTTCTTTCGATAGCCGGGGGCCATCTCATATGTAAACGGAGAAATTTGGTTTTTTTGATACAAGTCATTGATTTTTTGCTGTAATATGATACCATTAATCTGTATATTTATATTTATTTATTGTATCTACTGCCACATAATTCAAGTTAAGCTGCAAATACGAAGGAGAATAGATCATGACTATCGAGAAACAGCGGAACGGAGCGGAACTTTTCATCGAACTTAAAGGAAGACTTGACACGACGACGGCCCCGCAGTTAGAGGCAGAGCTTAAACGGGATATAAACGGTGTAGAAAGACTTGTCTTTGATTTTATAAATCTTGAATACCTGTCCTCTGCCGGACTCAGAGTACTTCTTTCCGCTCAAAAGGTAATGAATAAGCAGGGCGAAATGATCATCAGAAATGTGAACGAAACGATCAATGATATTTTTGAGGTAACCGGATTTTCGGAGATTCTTACCATTGAATAGTTGGTATTGGAAGCGAGAGGAAATACATACATGGCAGGAGAAGCTTTCGAAACAGAAAGAATTCAAATAACTCATAAAACAGTTATAGAAAAAATTCGTATGGAACATAACCATACTTTATCCTCCCATGCTTTTTCATCGCTCTACCTGTGGCAGCACGCTATGGGTTTATCGATACGCCTTTCAAATGATTTTTTTGCCGTTAAATGTGAAATGAACGGAGAAAACTCGTGGTTCTTTCCGTGCGGAAGCGACAGGGATAAATTCGATTTTATAAAGGCGCATATTGGCGATGAGGCATTTTCTTTATGTTACATGCGTAAATGTGATGCCGAATGGCTTGAAGAAAGGTTTCCGGGAAAATGGAATTTTGCACATATCGAAGACGCAGACGAATATATCTGCGATATTGCAGAATATACAGAGCTTTCCGGCAGTAAGTTCGCGGAGATACGCAGAAAAATCAGAAAAATAGATAAAGAGCACACGGTAACGGCGTCCGTGATCTCAAAGGACAATATGCAGGACGCCTTGTCGGTCGTTTCAAAGTGGAATAAGGTTGAACATAACGTCAGCGAACATAATTTAACAGACGACCATATTGCGGAAACAGCACTTGCCAATATGGAACAGCTTGATATAAACGGAATCGTTTTATATGCAGATGGGATCCCCGTCTCCGTTTTTGCCGGCTTTCCGCTTTCAGAGAATACGGTTGATGTCTTGATTGGTAAAAGTATACTTGATGCGCCAAAAGGAATTGTATATTACGGACTTCGGGAATATTTAAAGAGGTGCTGTAAAGGTTATACATATTGCAACCACGAAGAAGATTTAGGAATAGAGGGAATTCGTCAGATAAAAAACAGTCTTTGCCCGATCAGCAAAACTCAGATATGGGAGGCTGTTTTGAAATGATCAAAAAAGACTATTTCATACCAAGGATGTTTTACAAGCTCCTGATCCCGTCTATCTTTTCGTCGCTCGGCTTTGCTCTTGCGGATATGGCAGACGCACTTGTTTTGGGCCAAAAGGTTGGTGCGACCGGCTTGGCGGCAATCAGCCTTTGTCTTCCTTTGTTTATGCTTATCAATCTGTTTATGGATGGCTTCGGGATCGGCGGCAGCGTTCACTTTTCGCAAAAGCTTGGCGAAGGCAATACAAAAAAGGCTCTGGCCTGCTTTAACCGCACCTGGATGTGTACGCTTGCAGTAGGTCTTTTGATCGCACTTGTGGTAAATGTTTTTCCAAAGCAGTTTCTGTCCCTGCTTGGTACTGCTCCGAAAGACGGAGAGCTTTATATCGCGTGTAAAAACTACATGAGGATCATTGCGTTAGGAGCACCTTTCCTGATGCTTAACATTGTGTTCTCGAATTTTCTGAGAAACGATAACAATGCCGGTCTTGCAACAGTTGGGTTTCTTGTTGGCAATGCGGTGGATATTGCCCTGAATATTGTTCTGGTCGTGTTATTTGATATGGGAACCGTAGGCGCTGCGCTGTCCACTGTTATCGGTTCTGCCCTGGCAATCGCTTTATATATGCCGGGGATCATCGGCAAAAAAGCAGGAATATTAAAAATACAGCTTGTAAAGCCCGATATAAAAGAAACCTTGTATTGCTTCAGAACAGGCTTTTCAACATCGATCCAGCATTTGTTCCGGCTGATTTTTTTGCTTGTCGCAAACCGTATGTTGATGAATATATCCGGTGAGGGCGGCGTTGCGGTTTTTGATGTCGTGTATAATGTTTCCTTCTTTATTGTGTATCTATATAACGGAACGGCAGAAGCGTCCCAGCCTTTGATAAGTACCTTCAGCGGAGAAAACAACGAGGCTGACTGCAGGTGCGTACTGAAGCTTTCTAAAATATATGGCATAGGATTAGGCGCTATTGCCGCATTGTTGATTTTTGCTTTTGCTGAGAATGTGTCCTCGCTTTTCGGCATTACAGCAAAGCTTATGCCATTATCGGTTCTCGCCGTTCGCACATACTGTGTCGGATTTGCATTTACAGGACTGAATATTCTGTACCAAAACTATTACCAATCCAAAGAGAATACCAAGATCGCTTTTTTTATCGCGCTTATGCGCGGACTTGTCATTCTTGTTCCCAGCGTGATTATATTTGCCCATATCGGAATACATGCAATATGGCTGATGTTCCCCGTAACAGAACTCGTGACATTAGCTGTGTTTTACATTTACAGAAAATATAGCCAAAGCAATGAAACAGAATTTGCTCCGGAGCGAATTCTTCGGGTCATGATTGAAAACGAGTCTGACGATATAGGAGACCTTATAGATAAGAGCATGGATTTCTGTGAAAAATGGAATGCAAGCGAGCAGCAAAAATATTCCGTAACGCTTGTTATGGAAGAGCTTTGTATGTCCATTATAAGAAACGCCATGAAAAATGCTTCGGACGGGAAAATCCGCATAACTCTGCTTGCTATGGAGGATGGCGACTTTGTTCTCCATGTTCTTGATAATGCAGCCGGCTTCAATCCTTTTTCGCTGAAATCAAAAAAGCTTGATGCAGGCAATGAGTTTGATATTGATGAGATCAGTATGATGATGATAAAAAAGAAGACCAAGCAATATATGTACCGCAGAAGCAACGGGTTTAATTCTCTTATGGTACGTATATAGGTTCAGAGGATAAGTTATGAAGATTTCACTAAAACTAAAGGCAGTCGCGGTTGTACTGATTTTCACAATGGTTTTGTCAGTAAGCATTGTGCTTATAAGCTACAACACTTACATAAATGCGTTTACGGCTCATTACGAGTCGCTCGCCGCCTCGATTGCAAAATCAACAGCGACGGTAGTTGACAGGGAATATGTAAAAACACTATCATCCGAGGTGCTGAAAGTTTATCATAGAATCTGTGATGAAAATGGTTCCACACCTGATTTTGAAGCTTTTTCGGATTCGGATTGGGAAAGCTACTACGCAGAATTTGAATATATTACCGAAAGGCCCGAATACAAAGAGCTTTTGAATTTATTGGGAAAGCTGCGAGAGGATCATGACATAGTGTCGCTTTATATTGGTTATACCGATCTTGAAACGATGAAGGATCTGTATTTGGTCGATGCAAGCGCTGAAGAGCAGTGCTTACCCGGTGACTGCGATGATATCCAGGAGGAACACATTGAACAGGTAAAGGCAGGTAATTACGAATTTCCGGCCTTTATAACGAACTATGAGAAATACGGATGGCTGTGTTCGGCATCAGCCCCCATTGTTGACGAAGACGGTAACGTTATCGGTGTTGCTCTCGTTGATATATCGATGAATCATATAATGCGGGACGGCCGGAATTTCCTCTATACTTTAGCGGCTATTACGGCAATTATGGCTCTCATTATGATTTTGCTCATTGTCTTTCTCATTAGTAAAACAATGCTGGAGCCAATCAATAAGCTGAGCTCAGCGACAAGCTCCTTTGTTTCCGGGAAAAAGGAAAGCGACAGGGAATCCGAAATTTCAAAGCTTAATATTAAAACCGGTGATGAAATTGAGAATCTTTCCGAATCTATAAAGAAGATGGAAAATGATTTGAACACATACATTACGGAGCTTACCGAAATAACCTCTGAAAAAGAGAGGATCGGCGCAGAGCTCGATGTTGCAAAGCATATCCAGTCCTCCATGCTTCCCTGCATCTTCCCGGCATTTCCCGAAAGACAGGAGTTTGACATTTATGCCTCTATGACTCCCGCAAAGGAGGTCGGCGGTGATTTCTACGATTTCTTTATGGTCGATGACAGGCATCTTGCCATTGTTATGGCTGATGTCTCCGGTAAAGGAGTGCCGGCCGCGCTGTTTATGGTAATTGCAAAAACTCTCATTAAGGACCATACCACACCTGACAGAAATTTAGGCGAGGTATTTACAACGGTTAATAATCTCCTGTATGAGTCAAACAGCGAGGGACTGTTTGTAACAGCGTTTGAGGGTGTCCTTGACCTTGCAACAGGCGAATTTAACTTTGTAAATGCCGGACACGAGATCCCGTATATCTGCAAAGCGGGCCAAAGCTTTGAGCCATACAAAATCAGAGCGGGATTTGTTCTTGCCGGTATGGAGGATATGAGATATAAAAGCGGCAGCATCGTCCTTGAAGAAGGCGATAAAATTTTCCAGTACACAGACGGCGTAACGGAAGCCACCAATCCTTCCAATGAACTGTATGGCAGCGAAAGACTATGCAGGGTCTTGAATGAGAACAGCAAAAAAACGCCCTGTGAGATACTGGAAGAAGTGAAAAAGAATATAGATGAGTTTGCAGGCGAGGCAGACCAGTTCGATGATATTACAATGCTTTGTCTCGAATATAAGAAACGGATGGATACGGAGATGAAGGAATTATCGGTAAGCGCAAAAATTGAAAACCTTTCTGCCGTAACTGCGTTTGTTGAATCCGCCGTTGATGAATACGGCTGCAGCATGAAAGCCAAAACGCAAATAAGCATTGCCGTTGATGAGATTTTTTCAAATATCGCACGGTATGCCTATGCTCCCGGTACCGGGGATGTAACTGTCAGGGTCGGTATGACCGAAAATCCGAAATCGGTCACTATCACCTTTACAGACAGCGGTATACCATATGATCCGCTTGAAAAGAGCGATCCCGATACTACCCTTTCGGCAGAAGAACGCGAGATCGGCGGCCTCGGGATATATATAGTGAAAAACAGCATGGATGAAATGAACTACGAATATAAAAACGGTTTGAACATTCTCAGGATGAGAAAGAAAATTTGAAAAGGGGGCGCCATTATGAGTGAGGGTCTTTTCAGAAAAAACAGTCTTGATAAGATTTCTTCTCCCGAACAGATAAATGATTACATAAGAACATCTAATCTGAGTATATGGGTGATATTCATAGCAGCGGCACTTCTGCTTATTGGCGTTACGGTGTGGGGCGTTTTCGGAACGATCGATATATCTGTCAGCAGTGTTGCCGTCTGCGAGAACGGCAATGTGACCTGCTATATTTCCGAATCTGACATTGAAGAAATATCAGATACAGCTCGCGCTCGTATAAACGGCGAAAGCTACGCCTTAACTGATGTGTCGGAACTTCCGGTTCCGGCCAAAAATACACTTTCTCCCTACGGGCTGCATCTTGCCGGCTTTGATGATGATGAATGGATCTATCTATCATCCGTTAGCGCAGATATAAAAGACGGTATGTATAAGGCTGCAATCATTATAGAGAGCGTTTCACCGATCTCTCTGCTTATGAATTGAGACGATATGCTATGCGTGACAGAAAATATAAAAAAGTACCTGTGATAATGCAAATGGAAGCCTTGGAGTGCGGCGCGGCAAGTCTTGCTATGATTTTAGCATATCACGGAAAATGGCTTCCTCTTGAACAGGTGCGTTCCGATTGCGGAGTATCAAGAGACGGTTCAAATGCAAAAAACATTCTGAAAGCCGCAAGAAGCTACGGGCTTATCGCCAAAGCTTACAGATATGAACCGCAGGATCTGAAAACCACAGCGACATATCCTTGTATTATACACTGGAATTTCAATCATTTTGTTGTACTGTGTGGATTTAAGGGTGACAAAGCAGTATTAAACGATCCGGCAAGAGGAAACTATACCGTATCTCCCGAAGAATTTGACAGAGCTTTTACAGGTATTTGTCTTTGCTTTGAACCGGGAGAGGAGTTTGTAAGGGAAGGAAAGAAAAAAAGCATCGTTTCTTATGCGATGAAACGGGTGTCTGATGCGAGAGCCGCCTCCCTGCTTATCGCGTTTGCATCGCTTCTTGTATCTGTGATTGGAATCGTAAGCCTTGCTATGTCAAGAACTTTTGTCGATATTCTTCTCGCCGATTATAATCATGACTGGCTCGTGCCGTTCACTCTTATTCTTGCGGGCATAGGGTTTTTACAAATCATCGTACTTGCGATAAAGGAAATCATCAGCGGCAGAGTCGATGGCAGATTTGCAGCCTCCGGAAGTGCGGGCTTTATGTGGAAAATACTTCATCTTCCCATGGAGTTCTTCTCCCAAAGAATGGCGGCGGACCTGCAGCTTCGCATGACATCCAACACGCAAATAGCAAAAATAATTGTTACAACCTTTGCACCCCTTGTGCTTGATGCGGTCATGATGATCGTATATCTTGCCGTGATGTTGAAATACAGCGTTGTTTTAACTCTGATAGGTGTTGCAAGCGTTATTGCAAACCTCGCTATATGCAGCTACATATCGCGCAAAAGAACAAATATACTTCGTGTGATGCTGCGCGATGAGGGCAACCTTGCTTCATCGACCGTTTCCGGAATAGAAATGATCGAAACAATAAAATCAACCGGTGCGGAAAACGGCTTCTTTGAAAAATGGTCGGGCTATCAGGCCAGTGTAAACTCTCAGGAGATCGAATATCTCAGAACCGATTACAAAATAGGTATTCTGCCCGAACTCATAACTGCTCTTACAGAGATAGTTGTTTTGGTAATAGGCGTTGCTCTTGCCATAAATGGCAAATTTACACCGGGTATGCTCCTTGCCTTTCAGGGATTTTTGACTGCATTTACATTGCCTGCAAATAAATTGATGTGGGCAGGTCAGACCTTGCAGGAACTGAGGAGCGATATAGAGCGAGTCGAAGACGTGATGACATACGCTGATGATACTATTCTGACAGAGGAAATAGAGTCGGATGAATATGACAAGCTTTCGGGAAGTATTGAGATCAAAAATATCACTTTCGGATACTCAAAGCTTGCAGAACCCCTTGTAACAGATTTTAATTTGACCGTAAGACCGGGACAGAAAATCGCCATAGTCGGCTCATCCGGATGCGGTAAATCTACAATGGCAAAACTGATTTCAGGCTTATATGAGCCTTGGAGCGGAGAAATTCTGTTTGACGGTAAGAAGCTCAGCGAAATAGACAGAGCTGTATTTACAGGTTCTGTGGCAGTAGTGGACCAGGATATCATCTTGTTTGAAGATACTATTGCAAACAATATAAAGATGTGGGACAGCTCCATTGAGGACTTTGAAATGATAATGGCTGCCCGTGATGCAAAAATTCACGATGACATTATAGTGCGTAACGGCGGATATAATTATCGTATTTATGAAGGTGGTAAGGATTTTTCCGGCGGGCAAAAGCAGCGTTTGGAAATCGCTCGTGTTTTGGCTCAGGATCCCACAATCATGATTATGGATGAAGCGACAAGTGCGTTAGACGCAAAGACCGAATATGAAGTAGTAAAATCCATAACAGAGCGGGGCATTACCTGCATTGTAATAGCACACCGACTATCTACCATCCGTGACTGTGATGAAATCATCGTTATGGATAAAGGCAAAATAGTTGAACGTGGTACTCACGATGAGCTGTATGCACAGGGAGGTATATACACAAGGCTGATTGCAAACGAATAGGAGAAATTGTTATGGGATGGTTTGACGAACAAATAAGACAACGAAAAACCAGTGACAATGCTGTTCTTTCGGAATCCCTGTATGACATTATCGGAGCTGTTCAGGGAAATAAAATATTCTATATTCCCGAAGACAACAGAAAAGCCGCAAAAAATGAAATAGATAAAATATTAAGATACTATCGTGTAAAAAGCCGCGAACTGCCCGATACGGTAAAAGAAACCAACGATCAGCTTGAATACCTGCTTCGCCCTCACGGTATTATGCGAAGGACTGTTGTGTTAAAAGATAAATGGTATAAAAACGCCGCAGGCCCGATGTTGGCTAAGAAAAAGGATGACAGCGGTATTGTGGCGCTCATTCCCGGTAAAGGCTCCGGATATTGGTTTACAGACACATCTTTAGGAAAGCAAGTAAAGGTTACGGCGGAGCATGCAGCGCAGTTTGATGAAGAAGCTCTCTGCTTTTATAAACCGTTTCCTCAGCGGGCACTAACCGAAAAGGAACTCACAAAATATGTTTTCGATACGATACCCAAAAAGGATCTTGCTGTTTTTGCGGTCATTATACTTGCCGTCCTTTTGATCAGTACGCTTGTTCCGGCGCTTTATAATATCATGTTCGGAACCATACTCAATCAAAGCAGTATGCGGCCGCTTATTGCTATCGCGGTGTTTTTGGTGTGTGTTTCAATCAGCACAACGGTTATGTCAGCGATGCGGAAGCTGTTTGCGGGTAAGATCCGAAACAAGATGAAGCTTGAGGTCGAGGCGGCGTCTATGATGCGAGTTCTTTCGCTCCCGGCAGACTTCTTCAAAAAGCACAGTGCCGGAAGTCTTGCCAACAATGTGATGTCCGTTAGCGAATTGTGCGAATTGATCGTAGACGCGGTCCTGTCAACCGGGCTTACAGCACTGTTCTCTCTCGTGTTTATGGTGCAGATATACATATATGCGCCATCCCTTTGGATCTGGGCGCTGCTTGCGGTTTTGGTATCGGTTCTGTTTTCGGTCTTTGTTACCTATTTACAGATGAAGATCAAAAGAAAACAGATCAGTAAAAAGGCCGAAGAACAAGGGCTTGTTTACGCTCTTATAACCGGCATTCAGAAAATAAAATTGGTGGGAGCGGAAAAAAGAGCTTTTGCAAGATGGGGTAAAGTCTTTTCTGAAAATGCCGAGATCACATATAATCCACCGTTCATACTGAAGATCAGCGGCGCGATAAGTGCTGCTATAACGGTTATAAGCGGAATTATTATTTATTATGTTGCAGTAAAAACGCAGGTGTCTGTTGCTGATTTTTACGCATTTAACAGCGCTTACGGAATTGTATCGGGGGCCTTTGCAAATCTGGCGGGAATGTCTCTTGCAATAGCCGGAATAAAGCCGTTGGTTGAACACATACGACCGTTTTTTGAGACAGTTCCCGAAGTATCTGATGAAAAACAGGTCGTTTCGAGAATAAGCGGCGGTATCGAACTTAACGGCGTATCCTTTAAGTACGATGAAAGTATGCCAAATGTGATCGACAATCTTTCGCTGAAAATTCGTCCGGGTCAATATGTTGCCATCGTTGGAACTACGGGCTGCGGAAAATCCACTTTGTTGAGACTGATGCTTGGTTTTGAGAAACCTCAGCGCGGCGCCGTGTACTATGACGGTAAGGATCTGGCAAAGCTTGATCTGAAATCGCTGCGGCAGAAAATCGGCGTGGTCATGCAGGAGGGCAAGCTGTTTCAGGGCGATATATTCTCCAATATTGCCATTACCACCCCTGATCTCACGCTTGATGAAGCCTGGCAGGCGGCGGAGATGGCGGGTATTGCCGATGACATAGAGAATATGCCTATGGGGATGAACACCATCATCAGCGAAGGCAGCGGCGGTATTTCGGGCGGTCAAAGACAGCGTATTTTAATTGCAAGGGCAATTGCCGCGAAGCCGAAAATACTGATGTTTGATGAAGCCACCTCTGCTCTGGACAATATAACGCAGAAAATCGTGTCAGAGTCTTTGGATAAGCTCAAATGCACAAGAATCGTTATTGCGCACCGCCTGTCAACCATAAAACAGTGCAGCAGGATCATTGTGCTTGATAAGGGAAAAATCGCAGAAGATGGTACATACAATGAGCTTATCGAAAAAAACGGTATATTTGCCGAGCTGGTATCAAGGCAAAGAATAGAATAATATTTCAAAAAGTATCATACCTTTTGTGTCTTTATTCTGAAAAAGATACGAGAGTAAAATAAGTTTAGCTGTTTTTGTCAGACCTTGTTACAATGTGTATTTCCGCCGGAACGCCGGGGCGCTCCGGCGGAAGGTGCAAGGGGTTTGGGGCAGTTTTTTCCGAAGCCCTTGCATTTGAACAAAGCCGTATTATAATGTAAAATCATGAATGGATACCTTGGGAGGCTCCGTGATGCAGGAAATTCTTCGTCCACAACTGCATATCGCTGTCTGTGACGATGAAGCATGTGACCGTCAGCAGATCGCCGGGCTGGTCAACGAGACCATGCTGGAGGAAGGGCTGTCCTGCCGGATCACTTCCTTTGAGAGCGGGACAGGCCTGTTGTCCGCCATCCAAAATGGCGCGCAGTTTCAAATCCTCCTGCTGGATGTGATGATGGACGGGCTGGATGGCATGGAGTTGGCTTCCGCCCTGCGGGAAAAAGGGGATTATACGGCGATTATTTTCATTTCCTCCAATCGGGAAATGGCGATGCGCGGCTATGAAGTGGAGGCGCTGCGGTATCTGGCAAAGCCGGTTGACCGGGCGCGGCTGCGCGAGGCTCTGATGTTCTGCTGCCGGACGCGGCTGGAGCAAAAAGAGATCCTGCTGCCAACCGCAAGCGGTCAGCGCAGGATCCTTCTATCCGATTTGATTTATGCGGAAACATGGGAACGGGGTGTCCGGCTGATTCTCAAAGACGGACAAACGGAAACCGGCATGAAAATTTCGGAACTGGCCGCCATGCTCCCGGAGCGGCAATTTGTGTTCTGCCATCGGACGATCTTAGTCAATCTGGCTTTCATCCAGTCCATCCGGTACTGCGAATTGGAATTGAAATCCGGAGCCGCGCTCCCCGTCAGCAAATACCGCCAGTCTGAGATACGAAAACAACTCATGCGCTATTTGGAGGGTTGATCCATAGGAATCGCCAGCATGACTTTATAATAATCAGGGCCGCGCTCCGTTTCCATGAGATCACCGTAGTGTTGGGAAATTTGCCGGATAATTTTCAGGCCTAAACTGTGCTTCGGCACCGCTTCTTGCGATTTTCTTTCTTGCATCCATTCCCATGTTGCGGAATTTTTACAGGAGAACACGAAGAAATCGTTTTTCAAATGTGCGTCCAGCCGGATATAAGGCTGCTCCACCCCCGGCTCGGAGGCTGCCGCCACCGCGTTATCCATGAGATTCACCAGCAGAGAACATAGCTCCGCGTCAGACAAAGGCAGCTTCTCCGGGGCCTGCATCCGGACAATCTCGACCTTGATCCCGGCATCCTCGGCAGCAGTCAGCTTGCCGTTCAGAATAATATCCAGCATTTGATTTCCGCTCTGTACCACAGGGCGGATTTTTTCATTCTGTCCGATCAGCTCATCCAGATAACCGGCAACCGCTGTTTCTCCGGTCATTTGCCGGAGCAGACGAAAATGCTTTGCCATATCGTGGCGGAGCATCATCACCTGTTCGTGCTGCCGGCGCATGGTTTCGTAGCTGGCATAGGCCAGCTCCTGACGCTGCGCCATCAAATCAGCCTCAGTCCTGCGGGCGAGCTCCCTGCGGACGGCCTCCATCACGGCCACGGCCAGCGCCGCAGCCAACATCAGCAGCATCAGCGGCCAAAGGAAGAACGGAAATGACCCAAGGGTGATCTGCTGCCAGGCCTGACTTCTCCAAGCGGGCAAAACGCACACAGCGATTCCCAAAAGCACGATCCCGGCCGCCGTCAGCGGACAAAACAGGCTGAAGAACCAACTGCCCTTGCGCCGCTCCCAAAAGCCGCAGACCAGCGCTGCCAGCAGTGCCCCAAGGCCGATGGCGTACATCACTGACAGGAAGCCGAAAGAGAGGCTTCCGGCCAACTGAAGAATGAGATACACCAGTGCGGCAGCGCCCTGCGCACCGGCCAACACCGCCAGAATGACGCGCCGCCGTCCAGTCATACGGCTGGACAAGAAAGCCAAAAGCGCAGTGAGCGCAAATTCCCGGCACTGCAAGGCAATATCCACCGGGAGCTGGACGAAATAGAACAGGGCGAAGCTGGTCATATACATCCGTGAGGTCAGCCACAAAAAGGCCATTATCGCCGCGCAGACCAGACCCACATCCGCTTTTCCGCGAAAGGCCTGCCCCACGAACACCGCCAGCAGGAACACTCCCGCCAGAAAGAGGAACGAGGCGGGGACCGCCGTTTGAAAGCTCTCGGCGATCAGGCTGCTTTCGTAGGCATATCCGCAGTACAGGGTGACGGCACAGGGCCATACGGTAGTGTCCGGCTCCTGCTTTTCGCCGATGAGGTCCGTGGATTGGGCTATGGTCAATGTGCATCCGGCATAGTCTGCGGGCAGCGTCACGGTCACCTGCTCGGTCCGGTCCCACTCCAGCATGGGGAGGGTCAGATACCCGATCCGGTTATCCAGCTCCGGGCAGTCCGTGTAGAGCAGCTTGCCGTCCAAGAAAACCGCCACATTGCGGTTAGCCGCGTCCAGCCGCAGGGTTGGGCTGTCCAGTTCTTCTGTCATGATGCGTGAGAAATAGAAGGTCTGCCCCGGAACGGGAAGGCCGGTAAAACCGCCGAACCCATTGGGATGCAGCTCGGTGACCGTCTCGCCCTCCTGCGCGAACACCGTCCACCCTTTGCTATCGAAGACCCAATCGCTGGGGATCGCCTCTCCCGAACATGCCATGGAAAGATCATACACCGCGTCCTTCATGGGGCGGGCATAGACCAGCAGGGCGGCGGCGAATACCACACACAGAACGAGGGACACAGCGACAGCAAGGACCCGGTATACCGTCTTTCTCATCCTATGCTCCCCCCTTTCATTCTTTTTATTAAGCATACAGGAGAAGCTTCCCCTCTGTCAACCGCCATTACCGTCCATTCGCGCAGAAAATCGTCCATTCGCGCAGGAGCTATTGTTTTTTGCCATTTTTTCCGTAAAATATCACTAACAGGATTGTGCCCCGGTATGCGGATGCGGCGTGGGGCGCTCTGCCGTATATCAACACTAAAATATGACATAAAGAAGCTATTGGGATGGTGAACTTTGGAAGAGGTGAGAAGCATAAGAAAACCGCAAAGCTGAGAAAACAAAAAGACAGAAAAGAGGAATGAAAATGGCAAAGAACAGCAAACGCGTTTTAAGCGTTATTCTCGCATTCAGCATGATTTTTACGCTTATTCCTACTGCCTTTGCGCAGGAGCCTGAGAATAGCGGTATTTCCTATTTCGATTTTGAGGCTTCGGAATATGAAGTGAAAGAAAATGCAGGCGAACTAAAAATTAAAGTTGTACGACACGGCGACGGAATTGACGCGGCCGATGTAGCGTTTAAGGTTGCCGATTTTCTGTCTGACTACGGCACAGATTACGAAGTGCTGGACGAAGACGGAAATGCACTTGAAAAAGTATATGGTGAAAAGCCGGAGCTTTCCGAATTGGAATATGAAGGCGAAGATGATTCCGTCATCTCTGCCGAGGATTTTGATGAAGAAATTCCGGAGGACGGTGCTGTGGACAGCATCGAAACGGCTGAAACAAGCGAAGACACTGCTTTAGCAGAAGATGAAAACCCGGAAGCGGAACTTTCGTTTGACGAGGAAACAGCTTCGGACGAAGAAACTCAGCCCGAATCCGACGAGTCTGCTCAGAGCAGCGAGGAAGCAAGCCTCCCCGTTAATACCGAGAAGCAGTCCAAGAGCAGAGGTTCTTCTATTCTTGACGCTCAGGCAGAATACTTAAATCTTCCTGACGGCGTATCCAAGGAAGAAACCGAAAATGCGCTTGATGAAACCCTGAATGACATGTACAGCTACTTCCTTTCTGCCGAGGGTGCAAGCGGCAAGGTGCATTTCGCAAAGGGCGAAAAAGAAAAATATATAACCATAAAGGTTATCGATAATGATTATGCCGAAGCAAACAAGCTGTTTATGATCGCGCTCATGGGAACGGATTCCTCTGAAACCACGATTGCCGCAAACGCTACTACCTATGTGACAATAGTGGACGATGAACCCCTTGAAACAGCATCCTTTGATTTGGTAGAAGATGAGCTCATTCTTTCGAGCGAGGCGCCTACCGCGTATATTACCGTAAGAAGGAACAGCGGCACACAGTATTTTTCGATTGTGTATCTTTCCACTGTGACACAGACAGCAAAATCCTCCGCCTATGAAGGTTTCGAGGCCAAGACCATAGCTTTTGTTCCCGGTGAGACGGAAAAAAAGGTTGAAATAAAAGCCTATGATTTTTCTGAATTCGCACAGTTCGGTCTCAGACTGGAAGGCGACAGCAGTGTTGAGATAGGCAATCATTACGCTGATGTATGGATTGCCGCCAATGACGCCGTGATGATGAGCAGCAACGATGATATCGCGCTTATGAGTGATGACATCAGTCTTATGGCAGCTAATGTAACTCTCGGAAGCGCTGCATGTCGTTATGATGTTGAACTGCCCGGCGGATGGAAAGAGGTCAGAAACGGCGAGGGCAGTGCATGGAACGACAACCAAAAGCTGTGTATAACACAGTATGATGATTCGAGCTATACAATGTGGGTAAGTCATAAGGAACAAAACCTTGTTGGCGTAAAGAGTCTGACCTACAGTGCATACACGACCAATCCCCGCGGCTTTGGCTCGCGCTATCAAAACTATACCACCTACTTTCAAACCGACATCGACCAGACCTTTGACGGATGCAAGGATGAGCAAACCTGGAACGGCAACAGTAAGTGGCAGGAAAGAACCCTTACGCTTAAAAATACCGGGGATACTGCCTATATCAAGTTTGCCGGCAAATGCAAGGCCGGCGGCTACCATAACATCAGAGCCGAATTGGACTGGGTACAGTTTAATTACGCAAAATATACGATTTTGCCGCAAAACTCTCTGGAAACCTTCAGCCGCAAAATATATGATTTTACATCCGGAACCCCAAAGATACTTGATACCTACTACGACGGCGAATCTACGGCGCTGTATAACCCCGGCAGCATTACAGTAAAAAACGGGAATAATACTGTTTCCGGGTTTTATACCTATCTCTCAAAGCCGATTACGATATCAGCGACCAATAAAGCGAAAAACGAAGAACTGGGCATATATCTGAAGGGCGTATATCTCGCAAATGGCAGCCTTACGGATAAGGATGTTTTTGATAGTACAAAAGGGAAATACAAAACCGCCAAGCTCTACTATATAAGCGCGGACGAAAATCACAATGTTTGCATTACGCCGGATCAGTCCTTTCTGAAAGAATTACGCGATGCCGGCGTGATCGACAATGTTCATTCCGACGCGAACATCAAGATATACCCGGTTTTCGAGCAGACCACCGTTACGGTGAACTTTGAAAATACGGACAGAAATGACAAAAATCCAGCGACAAAAGGTAAGTTTGACGCAAACAATCTGAATTCGTATATCAGAAATATCATCGAAGCGAATAAGGCCGGCACGGTCAGCAAGAAGGTATATTCAAATTGGCTTGATTACTATAGTATAACGGTTCCTACAGGCTCTATCATCAGAGTTGAGACGGTTCCCGCGTCAAACAGAGCGCCGCAAGGTGTTAACTGGTGGTATCACGATGGCAGCGGCAGCGGTATCGCGTACTACGAGGCAGGAGAGATAAAATACAGCGGATCTTCAGCAGCAGGCGATGTGATCCAGGAAACAGATTACACAAAAGCGGATATTGTTGCAACGAAGAGCCTGAGTATGAAGCCTGCTACCGGCGAGCAAACCTTCTATGTTGGATATTCGCCCCTTGGCAGAGATTTTATTTTCAACGTGGAAGATCCTGAGAATCCCGGTCAAAAGCTTGTAACAACACTTGCAAATGCTGTTATTGATACATCCGACGGCAGCATGGAAAACGGTCAGAAAACAGATTCAGACGGTAATATGTGGCTTTCCGACCCGTATATCGGCAAGCAATATACGCTGACTGCTTTTGCGCCTGAAGAATGTTATGTTTCCTGGGCAAATATGACCGGAGATACCAATAATGACGGTACCATCGGCAATAGCGGTGACGCTCAGGCCACATCAAGAACAAACCGTGACAAGAGCGCAAACCCGACATACATATACGGAAATAAGCTGAATGTCACGCTTGATACGGACAACACAAGATACTACTATGAGTTTGTGCCCAAAACAGTTCTCACAACGAGAGAAAAGGTCGGCACGGTAAAACGCGAGGTCAATACACTTTATAATCTTTCAAATAATGTAAAAGCCACAACCTATACGCCTGTGTCCGGCGCATGGATGAACATTGCCGGCTTCGTTGCACAGACAGATGCTAACGGCAGTTACACGGTTAAGCTTAAGGGTCTTCCGTCCTGGGGTACCGTAAGCACGTCCATTACCGTTGGAGAGCGTGAATATTTTGCGACAGCAAGCATAGAAGCTCCCACGAACATTATCATCCCTGCTCTTGAAGTGTTCGATGCAAGAGGCGTGAGCGCTTACTATGACGACGGCGGCTCTGTTGCAAATAATTATGTGACGGTTAAGGATGGAACGTTCACCATTACCGCATCGGTTTCGTCTGATAATGCGCTGAAGCCTACAAATGCACGCTTCTTCGTATATAGCGATCAGGGCGTCAGCGTTGTTGATTGCAGCAACAACAGAAACTATAAGACCGATATCAGCAGTTCCGGCAGCAAGCTGACTGCCTCTCTGACCTTTAATCCCAAAACGGATATGAAGTTTGGCTACAAGGTCTATGTGCAGTTCGCGGATCAGAACGGAACATGGTATGAGCCTATCGATGTCGGATACACCTTCTTCTCCGAACTCGACCTTGGAGAGTTCTTGTTCCCGCTGGTAGGAAGCTCGTCTCTTGAAAACCTGATCACCACCGGCTATGTTGCGGATATCATCGGCGATCCTCTGGGTGATATGGGCATTGGCGCGATCAGCGGCTTTGATATCGTGCCGAGTCAATATACGCCTGAAGCTGCTAAGGGTACGGAATATGAAGACTACTATACCTGGCAGAGGACACAGTATCAGTTCGGTTGGTCTGATCGTTATTACGGCAAAATGACGTCAACGAGTGGAGAAAGAGATGAGGAAGCGCTTAAAAACTTCCTGAAGGATGTTTATGACGGCAAGGAAAAAGGCGCAAACGTTCCCACGCCGAGTAAGTATGAGACGAAGAGTAAGTTTAATTGGTCTGTTACACCGGCAGTCGGCTTCAATCTCACCCTTTCTCAAAGAAGCGACAGCAAGAATTATTTTGAGGACATGGTTTTCTATGTGAAGGTTGATTTCAACGTCGCATCGCAGAATACCATTGCCCTTCCCGTGGGAATCAATATAGCCATTGATGTTGCCCTTAACGGCGATGTTGCGGGTGTATATCATATGTACGTTGACTATGCCCACAGTTTCGAAACGGAAGATGCTGTTGAATATACCACGGAAACCTTTGGTATGTTCAAAACATTCAACAACAACGTAAGACGTGAAGGATATATTTTCCTGAACCCGAAAGTCACCGTCAAGCTCGGTGTCGGTGTTGCGGTCGTGTATGTAAAGGGCTCCGCGTCCTTTGACTTTGACATGGATTTCCAGTTTACGGAATACGGAACCAATGCTTACGGCGATGTTACGATAGACCTCGGCTGGAGCATTGAGCTGGTTGGTTTTTCCGTATATTCCAAGAACCTTTACGGCACAACGCAGCGGATGTTTAACACCGCCGGCACAAACGGACATATTGACTTTGACTATGCAAACACAGCGGCGCTGATGATGCTTGCCGCTGAGGACTCTATGTTCACCGACGGAGAATTTTCGACGGACGAAAAGATAAACAGAGATTATCTTGAAAACCGCAGCGAATGGCTCGGTGAGTATGGCGGAGTGTCGCTTATGTCTGTTGACGCGGCTCAGGGAACGCAGGAAACCGTTTTGCAGACAGGTACATCGGATAACCCGTATATGAGCATTACGAAAATCAATGATTCCGAAATGCTCATGGTTTATGTCGATGATAACTGCGACAGAACCGATGTAAACAAGAGATGTGTATACTACTCTATCGGCGACGGAACGACCTGGAGCGAACCGAAGGTCCTTGATAACGACGGAACGCTTGATGATTATCCCAACGTTCAGGATCTGGGCGATGATAGGATCATTGTTTCGTGGTCTTCGGCAAACAAGGTTCACGCTGACAATGCAACCGTTATTGATGTGCTGTCCTCGCTCGAAATAAAAACAGCTTTCTTCAATAAGACAAGCAAGACCTTCGGTGCTGTTACACAGCTTACCAAAACAACAGAGGAAGATTATACAGCGGATGTTCTTCCGAGAGCCGCGTATGACAGCGTTACCGACAGACTCATTCTCTATTATACAAAGACAGAATATACGACCCTGGATGATGTAGGCGACCTGAATGACGAAAATTCCGCGCCTTCTGTAACGGCATATCTGTTCTATGAAAACGGAGAATGGAGCAACAACGGTTCTGCCTATACGGAAGCAGAGCTTTCCGGAATGACAGCGGAGGAGAAAGAAGCGTACCAAGCAAACTGGTACGGACAGCGGTTCCTCGACCTCAGAATAGATTCCGCATCTTCGGAAATGCTCAGAATGGTTGAAAGCGATGCCATTTGCTATAACGGTCTTTCGATATTTGCCTGGACGGTTGACTGGGATCGTGATTTGAACACCACGGATGACCGCGATGTATTTATCCAGATTTATAACTTTGAAGAAAAGAAATTTACTCACAACATCAGAGTTACTCACGAAAGCGGTAAATACTCCACTCCCAAGCTTGCGCGTTCCAATGATGCAACATATCTGTTCTTTGGCGTTCAGGAAGAAGGCAATGACTACGGTGAGATCAAGTACCTGAATATTACGGATATCATCAAGAATGATAAGTATACGTTGGTAAGAAACGGCTCCACTGAATATTATGTGCTTTCTTATGTGCGCGCCGCAGAAAGCGGACTGGATGAAAACGGCAACAGGGTTGACACTCCGGCCGAAAACGTAGATGTTGATGCCACCACGGCGGTAAAATCCGATAACGTTACCGAATACGATGTCTATGTTGATGCGAATGGGCAAATGTACCTGTTCTGGACAGAAGTACATAACAATGCCCGCCAGATCGTTGCTTCTCTGTTTAACGGAGTCGATAATGAAGCGGCTGATGCCGTTGAACACGTGCCTTCTGAAGGCGAGAACCTTGAGTCGACCTATTGGAGCGAGGCTTTTGTCCTCACAAACGGCGAGGAAAACACCTATTATTCCGGTCTCGGAGCTTCCGTGATCGACGGAACGATTTATGTGGGCAGCGCCAGAGGCGATTATCAGGATCCCCAAAATACAGCTATTGTTATTCAGAAGCATACTCCCTTTGAAAAGGTAGAAGTTACAAATGTCGAACTGGAAAATGAATATCCCGCTCCCGGTGCGGCAGCCAATGTTATTGTAACGATCACAAATAAGGGTATGCTTCAGAGCAGCGAACCTGTTACTGTGTATGTCGATGTAAACGGAACAGTTGTTGAGCAGGAATACTCGGCCATCATTCCCGGTGGTGCTTCAGAGAAGGTAATGATCCGCGCGGCACTTCCGGTAGAAGCTGAAAACACCGTAATCAAAGCATACAGCACCGCTGCGGATGTGAAAGAGCTTACAGTAACGTATGCTCCTAACATCAGCATTACAGATAGCGCAATTCAGCAGTTCACGGATGAAAATGGCGATACAAGATATGCTTTCACCGCCGAAGCGGCGAACACAGGAAATGCGGCTTCTGAGGCAATGACATTCAAAGCGTATACCGGCGAAAAAATGATCGGCTCCTGCACGATTGAGGCGATCGACCCGGGTATGACAGCCGTGGTAGATGTAACTCTCAATGTTGCCGACAGTGCTTACACCATTACGGACGGTCTTGGCTCTGCATCTGTTGAGGTGGTTGCCGAAAATAACGAAGATACTGTCTTTGAGTACACCGGCAAAGTGGAAAAGCAATTCAGTGCTGAAGCTATCGAATTGCTCTCCGCACTGACAGCGGTCACATTTGAAAACAATGGAGCTTACACGATTGAGCTTGGCGATGAGACGCTTATTCAGCCTGAATTTGAGGGTGTTGCAAAAGGCGCTCTCAGAGTTGATTGGATGACAAGCTCGAACGGTGCTGTCGCATATATTGATTATTCAAATGCGATCATAAGCGAAAAGACAGGCACAACAACCATTACAGGTATCATCGTTCCGAATACCGAAACCGTTACCTTCAGTAATTACGGTGTTGCAGAAAAAATGGATTGGGAAAGCGTTATTCCCTCTGATCTGATAAAGACTGTAACTGCCAAAATTACGGTAACCGAAAAAACGGAAGAGAATAATTCTTCCGGTGGGTCTATTCCTTCAGGCTCAGGCAGTGGAGCTGCTGCAACCTATACGGTTACCTTTGATACCGACGGCGGAACGGTAATTGCTCCGCAGAAAGTCGAGAAGAACGGATATCTGACAGCCTTTGACGCACCTGAAAAAGAAGGTTATGTTTTCGGAGGCTGGTTCACAGATGAAGCCTTGACAGAAAGATTTGATCTCAGCAGCAAAATCACCTCAAATCTTCAGCTTTATGCAAAATGGATCTCTGACGAAAAGACGGATTCTACCGGCTGGGTAAATCCGTTTGAGGACGTTGCGGCGACAGACTGGTTCTATTCAAGTGTAAAATACGCTTCTGAAAGCGGTCTGTTTAATGGTATATCTGATACGCAGTTTGCGCCGAATGCTGCTCTTACAAGAGCAATGCTTGTAACGGTTCTCTATCGTGCAGAAGGGCAGCCGGAAATAACAGGAGCATGCGAGTTCACTGATGTTTCCGAAGGAGCTTACTACGCTGACGCGGTTGCATGGGCACAAGCTAACGGAATTGTCGACGGTATTTCCGATGAAAGCTTTGCTCCCGATGCTAAGATCACAAGAGAGCAGATCGCAGCCATAATCTACCGTTATGCAGTCTATAAAGGAATAAAAGCAGTTGACTCGCAGGATAACCTCACATTCACAGACGCGGATCGTACTTCGGACTACGCGGTATCGGCTATGAACTGGATCGTTGGCCAGGAAATTATCAATGGATACGAAGATGATACCGTTAGACCGAAGAACAATGCTACACGTGCAGAAGCGGCTGCTGTTCTCCAGAGATTCCTTGAAATGCTTGAGACAATGCAAACGGTTAAAGAATAATCAGGAGGTAAAAACAATGGCAGAAGATAAGAAAAAAGTAATCGCAGAGGAAGTATCTGCAAAGGAAACAGACAATAAGGAAATACCGGAAGATCAGCTTGATGAGGTTTCCGGCGGCTCAATCCGAAATGTCCGTTACACGAAGACAACCACAATAAGCGCAGATACAAAGAGCAAAATCTGAGTTATTAACAGTGGGCTATTGCTGTAAATCCGCGCTCGGAGACACACGTATCCACTATTTTAGCCACACCCTTACGGAGTGTTAGCCTCGAGCTCCGGAGGTCAGTCACAATGGGTGGAAGGGCTGTTTTGGTCCTTCCGCCCAGTTCTTGTGTCAGGCGGTGTCACAGCCGGAAAATATCAATCGCACATTTGTATTTTGAAAAGCTCCTTGCTGCATTATCTCCTTATTACATAGCATCGATTCATTGACTTTCGGAGAATAGTCCTTGTTGCATCCGGCGGCTATTCTTTGATTATGGCATCCCATGCCTTGCGCTGCCTGGGCGAAGAAAGCTGTTGACGAAGCCCGCAATCAGAGTTACTATCAACACGCAGACAGCAGTCGAGCCTCGTTGGTGCATTCCAGCGAGGCTCGTTTTATGACCACAACGACCACCACAGACACCGCCGGGACACGTGGAAACAAGTGGTCAAAGAGGCCACGAGACCATTTGATTTTCAGACGAAAGGTTTAGAAATGGCTGAAAATCCGGCAATAGCGCTCATACCGAAAATATCCCTTAAATATCAGCAAGGGTTGATTTTACGAAAAAGATGTAGTATCATCTATTTAGTTGATACTACATCTTTTTTGTGAGGGATCCGTATGGATATGACCAAAAGACAAATCACGAAAATCGCAAGGGAAGCGAACAAACTGGTGATCCGCACCATGAAGGAGGGCGGAATTGGCTCAGGCGAAATGGATCTGATCCATTTGGTGCGCCATAATCCAGGGCTTTCCCAGCGTGAGATCAGTTTGCAGCTCAATATGGACAAGGGCGCCGTTGCCCGTCGCACGGCAAATCTGGAGCAAAAGGGTTATCTGATCCGCAAGGAGAATCCGGCGGACGGCAGAAGCCAGCTTTTGTATGCCACGGAGAAAGCGGAAGAACTCAAAACTTCCAAAGCTATGGTGGAATCGGCCTTTTATGAATGGCTGCTGGAAGGGCTGGATGCAGCGGAACAGGCATCCTTTACGGCTGCCCTGGAGAAGCTGTACCTTCGCTCCAAGCGGGAAAGCCGCAGTGGATTCCCCCATGTGACAGGGCGACTTTCTGAAAAGAAGGAAGGTATAGAAGATGAACAGGAATAACCGGGACGCAACAGATCGAATCGGGTACTATTTCCGCAAGGAGCAGTGGCTCCTTCTCATTGTTACAGTAACAGGTATTCTCTATAATGTCGGTATGGTGGCAGGGCCATGGTTCGAGGGCCAGATGGTACAGTACCTGTGCGACATCCTCGGGGGAAACCGGCAGGCCATAGAAATGGTTATGCTGGCCGTCTGCTATGTGCTGACCATCCTCTTTGTTCAGTTTATGCGCTACATCAAGCGCCTTTATGTCCGTAAGTTTGCCAACCACATCAGCAAGAGCATGAAAATGACCCTTTACCGGAACCTGCTGCATCGAAAGCGGGAGGATCTGGAAGAAGCCGGTTCCATGATGACAAAAATCATCTCTGATGCGGACGCCTGCGCGGAAGGAATGCGGAAGTTCACCACGGAAATATTTGATACCGGAGTAGTGATGATCGCATATCTGGTCATGCTGCTGTTATATGACTGGAAGCTGACGCTTCTTTCCATGTTATTTCCGCCGATTGCCTATTTTCTGGCGGAGAAGCTGAAAGTGGTTGTTACAAAAAATGTAGCCCTCAGCCGGGAAAGCAGCGCGAGGCTGAATGCTGCCACATTGGAGCGGATCACAAACGCTTTGACTTACCGGGTCTACGGTCAGGAAACCAACCGGAACGCGGCCTATGAGGAGAATCTGACGGATTATGAAAAGAAGGCTGTCCGGGCAAACATCTGGGAAAATGCCATGCAGCCGATCTACCGGGTGATTTCCATGCTGGGGGCCATTGTCATCATTTGGTTCGGTGGAAAAAACGTGTTTGGTACAGGATGGAGCCTTTGGAATATCGCCGCATTTACCACCTTCTTTTCCTGCTATCAAAAGCTGGCGGTCAAGTCGTCCAAGGCGGCAAAACTGTTTAATGCGGTACAGAAAGCTCAGGTATCATGGAAACGGATCAAGCCGTACTTAGGCAGTGTGGAGGATGAGCCGGATCCCGAAACCGTTTTCCCCTCGCCGCTATCCGTCCGAAACGTGACCTTCGCCTACCCCGGACAGGATGCGCTTTTCACCAATGTGACGTTTCAGGCAAAACCCGGAGAGATCGTCGGGCTCACCGGCAAAATTGCCTGCGGGAAATCCACCCTTGGAAAGCTCCTGATCGGTGAACTTCCCTATCAGGGGGAAATCTTTTTGGGAGATGTCCGCTTTTCCCAGCAGGGAGAGCGGTATGAAAACGGCGTCGGGTATCTGGGCCATCAGCCGGAGCTGTTCAGCGGTACGATTGAGGAAAATATCTGCATGGGAAAACCCGGCGATATCGGCCCGGTGCTCCGGGCCGTCTGCATCGACCGGGAGGTGGCGGAATTCCCGGACGGCATACATACGGTCATTGGCAGCGGCGGCGTCCGTCTGTCCGGCGGCCAGCAGGCCCGGATTGCCCTTGCCAGAACCCTCTATCACAGAAAGCCGCTGATGGTTCTGGATGATCCCTTTTCCGCCGTGGACATGGAGACGGAGAAGCGGATCTTTGACAATCTTCGCATTCTGGCAAAAGACAGCGTGGTGCTGCTGATTTCCCACCGGCTTTCTCTGTTCCCGCAGATGGATCAGGTGCTCTGGCTGGAGGATGGAAAGATTACTGCCGCCGGCCACGGGGAATTGATGCAGGAAAACGCGCACTACCGAACGCTCTATGAAGCCCAGAGGAAGGAGGCGGCATCGGATGAAAACTGAATCTTCCGTGGCGCGGATCGTCGGTAATACGCTCCGAAATCATCCGGGGCTGAGTGTGCTGCTGCTTCTGACGATCCTGCTTTCCATCGGGTTCTCCCTTTTGCCGCCTCTGGTTCTGGAAAAAATCGTGGACACCCTCACGGCAGGAGAACGAATTCTGCTTTCCATGGCGGTTGCGTACTTTGGGATCGTAGCCATCTCCGGACTACTGGATGCGGCGAAGGAAAGCCTGATTACAGCCTTCGGCCAGAAGGCAACCCATCGGATTCGCTCTGCCATGAGCGAGAAGCTGAAACGCCTCCCTGCTTTCTATTTTGTTGAACGGGAGCCCGGGGTGACGGCGTCCCGATTTGTCAACGATGTGAATACCGTGGACAATCTGTTTACCTCCGGGATCATCAGCATGGCGGCTGACCTTTGTAAGCTGGTCAGCATCCTTGTCATAATTTTTACGAGAAGCACCGGACTGGGCCTTTTGCTGCTGGCTGCCACACCGCTGCTTTTCTGGATGACCCGCCAGTTTCAAAAAAGGATGCTGAAAGCCCAGATGGAAAACCGGGTCGCCGTAGGGCGAACCAACCAGCAGATCCCAGAAACGCTGAACAGTATGCGCACCATCCGGGTTCTGCGTCAGGAACCCTATATGCTGGAGCGTTACGGCGACACCATTGAGCAGAGCTACCAGGCCCAGGAGCGTTCCAACTTCTATGACGCCGTCTATTCCCCCATTGTGGTATCGGTCAGCTCGCTGCTGATCGGCATTGTGATGGCGGCATCCGCCCAGAGCGGCGCGGTACAGATGTTTTTCGGCATGTCCGCGGGCACTGCGGCCGCGGTGATTGCCTATGTGAGCAATTTCTTCGGCCCCCTTGAGAGCATCGGCATGGAAATTCAGAATGTGCAGTCGGCGGTGGCCGGAGTACGGCGAATCAACGAATTTTTGAAAGAAACAGAGCAGAAAAAAAGCCCGGAACAAGCCCGGGAAGAAAGCATTGCCGTCCAGATATCCGATATGAGCTTTGGCTATCATGGCCGGGAGCAGGCGATTTTTCACAACTTTCATTTTACGGTCAAAGAGGGGGAATCCGTCATCCTTGCCGGGCGCACCGGCGTGGGAAAGAGTACGCTGGTCAAGCTGATCGCGGGGCTGTACCAGCCTCAGCAGGGAACCGTGCGTGTGTTTGGCAGGGCTCCGGACGCGATTCCGGAAACGGAAAAGCGGCGCTGGTTTGGCTATGTGGAGCAGCAGTTCCGGCTGGTTCCCGGCACCGTTGGCGATCAGGTATCCCTGTTTGACCCCCAGGTGACGGACGCGCAGATCCGGCAGGCCCTGGACATGGTGGGGCTGGGCGAAACGATAGAAAATCTCCCGGGCGGCATCCGTACGCCCTGCACGGAGAGTCTGTTTTCGCAGGGACAGTTCCAGCTTCTTGCCATCGCCCGGGCGGTGGTTCTGGACCCCAGAATTCTGCTCCTGGACGAAATCACGGCAAATCTGGATTCTCAAACAGAAAAAATGGTCTTATCCGCCCTTCAGACAGCTTCACAAAACAGAACGGTGATCTCCGTTTCTCATCGGTTGTATAACGGAGAGAAAAATCAGCATGTACGTTTGCTGACGCTATAAATATCTACCACGGTATTCATGCAGACAGATCATTTAAAAAGCACCCTATTTGTTAGACAGTGGATATGCTGTCCGACAAATGGGGTGTTTTGCTATGTCAAAAGGAGTGCCAAACAAAAGATATACGCCAGAGTTTAAAAAACTGGTGGTAGAAACAATGCGGAAAGAGAAACTGAGTTATAAAGAGACGGAGCCGCGATTTGATCCGCTCCCAAATCGTGGAACGGAACGTACTCCCTCCGTACATGGCAGACGGCGATGAGCATGGAGCGGGACACTGACAAGTTCTCCCGGTTCTTTCCGTATTTCTCAAAGTAACCACAAGGGCGCTGCCGTCTCTGCTATTGCATTAGATGCGCTTATCAATTCAAATTTCTCGCAATGGTCTTGACAACCTCGTCCATAACGATGGGCTTTGCGATATGGGCGTTCATGCCGGCGTTCAGGCACTCATGCACATCCTCGGCAAAGGCGTTGGCTGTCATGGCGATAATAGGGATGGTAAGGGAATCCGGCCGGTCTTTCATAGCCCGGATCGCCTTTGTGGCCTCATAACCGTTCAAGACCGGCATCATAATGTCCATAAGAATAATGTTAAAGGTATCGGGAGGATTCTCATAAAAGAGATTAACCGCTTCCCGGCCATTAACAGCTCTGGTCACTGTCATCCCGTACTCTTCCATCTGTATGGTGGCGATTTCCGCGTTAAGATCGTTATCCTCAGCCATCAGGACCTTTACGCCATTCAAGTTCACTTTCGCAAGGGGGACATCCTGCCCCTGTACCTTGCTCTTATCGGTGATCTCCAGCGGCAGTTCCACGACAAAGGTGGAGCCTTCTCCTTTAACGCTTTCAACAGATATGGTGCCGCCCATCATCTCCACATAGTGTTTGGTGATCGCCATACCAAGACCGGTTCCCTTGTATTGGGTTCTTGCACTGGCTTCCTCTTGTGAGAACTCGTCAAAAATATGCTCCACAAACTCAGGACTCATCCCAACGCCGGTGTCTGCGATTCGATAGTGCGCCACAAGATGCCGGTCATCCCCGCCTGGGAGACAGCACGCATCAAATGTGATGCTGCCGCCGTCGCCGGTAAACTTGACCGCATTGCTCAGAATGTTCACCAGCACCTCACGGATCCTCACCGCATCGGCAAGGACATAGGGATTATCCGGTTTTACCCTGTTGACTTTGAATGTAATATCCCGATTGGCGAGGAATCCGTGCATAATATACAGCACGACATCCAGAACTGCGGTGATATCAACCGGCACAGGATTATATTTGATTTTACCGCTCTCAATGCGGCTGATGTCCAACACATCGTTGATAAGGGTCAGCAGATGCTCCGAACTCTCACTGATCTTCTCAAGGCAGTCCTTTACTTCCGGGGTTATATCCTGCTTCAGCGCAATATTTGTAAACCCGATGATGGCATTCATGGGCGTCCGGATATCGTGGGACATGTTGTTCAGGAAAGTAGTTTTGGCCCGATTGGCGTGCTCCGCCTGATTCAGCGCTTCCTTCAAAACGCGCTGCTTTTCCTGCTCAGCGCGCACCTCGTCGTCAACAATTGCAAAACCGAAAACGATATGTTTGAAATTCGGGTCATCTTCGGCTCTGGCAATTCTAAGCTGAGCATAGAGTTCTTCTCCGTCCCTGTTGATTCGATAGAGGTGCGTAAAAATTTCATCATTCTTGAGGATCTGATGCAGAAAGGCCGGGTCGGAAAAACGAAGCAGCTCGTCCACCTGGTCCGCAGCGGCGAACATCCGAATATAATCTTCAAACACTTTACTGAAGGAATATGTTTGATTCAGATTGATCCCATAAATCTCCATGGAGGCGTCTGAAAGCCGAAGGGGTATAGCCGAATCCTCTTCCAGATCAATGTAATAGACCGAAGAATACTCTTTACTTAATATCTGAAGGACAGAAGCCTGCCTGCTTGAAGCTTTTTCCTTCTGAAGCAGCTTTTCCTGAAGCCCGAGTTTTTCCTTTGACGCTTTCGCCTCCTGGCGGAGCAATTCGTCCGCTTTTTCTTTTTCGAACTGTTCGGCTTGGGCTTTATGCACTTGCTTCATTGCAAAGACGAATACGGCCAGCATTGCGATAGCAACCACAAAAAGCTGGATCTGACTGCCTCTTAGTGTCTTGTTCCCGGATTCCGTGACCTGTGCTCCGATCACACTCTTGCGCAGTCTCACGGAAACCATCCAATCCGTGCCGGGAACGGGCTTGTAATACAGATAGGTGTTGCCTTCCTTTGCGGTATAGTAGGCGTATCCCTCTTCGCGCTTGTTCCAGTCGGAAATCATTTTTTCGCTGGAATACTCACCGGAAAAGGAACACTCATTCTGCCATACGTCAAAAATACTGCTGCCGTCGGCATACCGTCCTTCTGACTCTACGATGCAAGTACCGTCATCACCGTTAAACAGGCGGCAGAGGACCTGATTGTTGATGCCCTGCAGTTGTTGAGCGGAAATGATCTTGTCGACATCCACGCCGGTAATACAACTGACGATATTGGCATTGCCCAAGGAAAACTTTTCTGTCGGAGTGGCAATCAGTACCGTAGCTCTGGAGTCCTTTGTCCGTGCGGTATAGAGCTTTGTTTCCGTAACAGGCTCAGAGAGGAAGCCAAAACGCGAGATCCCTGAAAATGTGTTGTCTGATGTATAGACCATTCCGTCTTCGTCGACAACTGCGATAATATCCAGTCCGTTAAGACGCTGGATCATGGCCAGGTAAGCGCGCAGGGCATCATCTGACTCCAAATGCTCCCCTTTGAGTTGCTCTACTGTACGGTGGAGCTGTTCGATATTTCTGTCCAGTTCCGTGCTGATCTCATAGACCGTGCGTTCCGCGATCTCTTCAAGATAAAACTGACTGAGCGCGATCGTTGCCTCGTCGGCTGCCTTTTTCGCAGTCTGGCTGAACACAAGCGTTGAGGCAATGATAATAAGCGTAGCAAGAGCGATCATTCCGAGGATGCCGCGGTTTGACTTGAAATAACCTTTTTTTGGGGGTTGTATTCGCTTCATTTTCACGCCTCCGTCATAATAAGATGTGTGCGTTTAACCTTCGGCGACTTCGCCGGCCTCGTCGATCACATTCTGCAGCCCCTGCTGCTTGAGTGTGTTATAGCCGGTGAAAAACTCCTCCACAGAGATTTCGCCCTTTATCGCCTGATTGCGCAGCTTGCATACGCCCTCAGTGATCAAGGCACTGCGATATTGCGTATATGCCGGGGTTTCGTAGGTGTTCGGCAATGTGTAGAAATAGCCGTTATTCACTAAACCGATCCCCTTGTAAAACTCCTCGGTCAGTTCGTCCATTTCTTCCACAGACCGGCCTTCAAACAGGCACTGCATGAAGGCGCCTTCCTGCCACAAACCGCCAAAGCTTGAGATATTGCAGCCGGCAGCGCGGTAATCGGTAAATCCGTTTGCAACCAGCTCCTGTGTCATCACCGGTGTGCCGTCGACTACTTCATAGCTGATGCCCGGCAAACCATAGCTATACAGCCAGGACCCTTCCTGAGAATAGTACCAGTTGAAAAACCGGAGGATATCCTCCACCTTACCCTGCTTTTCCGCCGCCGAAGAAATGCACCACATATGCATGACCATCATCCGTTCGGGCGTCATCCGGTCGCCGTATGGCCCGGTTATCGGGGCGACTGCTTCCCAGACGGCATCTTCAACACCGGCTGCACGCAGAGCCTCAGCGGATGTACGGCAGCGTTCCGCCCAATTAAATACGGTACCGAGCCGGTTGTCATCCATAGCGGCGTCCATATCACCCGCATACATGGAATCGAACTCAGCGAAAATCAAGCCTTCAGCATACAGGCTGCGGACAGCTTTAAGAAATTCCGGATACCTGGGGTGTTCATAGACCATTGTGTAAGTCCCGTCATCCAGAATACAGAACTGAGTATCGCCGGATGTCTTGATCCCGAAAGCGTTCAGCAGGGGAATGAAGCAGCGCTCTCCTTCGTTGCCAAACTGGGAGGCAAAGGGGATCTCATCGTCGGGGTCGCCGTTGCCGTTCAGGTCATTGTCGCGGATTGCCCGCCATAGATCGACCCACTCATCCCAGGTCTGGGGTTCGGTGAGACCGAGCTTGTCCAGCCAGTCTTTTCGTACCATCATGGTTTGCGCACCGGGCACATTGATAACGCTGGGAATGGTATAGATATGCCCGTCCGCCTGCCGCCAGGAGCTCATCCTGTCCTCGCCCACAGCGGAAACGATATCGGGCATCAGATCCAGATAGTTGTCCAGGGCGATCACAGCGCCGTCATCTGCCAGATCCATGATACCGAAATCCACCGCGTTGATAATATCGGGCAACTCGTCCATTCCCGTGAGAAGTGTTGTGGAAAGACTGGAAATATAGTCCTCTTCCGTTGCCCAGTAGATATCAAGGGTAACGCCGGTCATCTTTTCTATCGCAGGCCAGAAATAGTTGTCCGTTTTCCTTGTCACATTACCGGAAAAATTGACTCCAATGCCTGTGATGGTGAGGCCGTTTTCATAGTACAGGTTTTCACTTTTTTCGAGCAGCGCTGCGCCGGCCAGCATTTTTTCCTTGATTCCTGTTTCCGCTCCCTGCGCTTTCTCCGAATTCCTGCAGGCCGAAAGGCCAGGAAGCAGGAGAAGAACAAGCAGTAAACTCATGATCCGTTTATTCATATCCTTATGTATCCTCTCTGTTATCACCGCATTGGCTTTCCTATTCCTATAGCCTGTTGTTATTTCAAAATATCCGCCAAAGTTCGCATCAGAGCATCTATATTGATAGGCTTGGCTACAAAGCCATTCATACCCGCCTCAAAGGCGAGCTTTTTGTCCTCGTCGAAGGCGTTTGCTGTCATGGCAACGATTGGGATATTGGCCTTTTTGTTATCGCTCAGGGTCCTGATCTCTCTTGTGGCGATAAAGCCATTCATCCTGGGCATCTGAACATCCATCAGGATCAGATCGTAGCAGTCGGAAGCCGCAGACGCCATCTTGTCGACTGCGACGATGCCGTCGTCGGCAACATCGACCACAAATCCTGCCTCCTTGAGTATCTCCACCGCGATCTCCTGATTGAGTTCGTTATCCTCTACAAGAAGGATCTTCTTTCCGGTAAAATCAACTGGTTCTACCGCTTCCTCTTTTTTAAGTTCTACCCGAACAGGCCTCGTAAGCACTTCCCGCAATTCGGACATGAACAGAGGCTTCATGACAAATGCGGTGACGCCGGCTTCCCTGGCCTCTGCTTCAATATCAGACCAGTCGTATGCCGTCAGAATAATGATTGGGGTGCTGTCTCCAATCATTTTGCGGATTCGTCGGACCGTTTCCACACCATTCATATCCGGCATAAGCCAGTCAATGATGTATACCTTGAATTCATCCTGTTCCTCATAGGCTTCTTTTGCCCTGACGACAGCTTCCTTACCGGAAACCGTCCAGTCCGCTCTCATTCCGATCTGCTTGAGCATTTTGCTCACGCTCATGCAGGTGCCGGTGTCATCATCGGCCACCAGCGCACGAGCGCCCTGCAGCTCCGGGATCGGCTCATATTTCACAACGGTGTCAGACAGCTTGCAGTCCAGTACCACCAGAAACTCCGAGCCTTTTCCCTCCTCGCTCTTGACGGCGATCGTCCCGCCCATCATATCGAGGATATTTTTTGTGATCGCCATGCCCAGCCCGGTCCCCTGAATTCCGCTGACGGTTGCCGTCTGCTCCCTGGTAAACGATTCAAAAATGTGCTTCTGGAACTCCTCGGACATTCCAATTCCATTGTCCTTTATGCGGAATTCAAAGGTGGTATATCCGCTGAGGGTGCATGCCTTTTCAGAAACCCGGATGCTGATCATTCCGCCCACCGGCGTAAATTTGATCGCGTTGCTGACGATATTAAGCAGTATCTGATTGAGGCGCAGCTTATCTGTGATAATATCCTCATGTATGATGTCCTGGGTATCGATATACAGGTCCTGCTGCTTTGCCGCAATATTGGATTGGATGATCGTCCGGAGGTCGTGGAGGACGTCAGGCAAATGCACCTCTTTTTCCTCAATTTTTACCCGGCCGCTCTCGATGCGGCTCATATCCAGCACATCGTTGATCAGGCTGAGCAGATGACTGCTGGACACGGATATCTTATTCAGATAGTCTCTTATCATCTCCGGATTATCCAGATTGGATGCCGCGAGAGCTGTATATCCTATGATAGCATTCATGGGTGTGCGGATATCATGGGACATATTGTTCAGGAAAGCCGTCTTTGCCCTGTTGGCGTGCTCCGCAGCGGCAAGGGCGTCAACAAGCGCCTTCCGCTGATTCTCTTTTTCGCGCTCTTCCTTGTCAACATTCAGAAAAGCGAACGCGATACTGGATATCTCTTCCTCTGCTTTTGCAAATTTTATCAGCACAAGCTCCAGCCATTGATACTCGCCGTTCTTTCCTGTATGGAGGAACCTGCAGGAGTGCCTTTTCCTGTCCCGAAGGATTTCTCTTACATAGTTCTCGTCGGCATACCGAATCATTTCATCCCGATAGTCCGGATGAGTATACTCAAGAATATTCTGTTTGTATATGTCAAAGAAGCTATCAGAGCTCTTATCATAATGATCGCTGATTTCCTTCGGCACAGTCCCGCCGGCATCGTATCGGACAGACTCTTTTGTGTCAAAATTGATGTAATACAAAGCGGAATACTGGCTGGCAAGTCCCTCTATGCGGATAATGTCCTCCTGAAGGCGCTTCTTCAATTCAGCGTCTTTGGCATGTAGCTCCTCCAGCTTTGTAAGATCAAGGATATAAGTGATTGCCAGAAGGTCATTGTTCGTCAAATCGCGGTACATGACCACATGCTGCTCAGCCAGCATCGGGTTTCCCAGGGAGTCCTTCGTCCAGTAGCGGTGGAAAACGTGGTTTTCCCCGTTTTCAAAGCATTTTGTCAGATGGTCGATATCAAAAAACGCAAAATAGTCCTGCTGCAGCTCTTCGGCCAGTTGATTTCCCCAATGTTTGATCACATCCCAATATCTGCAATTCTCAGGGAGACCTATTGCCTCATTGATGCTGTATTCCACATCATCAATGACCTGATACATCGTCCCCGGAACAATATTGCGGGTGATATTGATGTTATAGTAAGCGCCTGCGCTTGCAGACAGCGCATGTTCCAGGATCTTTATTTTTTGCTTGCAGGTCTCCAGCTGCTGTTCCAATATTGTCATGCTCATAGGTCAAACCTCCGATTATCTCCTTTGTCAAAAACCGGTTGTATTATGCTTGAACATCCGAACCCAGGTAGGCGCGGATGGCGTTAACAGTCAACGCATAATCATGCTTTACCTCATCCAAAACAAGAACGGCGCCTTCAGGTACGCCGTTGCTTTCCGGACGCAGCAACTCCGTCAATTGACGCGCCGAGGCACCGAGCCGGTCAAAGCTGAGGTTTGCGCATATGCCTTTCAGCGTATGCGCAGCCCGAAACGCTTCCTCCCGCTGCCCGTTCTGCAGAGCCTGGCACAGCTCGGAAAAACTGCTGTCATTTAAAAATTTTGTGATAAATCTTGTAATGAGGCTGACGCTGGGCAGCCGTGTTTCTACTGTTGCGAAGTCGCCGCCTAATTGCTGATAACATTCTTGAATTGTCATTCGTCATCCTCTTTCTCTCTTGTCACGCAATATAACAGCGCAGTAATGGAAAATTACAAAAATAGGTCCATTACTTGTGCATTGTTTAGCTAAAGTATAACATGAGTATAACATGTGCAATCGCAAGACGCAACCAGAGAATACATATCCATTCGATTTTAATCAAATGATTATGGGGGTGTCACTTGTTAAATTGGGCGGGGCACGGTGCAGATATTGAGAGAAAGGGCGCCGTCACCGGCAGTCTCATCAGCCTTGGCAGCCGTCACATCTCGATTGGAAGCGGGAGTGTCAACGTAATTCAGAATGACAACCTTCCGGGATACGCCGGCGAATGTTGTGACGGCAATCATGCTTCCTTCCTCAATACTGCATTTCATCCGCCTGAAAGCTGCTTTTCGCTTGGATGTCCTTGCGCTAAAGCTCCATATCGCATATAATAAAAACGCACTGAAAACTGAAAGGGGCGGCAGATTCCCTATCAGAATTCGCCGCGCACATCAGAGGAAAGGAATAAGACTGTGAAACCAACCACAATTCTGTTTGATCTTGACGGAACACTGCTCCCAATGGACAACGACGCCTTTACCAAGGGGTATTTCAAGCTTCTGACTGCCAAACTGGCCCCCCACGGCTACGAGCCGAAGCAGCTTGTGGATGCCATCTGGGCCGGTACTGCCGCAATGGTAAAAAACGATGGGACACAAAGCAACGAAGAAGCCTTTTGGAAGAAAATTGCCGGTATCTACGATGAAAAGATGCTTGGGGATAAAGCATTGTTCGATGCGTTTTACGCAAAGGATTTTAATGAAGCAAAAGGATTTTGTGGTTTTAACCCGAAAGCTGCCGCCACGGTTCACACTGTAAAAGAAAGGGGGCTGCGGGTAGTGCTGGCGACCAACCCTATTTTCCCTGCTGTTGCCACACAGAGCCGCATCCGTTGGGCCGGCCTGGAGCCGGAGGATTTTGAGCTGTATACGACGTATGAGAACATCGGATTCTGCAAGCCTAACCCCGACTATTACCGGGAGATTGCGAAACGGCTTGGGGTACAGCCTGAAGAATGCCTGATGGTGGGCAATGATGTGACGGAGGATATGGCGGCGGCATCCATTGGAATGCATGTATTTCTGCTGACCGATTGTTTGATCAATAAAGAACGAAAAAATATCGCAGAGTATCCCAGGGGGAGCTTCGTTCAGTTGATGCAGTTTATTGACACGCTTTGAGGCTTGCGAAAATACACGCCGAACGAACAAAGCCTCAGAAACACAGCGGCTTCTGAGGCTTTGTCTTATTGATTTTTTGAAATTGCTTTCTGTTTTGCCGGCTTCAGGTCTCATTTGAGATACTCGGCATAGACGGACCGTGGAATTTGAAAAGTCGGACAGCCTGCGCTGCCGGGTGCTACCTCATACTTGTCAAAGGCTATGACGATGTCTCCGTTTTCGGCAAAGTAAAAATTCTGGTCGGGGTCAATGGCCCGAAAATTCAGCGCGTCATTATCGCCGTCCACCCAATAATTCTGCGTACTGTCAGCCCGCATCTGGGATATTATCTCCCCGGAGATGGCTTCCACATATTCCTGAGAGGCGAACAGCTCCGAGAGCCGGACTGTCTCGCCGCTTTTCTTATTTATATGGTAGTAGCGGTAGTATGTGATGCCGCTGCCGCCGCCCTGATGAACCTCCAGCCGCAGGGTAAACCATTCTCCGGTATTGGTGACGACCTCAGAGCGGACAGACAGGTTCGTATGTCCCCCGCTGCCTATGTCTTCAGCGTCCTGTTCGAACTGAGCTATCAACCGGTCGGTCATGGATTGTATGTCCTCGTTGACCTGCTCCACTGCCGGACGGAGCGCCTCATCCTCGTCCCGGGACAGCTCCACCTTTGGAATTTCCACCTGAGCCGGATGGTAAGGATCCTCACGCACATAGGTTCGGAAGGTCACCACCTGAAAGAAAGGTCCAAGCAAGGGCAGGCTCTGAAGCTGCTCCGCCGCCTGCGCGCTTAAATTGGGCAGCGCCGCGAAAATGACGAGCATCGCCGCCACGGCGGTGCCGATTATGCGAAGCAGGCCGCTGTGCTTTTTTCTCCGGACCGGCAGGCTCGCCAGAGCATCCTCCACGCAATTATGCGCCCATTGAGGAAGCGTCCCGCTCTCCGCATGAGCCATATCCTTTAATTTCCGTTCAAATTCGTTCATCCTAATCCTCCAAAAGAGCGCGAAGGCGCTTGCGCGCGCGGAACAGTCTGGTCTTTACGACGCTCTCCGCGCAGCCGATGATATCCGCTATCTGGCGAATGGTCATATCCTCGTAATAATACAGCGTTACCACCTGCCGGTAGTCCGGCGGAAGCTGAGCCACCGCGTGAGCCAGGGTAAGGCTGAGGGTGGTGTCCTCCTGCCTGGCCGTCAGTTCCACATCCTCCAGAGACAAAACGGGTCTGCGCCGCCGCAGGATATCATAGGCCGTGTTGGTCAGTATCTTCAGGAGCCAGGGCTTGAATTTATCCGGCGACTTCAGGGAGTCCAGCTTTTCGTAGGCTATATAGAGAGCCTCCTGTATGGCGTCCTCCGCGTCCTGCCGGTTTTGCAGCAGACACATGGCCGTGCGGTACAGGCTGGCCTCGCAGCCGCGCACCTGCTCGCAGTACCATTGCTTGCTCAGTTCTTCTTTTTTCAATTCCGTTCCTCGTTTTCCATGATCTCATAGAGCCACTGTCCCCAGGTTTTGTAGCAAGAGCCGAGAACATGCACGCCGTCGCCGGTGATGCCGGCCGCGAGCGCTCCGTCTTCGTCAAACAGGGCGTTCACGTCCACATAGACTACGTGCTCTCCGTCTGCCATCCGGGCAACAGACTGATTGAAGCGGTCGATATTTTCGTTGTTGTAGAGCTTGTCGTTGTCAGAGCGCTCCTGGCTTACATGCAGGTTGGCTCCTAAATAAATGACGGCGTCCGGCTGCAGTTCCCGCAGCTTATCCACAGCCTCCTGATAGACCTTGACCGTGGTGTCAAAATCGTATCCCAGCTCGTTGATGCCCAGCATCAGATGTATGCGCCCGAAATCCATCTCCGCCAACAGCGTCTTCAAATCCGTACTGCCCATGTCCGGTACGTCCACAGTCGTCCAGAAGAGCTGATAAACGTTCATGCCGGTGGCGCAGAAGAACACGGCGTCCTCCATTTCCGCGTAGTCCCGAAGTCCCACGGTTCTGGAATCCCCTATCATCAGAGTGAGCGGCGAGGTCTCCTTATTGTCGGAAGTCCCGTTTTCGCTCTCCTTTTCATCGGTGTCACCGTCGGAGGGCTTTATCAGCGGCGGCTTCGTCTTCGGCGGCTCCACCACTATGGACGATTGCTCCTGCTCCTCAAGCGGCTCCGTCTGTTCCGGGGTCTGTTCCGGGGTCTCTTCCGGTATCTCAGGGGACGGCGCCTGCGTCGGAGTATTCTCCGGTACTTCGGCAGAATGCGTTTGCTCCGGCGTTTCATCCGCCGTGGAGGCGCTGCCCGTCAGCGCTGTGCCGTTTGCTCTGAGAATGAACAGCGTCGTTGCCAGACACAGCAGCAGCACAATAACAATAACGCCCGAAAACAGGCCGTGTCTTTTTTTTAATTCAGCTTGTTTCATATGTATCATCCTATAATGTAAGGCAGTGGGATTCGAACCCGTGCCGCAGTTTCTTTTGCTGTCATATATTATGACGTACAAAACAGACAAAAGGTTACACGATATCTGATTTTTTTGCGAGGATATTTTATGCAGGCCGCTTCTGTCCGCCCGCAGAAAAACTGCCAGCATTTGGCCTGTTCGCAAAAGCCGTGGAATATGCTATACTTTTTTTGCACATACCGCGCAAATGAAAGACGAGGTGACTGATGAAAAGTACATTCAAAAAACTGAAATTCTTTATTTTATCCGCAGTTATCGCGGCGGGGCTGCTCTCGACGCCCCTGGAGGCGGGAGCGGCATCGGCGGACTCCACAGCCGGAGCTGTCACGCTCACAAGCGGATGGCTCAATGTGCGCAGCGGGCGTTCCACCTCTTCCTCCGTGGTCGCAACGCTCAACGACGGCAGCTACATCACACTTATGGATAAGTCCGGCTCCTGGTGGTATGTGGAATACGCTGACGGCAAATACGGATACTGCCACAGCGACTACATAACTCCCATCGCGGGCAGCGCCGCCACGGTAAAGCTAAGCTACGGCAGTCTCAATGTGCGCAGCGGCGCCGGCACGTCCTACGCCAAAAAGGCCAGCCTTTACAACGGCGAGACTGTGATCGTTCTCTCCACCTCCGGAGACTGGAGCAGGATACTGTACCACGGCAGCAGCGTGGGCTGGGTGAGCAGCCGTTATCTCAGCACGGCCTCCTCCGGCTCAGGCTACACCGCCGTTTCCCTGGCCGTGCCCAGCTATAAGCAGTCGGACAGCCGCTGGGCAAATGTAAAGATAGGCAGCAGCGGCAAGACTATGTCTCAGATAGGCTGTGTGACCACATCCATCGCCATGATGGAGTCCTACCGCACCGGCAGCACGATCACCCCCGCCGACATGGCGCGCAGGCTGAGCTATACCTCCTCCGGCAGCGTATACTGGCCGTCGGATTACACCGTCAGCAGCTCCGGGGACTATCTGAGCAGGATATACTCCCTGCTCAAGCAGGGTAAGCCTGTCCTCTTCGGGGCTAAAAACTCCTACGGCGGCCAGCATTGGGTGGTCATCACCGGCTACACCGGCGGCAGCAGTCTCACGGCCTCGGGCTTCACCATAAACGACCCGGGCTCAGGCTCCCGCACGACCTTACAGCAGTTTTTGAATTCTTATCCCAATTTCTATAAGTATTTTTATTATTGACGGAGAGAGCTCTCTCCCGATAGGGCAAAACGTCCCGCTCGTCTCATACGAGCGGGATATTTTTTGTTCACTTTTATATCCCCCCGGGAGGCTTGGAGGGGCGGCGGAAATGAGGTAGAATGATAGCGTTAAAAAAGCTGCCCCGGCAGGCTGGCACCAAGCCGGAGCAGCGCCGACCCAAATTGCAGAATAAAGGCAGGCACGGTTATTATACACCGCTGTGCCGAAAAAAGAAAGGAAAAGTTGAAATGAAGCAGAAAAAACAGGTTCTTTCCCTGCTGCTTGCAGCGGCGGCCGCCATAGGTCTCCTTGCGGGCTGCGCGAAAAACGGCGGCACCGCCCCGTCTCACAGCTCCGACTCCGTAGTAATAGCCATAAGCAGCGAGCCTGAGACCCTCGACCCCTGTCAGGGCTGGGGACACGGCAACACCCCTATCATCCAGAGCACCCTTGTCAAATATGACTACGACATGAGCTTCAAAAATGACCTTGCCACCGAGTACGCTCTCTCCGGGGACGGCCTCGTCTGGACCTTCAAGCTCCGTGACGACGTAAAATTCACCGACGGCGAGGCGCTCACCGCCTCCGACGTGGTTTTCACCTTCAACACAGCCAAGGACGCAGGCTCTTCCGTTGACCTCACCTTCATGGAAAAGGTGGAAGCGCCCGACGACCGCACCGTGGTATTCACCCTGTCCAGACCCACCTCCGTTTTTCTGAACACCGTCGCCTCCGTGGGCATAGTCCCCGAGCACGCCTACAGCCCTGATTACGGCGTGGCGCCCATCGGCTCCGGCCCCTTCAAGCTCGTTCAGTGGAACAAGCAGGAGCAGCTTATACTGGAGGCAAACGAGGATTATTACGGCATCGTACCCGCCATGAAGAAGGTCACGATCGTGTTTATGGGCGAGGACGCGGCTCTGGCCGCCGTCAAGGCTGGTCAGGTGGACGTTGCCCTCAGCGCCGCCACTCTGGCGGACACCGTTGTGGAAGGGTACAGCGTGCGGAACATCTCCACCGTGGATAACCGCGGCTTCACCCTCCCCGTCCTCCCCAACGAGGGCAAGACCACCGAGAGCGGGCAGCCTATTGGCAACGATGTTACCTGCAACCTTGAGATACGCCGCGCGATAGCCTACGCCATCGATCGTGAAATGGTGGCCGAGGCAGCTCTCAACGGCTACGCAACTCCCTGCTACTCCGAAAACGACGGCATGCCCTGGAATAACCCCGAGGTTCGGATAGAGACCGACGTTGCATACGCCAAGCAGCTTCTTGCCGATGCGGGCTGGGCGGATTCTGACGGGGACGGCATAGTGGAAAGGGATGGCCTCAAGGCCGAATTCACCTGCGTTTATCCCAGCGGCGACTCTGTCCGCCAGGCTGTGGCTATGGCTGCCGCCGAGCAGCTCAGGGGCATCGGCATAAACGTCATCGTCGAGGGCACGAGCTGGGACGACATATCCAAGCGCATGTTCTCCCAGGCCGTTATGATGGGCTGGGGCGCTGCCAACCCCTATGAGAGCTACTGCCTCTATCACAGCAGCGGCGCTCTGAAGGATGACTACTACAACCCCGAGGGCTATATGTCCGCTGCCACTGACGGCTATCTCAGCGCCGCGATGGAAGCCGTCACCGTTGAGGACGCCTATAAGAACTGGCAGCTCGCCCAGTGGGACGGAGAGACCGGTACCGCCATGAAGGGCGAATGCCCCTGGGTATGGATCGTAAACATCGACCATATCTACTTTGTCCGCGACGGACTTGACATCGGCGCTCAGCAGCTCCACCCCCACGGCGCTTCCATGCCCCTTATCCAGAATCTTCAGGACTGGAGCTGGACAAGCGCTGATTGATACCACCGAAAGGAGAACCCAGTATGAATGGCACGCCTGCCCGCCTTGGCCACATTTTTCTGACCTACGGCGTGAAAATAATATCTCTGCTGCTTGCCGTTAGCATCATCGCCTTCGCGCTTGTCAGCCTTTCTCCGGTGGACCCGGTGCAGCAGTACATCATGGGCGTGGGCGCGGTATCACCCGAGCAGCGGGCCGAGATAGAGGAATATTGGGGCGTGAACGAACCGCCCGTACAGCGCTACTTCAACTGGCTGGGCGCTCTGCTCCGGGGCGATTTCGGCGAGAGCCTGCTCTATCGCCGCCCGGTGATCGAGATCATCGGGGAACGCTTTGTGAATTCCCTTGCGCTGATGCTCTGCGCATGGCTCTTCTCCGGCGTTATCGGCTTTTCCCTCGGCTGCGTAATGGGCATGAACAGGGACGGCTGGGCTGACCGGGTCATCAAGAAGATATGCTATCTGCTCAGCAGCGTGCCAACCTTCTGGCTGGGTCTGCTGTTCCTGCTGGTGTTTTCCGTGAAGCTGGGCTGGTTCCCCATCGGCTTTTCCAGTCCTATCGGCGTGGTCAGCGAGGATGTCACGCTCTGGCAGCGCCTGCACCACCTCTTTCTGCCCGCGCTTACCCTCAGCCTTATGTCCTTCGCAAACATCGCCCTGCATACCCGGCAGAAGCTCATTGACGTTATGGAGAGCGAATACGTGCTCTTCGCCCGGGCAAGGGGTGAGAGCAGGCGTCGCATTTTCTTCCGCCACGGCCTGCGCAACACGCTGCTGCCCGCCCTGACCCTGCAATTTGCCTCCTTTGCGGAACTTTTCGGCGGTTCCGTGCTGGCTGAGAACGTTTTCTCCTACCCCGGTCTCGGCTCGGCAGTCTCCGCCGCGGGACTTAACTCCGATGTGCCCCTGCTTTTGGGAGTTACCCTGTTCTCCGCCCTCTTCGTCTGCGTGGGCAACATGATAGCCAACCTGCTTTACGGCGTGGTCGACCCTCAGATACAGGAGGTGGGCAGATGAAAAAACTCAACCGCCGCACCCGGCTGCTGATATACACCGTCATGATCGCCGTGGTTCTCGCCGCCGCCTACGCCGCCGGTATTCTGATACCGGACAGCGCCGTTGCCACAAACTTCGCGGAGGCCAAGCTCCCCCCTTCCCTTTCGCACCCCTTCGGCACCGATTACCTCGGCCGCGATATTTTCATGCGCACCCTGAAGGGTCTTTCCGTTAGCATAACAGTCGGCCTTGCCGCCTCTCTGATCAGCGCGGTCATCGCCGTTTTCGTGGGCATCGCCGCCGCTGCCGGCTCCAAGCGCCTGGACAGCGCCATAAACTGGGTCATCGACCTTGTTATGGGTGTGCCGCACACCATACTCGTCATTCTCATATCCTTCGCCCTGGGACGCGGCCTGAAGGGACTTCTGGCAGGCATTGCCGCCACTCATTGGTGCAGTCTCGCCCGCCTTATACGCGGCGAGGTGCTGCAGCTTCGCAGCCAGCAGTACATAGCCGTTTCCCGCCGCCTGGGCAAGTCCAGCGGCTGGATACTTACCCGCCATCTGCTGCCCCATCTTGTACCCCAGTTCTTCGTGGGTCTTGTCCTCATGTTCCCCCACGCCATACTCCACGAGGCCTCCGTATCCTTCCTTGGCTACGGCCTGCCCCCGGAGCAGCCCGCCATCGGCATAATTCTCTCTGAGAGCATGAAGTATCTCTCTTCGGGCATGTGGTGGCCGGCGGTATTCCCCGGCCTGCTGCTGGTGCTGATCGTGCTGCTGGTGGATAAGCTGGGCGATAATCTCCGCGCCATAATTGACCCCTACAGCGCTCACGAATAAGGAGGACGGCATGAAAGCACATAACGAGACCTTACTTGAAATACATGACCTTTCCGTCTCCTTCCGCATGTATGACGGCGCTCTGGAGCAGAAGGAGCTGCAGGTCATCTCCGACCTGCACCTGACGGTGCGCCCCGGTGAAATAGTAGCCGTGGCGGGCTCCTCCGGCTCGGGCAAGAGCCTGCTGGCCTCCGCCATACTGGGCATACTCCCCTCCAACGCCACCGTCAAGGGTCATCTGCATTATAAAGACACCGAGCTGACGCCGGAGCAGCAGGCGAAGCTGCGCGGCCACGAGATAGCCCTTGTGCCCCAATCCGTGGCATATCTTGACCCCCTTATGAGGGTGGGCAAGCAGGCGGATGGTCATAGGAAGCCCCGCCCCACGGTGAAGCGCCGCGGCCTTTTCAAGCGCTTCGGTCTGCCGGAGGAAACGGAAAAGCTCTATCCCTTCCAGCTCTCCGGCGGCATGGCCCGCCGTGTGCTGGTATCCACGGCGCTGATAAGCGACGCGGAGCTGATAATAGCCGACGAGCCAACGCCCGGCATGAGTCTTGAGCAGGCCAAGGAGGCTCTCGCCATGTTCCGGGAGCTGGCCGACGAGGGCAAGAGCATCATCCTAATAACCCACGACATTGACCTGGCCTTCGACTTTGCCGACCGCATCGCCGTTTTTTACGCGGGCACCACCGTTGAGACCGCTCCTGCGGAGGATTTCAGAAAAGGCCCGGAGGCTCTGCGCCATCCTTACAGCAAGGCTCTTTGGCGAGCCCTGCCCCAGAACGAATTCAAGCCCATTGAGGGCTTCCAGCCCTACGCGGGCAGCCTGCCCAAGGGCTGTCTTTTCGCCCCCCGCTGTCCCCACGCCACCGAAGAATGCCGCAGTCAGACCCCGCCGGTGCGGGAGCTGCGCGGCGGAGAGGTAAGGTGTTTCCATGCTACTTGAGGCCAAAAACATCAGCTTCCGATATGACAGAAAATCTCCCCTTGTGCTTGAAAACCAGAGCTTTTCCGTGAGCAGCGGCGAGGTGGTGGGTCTTTTCGCCCCCAGCGGCTACGGCAAGAGCACTCTGGCCATGATAATGGCCGGCTACCTCACCCCCGTGTCGGGCGAAGTCCTTCTGGACGGCGCGCCCCTGCCGAAAAAGGGCATATGCCCCGTGCAGCTCATATACCAGCACCCGGAAAAGGCCATCAACCCCCGCTGGAAGCTGCGGAGAGTTCTGGAAGAGAGCGGACGGCTCCGTGAGGACGTTCTGGCCTCCTTCGGCATAGAAAAGGAATGGCTCGACCGCTATCCCCGGGAGCTTTCCGGCGGCGAGCTCCAGCGCTTCTGCGTTGCCCGCGCCCTTATGAGCGGAGCGGAGTTCCTTATCTGCGACGAGATAAGCACCATGCTGGACGTTATCACTCAGGCTCAGATATGGAACAAGATACTCGACGAGGCCAAAGAGCGGAACATGGGCATAGTCGCCGTCACCCATAATCTCAACCTCGCCAAGCGCATTTGCACCCGGGTCTACGATCTGGCAAAGGGCGAGGAAGCCGCGATATAGACCGCAAAGATCTGTCATTCTGAGCCACACTGAAAGCGTGCTGTGAGGAATGACATGACTTTTACATTTCTCCTTATAATCCCTTCTGCCATTCATATTCCAACCGCCCTGCATTCATAAACAAAATCTCCGTACCCGCTGCCCGCGGATACGGAGATTTTTCCATTATTATTTTGTGTACGGCCACGGTACATTATCGTAATGCATGTGGTAGAAATTATAATAAAACACATTCTTCTTGCGGTAGGACATTTCCAGCTCGGTGTCATAGATATACGGCACGCCGTCGAAGTCTATCTCCACCCAGCCGTGAGGTCTGGCAGACCAACCGACGTCGCCGCTGATGACCCGGGCGTCGTAGCCCAACTGGCGGGCAAGCGCCCAGAACACCGCCGCGTAGCAATAGCAGTTGCCCCGGCGGGTGCGGAACATGGTGCGAGCCTCCTCCATCTCCCAGCCGGTGTCGCCGTTTTCGTAATAGTTGCGGCGCAGATAGGTGAAGCTGTCGCGGGTATAATCATAGGCCGCGCGGAGCCGCTCCTCCTGGGTCATACCATCGGTGCATATCTCCGCCAGTATCTCCTTTGCGTATTCGTCTATCTCAGCATCGCCGCTGGTATAGTGGCCGTCCGCGCCGAAATAGAGCGTACCGACATAGGCGTCAGCCACAGGCAGACCGGTGTCCTCGGCAATGTAATAATAATCGGTGCCGTCATAGAGCACGCCTGAGGGGCGGCGCAGAGGCTCGGTATCAACATAGTGCCAGCTCTCGTCCACGCCGTGTATCATAGTTGGGCTATGGGTAAGAGCCGCCTCCATAATATCGTAATATGCCCAATGATCGGGGGAAACATCCTTGAACAGGGGCAGGATGATGCCGTCGGCATAGCTCGCGTCGGCGGTGCGGCCAAGCACGTTATTGATCACGGCGGTCGCTTCGGCTCGGGTGATGGTGCGCTCGGGGTAGAAAAGGCCGTCGTCATAGCCGCTTATCCAGCCCAGCTCACCGGCCTTGGCAATATGCTCATAATACTCGTTCTCCGGGGTCACGTCCGGAAACGCCTGCCCTGCCTCGGTTTCGGGGAAAAAGCGGGAGAGCATGGCCACGAACTCGCCGCGGCTTATTTCCGCGCCCGGCTCAACATTCCCGTCCTCATCCACGATGATGCCGCAGGCGGCGAGAACGCCGATGGCGTCATAATACCAATCCTCGGGGCTCACATCGGCAAACTCGGCTCTCTGCTCCGGCACTTCGCTCAGAAGGCCGTAGATCATCGCGGCGGCCTCGGCGCGGGTCACGGTCTTATCCGGCTGGAAGGAGCCGTCATCATAGCCGCTGATATAGCGGCTGTGGGTGATATTGCCGGTTTTCAGCTCAAGGGGACAGACATATTCAGGCTCAGGCTCGGGCGTTTCTTCGGGAGTGGGTTCGGGAGACGTCTCCGGCAGTGGCGCCACATTGGGGAACGCTCCTTCAAGGGCAAAGGCGGAAACTACCAGCACCAGCGCCGCGCATACAAATACAAGCAGCGAGCGCAGCAGTTCTTTACTCGACATATTCCACAGTCTCCATTCCGTTCTCGCGATATGTATAGACCACGAAGCCATCATAATAAAGGTTTCCGTCCTCACCGTCACCGATGCAGCTGGGCGCGTAATCGGAGGAAGACGGCTCGCCGATGGCGGCATAAAGCTCATCAACGGATTCTCCGACAAGGCTCTCGGCCGTCGCCCTGGCGTCAACCGCCGGAGTAGGCTCCGGGGTCGCTTCTTGGGTCGCCTCGGGAGCTGCGTCCGGAGTTGTCTCCGGAGTCGTCTCTGGAGTTGCTTCCGGGGTTACATCAGGGGTTGCATCAGATGTTGCGTCCGGGGTTGCGTCCGGGGTGATCATCACGTTGGGGCCGTCATCGGAGCTTATCGAGCCGCAGGCGGCAAAGTTCATCAGAAGCAGCGCGGCAAGAACGATTGCAGCTATCTTTTTCATTTTCATTACCTTCTTATATATAAACTTACTTAACATCAAAGTAAACGCCATCGGCAATTATGCCGCAGAGTCCGGCATCCGCCGGAATATAGGCTGCAAAGCCGCCATCCTGCTGCAGAAAGGCTTCATAGGCCACATTTTCGCACATTATGTAAACCTCTCCCGCTATTTCTCCAAGACTGCCCTCCACAAGGACGCAGCCCTCGGGCGCCTTGCCGCCCTCGCTGCGGATAACGCTCACCTCGCCGCCCTTCTGCACCGAGGGAACCGCACGCTCCGGGGCGGGCATGACGGGTACGTTTTGGACAAGGTAATCAATATTGCGCTCCACCAGCTCTATGAGCACACAGTCCACACTACCGGCCCCCGTCAGGTCGTAGGAGGTGGCACGGGAGAAGCGGGCGGTCTCGAAGCCGTCAGCCAGATACGGATAGAGGTTATTGCCGAAGGAGTCCCGGTAGGCCAGCAGCCTGCCCTCGCCGCCGCCATGAGCGACGATGCTGATGCTGTCCGGGCGCACACCGCTGCCCTCGTATTCCAGCTCGATAGCCGGCGAATACTGCGGGTCGGTTTCCTTATCCTTTCCGGCGGGATAAAGCATTTCAAAAAGGTCGCCGGTATGGGGGACGGAGGCGGAAAAATCGCCGTCGAAATACGCGCTTTCGCGCCCGAAGGCCGCGTTTATGCTGTCGGCGGCCAGAGCCGCGCCCTGGCTGTTCCAATGGGAGTCGTGGGCGAAGTAAAGCACCTCGTCCTGCGCCTCAAAGACCTTGAAAAGGTCGAGACAGTCGATATTCATCCCGCCGCACAGGGCTAAGAGCCGCTGTGCGTCCCGCTCTGCGGCAGCAGCACCGTAGTCGGGCATATTCCCGGGATAAAGGGAATTTTTATTGGGCGCGATGGTGAAAAGGAAGTCCGCGCCGCTGGCCTCGCAGTATTCCTGCATAAGGCTGAGATTTTTCGCCGCCGCTCTCAGCTCCGCGTCACTGAGCCGCTCCGTTCCGGTATATCCCGGGAGGGTCTCGGCGTAATAGAGCCAGCCGCCGCTGCCGAGGATCACGTCCTCCTCAGCGGAAGCGCCCAGCAGCGCCGTTACGGCGTTGTTGGCGCTTATCATCTCCTGGCGGAGGAAGAAGTGACCCGCGAAATATTCGCTGAGCTGAGAAAGATACGCGCTGTTAATGCCGCCGTCCCGCTCAATAAGCTGGGGCTTTGCCGCCAGGCGCTCATTGGCTCCCGCCTTGGCTGGGCCGAAGGCCAAAAATCCCAGAGACGGCACGGCGCAGACGAGCAAAAACACCGCGACGAACAGTATGGCCGGTAATTTTTTCTTCATATGCCGTACCTCAGAACTGGAAATAGATGAAGGGCGAAAAACCGCCCGCCGCAAGCCGGAAAAGGCAGAGGACGAAAAGCGCGAGACAGAGCGCCGGAGTTATCCAGCAGGCAGCCGCGCTGTTTTCCACATGGGCATAAAGCCTCCTGCCCAAGGGCAGGGCGGATATGATTGCAAGAACAAGCATTGTTACGCTCTCGCCGTTAATAAGGCGGCGGAGCAGCACCGTTCCGGCAGGAGTGATATCAAAGCCGCTGAACATGGCGCTCAGCATGGCGAAGCCCTCGCCCACGCTTGCCGCCCGGAACATGACGAAGCCAAGGCAGACCACCAGCAGGGTGTAGATATGCCCCACCGTCCTGCCCGCGCAGCTCTCCCGGAGACGGCCGGTGTTTATTATTTTAAGGCTCTCCAGCGCGGAGAAAATGCCGTGCCACGCGCCCCAGAGGATAAAGGTCCAGTTCGCGCCGTGCCATAGGCCGCAGAGGGTGAAAACAATGAATTTATTCAGCGCGGTGCGGTATTTTCCCTTGCGGTTGCCGCCAAGAGGGATATAAAGATAATCCCTGAACCAGCTCGAAAGGGAGATATGCCAGCGCCGCCAGAACTCGGTGACAGAGGCGGACAGGTAGGGATAGTCGAAGTTCTCCGGGGTAATGAAACCGAAGACCCGGCCCATGCCGATGGCCATGTCGCTGTAACCGGAAAAGTCGAAGTATATCTGCAGGGTATAGGCTATCGCGCCAAGCCAGGCAAGGCGGATATCCGCCCCGCCGAAGGTGAACACCGCGTCTGCGATATCGCCCATAGCGGCGGAAAGGAGCAGCTTCTTGCCGAGACCGATAATAAGCCTCCGCAGTCCCTGCGCCGTCACCTCCGCGCCGCGCTCCCTCTCATTGAGCTGAGGCGCGAAATCGGAAAAGCGGGTGATGGGGCCGGCCATGAGCTGAGGGAAGAAGGAAATATAGAGCAGCAGGCGGGGGAAATTCTTGCTGCCCGCCGAGCTGTCCCGGTAAGTGTCCACAAGATAGGATATGCTGCGGAAGGTGAAGAAGGAGATGCCAACCGGGGCGACGAGTCCCGCGCTCTCCCAGACCGAGCTGAAAATACCCGCTATTCCCGCCAGCAGGAAGTCCAGATATTTATAGGCCGCCAGAAACAGCAGGTTTGCCGCCACGCCCAGAATGAGCAGTGGCCTGCGTCCGCGCCTGCCCATCAGACCAAGGCCGAAAAGCCAGTTCACAAGCGCCGAGACCAGCAGCAGGACAAGGCCGTTCAGACTGCCGAAGGAATAGAATATGAGCCCGCAGATAAGCAGCAGGACGTTCCGCGCCCTTGTGCCGCGCAGCAGCGCGTGCAGCAGCATGAGCACGGGCAGAAAGCAAAACAGGTAAAAGGGCGAATCGAAATTCACGGCTTACCTCCCTGTAAGTGTTCGTCACAGAATGTCACCATTTTGTCAATTTTACATTATATATGTATTTGCACACTAATACAAGAAAAAAGTTGAAAATTAGCCAGACTGGCAGGAAAAAGCAAAAAAACGCTTTCCCATAATGCCTATCTCTCGATAACGCCGGAGATTCTTCGCACTCCCGCCTTCGGCGGGGTTCAGAATGACATGGTCTTTCGGTTTTGCGAGCTTATTTTACATTGCTCATATCGTTACTGCACGGCAGGGGCGCGCCCCTGCCCTACGCTCACGGAATGAGATTATGCCGGAACGGCACTACGGTGCTGCCACATATTTTATTTGTCGGAACGTAGGGCGGAGGCGTGCCTCCGCCGTGGCAGTTGGGATATTGATTGCAGAAAGGGTTATACGGAAAAATGCAAAAAATAATGTCATTCTGAACATAGTGAAGAATCTCCGTGCTGTAACTCAGATGGGAAGTATCAATCTGTGAGTGCCTCCTCATAAGCGCAATCGTTTTTTGAAAAAGCCGAAGGGACGTGCCGCGCGGCACGTCCCTTATCCTCTTGTATCGGCAAGGCGGAAACGCCGATCCTGCCGCTGCAAGGCGGCAGATATCCGGAATTCGGCCTTAGTCCTCCTTAATCTCTATGTTGCCGAAGCATGCGCCGCAGATATTGCAGCGCTTTTTATCGTTATAGCGGCAGAAGCGGACGTTGTCGCCCATATACTCATAGGTATACTTGCTCTCGAAGAAGCCGTTTCCGCTGCCGCCCTCGTGGCGGGTGATGGTGCCCCAGGTGCCGTGCATGAAGGCCGCCTGGAACATGACAGGCTTTCTTACCTTGCGGAACTGGATGGGGCAATGCCATACCGTGGGAGGAATGCGGACCACGGTGGGCTTGTTTATGGTTCTGTGCTCCATGTGGTCGGGGTCGTCGCCGATGGCGAAGTCGATATCGCAGTCGAAGTCGAAGAAATTCTCGGGGTCGGAGCCCATGAAGAATATGTATTCGTCAACGCCCTGATGGAAGTGGGGCGCTTCGGTATCGTTCGCGCCGGCGAATATCTGCCAGCCGATATTGTAGTTTGCGTCCTCCATATAGATGTCGCCGCGGAAATACGCCTGAGGCGAGGGACACCAGTCGCCCCACTTGGTCTCCTCCTTGGGCATCGCCAGAACGAGCTTTGCCGTCTCGGGGGTGATGGCCGGTTTGGGAGCCTTGAGGGTGGTGGCGTCGGAATAGGATATGGTGGTGTAGCCTGGTCTCACAACGCAGGTGGTGGAGGAAGGAGCCTTGGCCTGGTCGTAAGCGCCCTTTTCGGAATAGAGCGCTACGCCGTCCTCGTTGATGGCGCTGAACCTGACGTTGGTATAGGGCTTCTTGGGGCAGGCCTCGGGATTGGCAAAGCAGTAGCCGCAGTAGGTGCAGGCCTTTGCCTTATCCATAACACATTTTCTGGTCTGGTCGCCGGAATAGAGGTACTCCCTCTCGCCGTTTTCCCGCTCTATCAGCTCCACGGTCTCAAAGTTGCCGGAGAACATGACAGCCTGGAACAAAAGCGGCTTATCCACGCGGACGAAGTTCAGAGGGCCGTGCCAATAGTTCTTGGGGACCTTGATGATGGTCGGCTCGGTGATGACTATTTTCTCCATAGTCTCGGGAGTCTTGCCCATGTAGAAATGGATCTCGGCGTCAAAGGAGGAGAAAACGTCGGGCAGCTTGCCGCCGAGGAACACCAGGTTCTCGTCGCAGGGATGGAAGTGGGCTTCCTGCTGGAGCAGGATGGGCTTTTTGAAAACCTGGAAGCCGCAGCTCATGGTCGCTCCGGGCATACTCGCTTCGCCCCGGAAATATGCCTGAGGGTTGACGCAGAAGTCGCCCCATTTTGTGTCTTCGGGAGTAAATTCATAAAAAAGCTTTTCGTACTTTTCCTGCATGATTACGTCTCCTTTTTGAAAAGGCGGCAGAGCATTGCACCGCCGCCTTTATGTAAAAATGATTACTTTTCCCACTTTTCCTGGAGGCACTTGCCGCAGGAATCGCACTTCTTGTCCTTGTTGTACTTGCAGGGAACAGGGCCGTTATAGTACATTTCGGTAGTGGTACCGTCGGGCAGGTCATAAATGCCGCCGAACATGGGGGTGAACAGCGTTGCCAGGAACAGAACAGGCTTGTTGACCTCCTTGAAGTTCAGGGGGCAGTGGTATACGCCGGCGGGAATTCTGATGATGGTGGGCTTGTCGATAACGTAGGTCTCGGCCTCGTCGCCCTTGCCCAGGGTGAACTCTATTTTGGCGTCAAAGTCAAATACGTTGGGGAAGGATGCGCCGAGGAAAATCAGAAATTCGTCCTTTGCGTGACGATGCTGAACGCGGTCAAGGAAGAAGGGCTTTACAAATATCTGATAGCTCTGGTTGAACTCGGAGCCGGGGATCTGGCTTGCGCCGCGGAAGTATGCCTGGGGCTTTACAACGAAATCCTCGGGGTCACCCTCTGCGACTACTTCGTTTCTCTCCTGCGGGAACTCAAAAACCAGCTTGCCGAACTTGCTGCTTGCCTTCGCTTCCTCAGTGAGAATGTAATTCTGATAGCCGTCCTCGACCTTAACCTTAGTCAGGTCAAACTTTTTTTCGCTCATAATTCCAATCCTTTCTGTATTCAAAATTTATATTATTTGCATTATATTATTTATATTATACTAATTCTTTTGAAATTTCCATAGTAATATTGATAAAAGCGAAAATTTTAATAATGAAAGCCGGCCATACATTTCACGAATGGCATATCGCCACGCAACCTCAGTCGGAAGTGTTGAGCGGCGGCGCGCCGCCCCGGGGGGGAGGCGGAAGCGATTCTTGCAGTAAAAACGATAATACGATAAATGTAAAAAACATGTCATTCTGAACGCAGTGAAGAATCTCCGCAGCCGGTTCACATTGGCAGTACCGTTACCGGGTCGATTCTTCGCATCCGCCGTTGGCGGGGCTCAGAATGACATATTTTCAGATGTTAAATTTTAGCGATAGATTTTCGCGTGTTGCTGCTGCGCCCTGCGTTTGATGCTTTCCCCTATACAATCGCACGCTGACGCGAAATTGATTTTACCTGAACTTTACTGCCGTGCCGTAGGCAATAATCTCGGCGGCGCCCTGCATCACCGCGGATGAGCCGAAGCGTATATTCACGATGGCGTCGGCGTTCATCGCCTCGGCTTCGTCCACCATGCGCTTTGTGGCTATCTGGCGAGCCTCGACAAGCATTTCGGTGTAACCCTTTATCTCGCCGCCCACCAGAGTTTTCATTCCTGCCATAAAATCCTTGCCAAAATTCTTTGACTGCACAACAGTCCCCTTTACTATCCCGAGCGCCTCGATTTCCCGGCCGGGAACATGGTCAATGTTGAGAAGCAGCATCTTCTTATCCTCCTTACGATTCTTTGATCTCTTATCATATCATATCCGGACGGAGGCTATCGCCCCGTTTCCGGCGCTGACAGTATGAGCGGCACGGCTGCGCGGGCTCTTCGTCAATATTTCGCCGCGTCCTCTTCCTCGCCGCTGTCTATCTCCCTGAGCCGCTGACACAGGGCAATGATCACGCCTACGATAACGGCTATGACGAACAGACCGTAAATGGCTATTATCGCCATTGCGGTGGGTACGCCGCATGCTTCGCCAAGCATGGGGTAAATGACCGCCGCGAGTATCACGGCAAGTATGGCTATGATGACCGCCGCGCAGATAATGGGTGCGCGCTTTTTATCAATAGTGCTTCGCATCGTCTATCTCCCCCTTGCGTATTTCATTGATTCGCTGGCTCAGCGCCAGCACCACGCCTGCGGCTATGGCGGCGAATATTCCCACTATGAGCAGCAGGAACCAGAACGGCGGGGCGTCCGCCGGAGAAACGCGGTAGGCCCATATAACCAGAGCGCTCAGCGCAAGCATCAGCGTCACCATGATCAGCGTTACGGCCACAGGCGCGATATAGCGCGTCCTGACGTCTCCGGTATGCTTGTTTTGGAAGGATGCGCCGTTCCGCTCCATTTCCTCCATTCTGGCGAGTATCGCTTCCGCGTCCAGCTTTGAAACGGGTATGTCCTCTCCCTGAAGCTCGGTGCAAAGCGTCACGGCCTGCTCCAGATCCCGGCGCTCCCTCTCCAGCGTGACCAGGTGACGGCGCATACCGTCGCCCACGGTGTGGGTCCCGTTCTGCATCAGGCGTATCTCGCCGATGGGCAGCCCCAGCTTCCGCAGGAGCTTTATCCGGCGCAGCGCGTCCACGTCGGCCTCGCCGTAATCCCGGTAGCCGTTTTCTGCGTTGCGCCGGGGCGACAGCAGCCCCTGCTCCTCATAAAAGCGGATATTCTTTTTCGTTATGCCCACCAGGGTCTCCACTTCGTTTATCTTCACGGGTTTCACCGCCTTTCCAAGCTTTGCTTACATAGAGAATAAACCTTACACAAAGGGGAAAGTCAATAGTTTTTGATAATTTTTACGTTTCGGCAAGCTCGGGGCGCCTTCCGCAAGGAAGACGCCCCGAGCGCAAATCGTTATTACATACGCAGGCAGATCAGATGCCGAGCTCAAGTCTCTGGATGTAGCCATCCTGATCCATAGTGGACAGGTGGGTGAAGTATGCGGAGAAACCGGCGATACGGACGATAAGGTCCTGATATTCCTCGGGATTCTTCTGAGCCGCGCGCATTACCGCTGTGTCGGCGACAGTGAAGTGGACCTGAATGCCGCCCAGATCGAAGTAGGAGGTGATCAGCTCACGAACCTTTGCGGTAGACTCCTCGTTCTTGACTGAGTTGCCGTCCAGACGCAGATTGATGGCGCCGCCGCAGCGCAGCTTGCGCCAGGGCATCTTGGCAACGCTCTTGACGTAAGAAAGGGGGCCGTTTCTGACGGAGTCGGGTCTGGGGTCGCTGGAGAGGGAAAGCGGATCACCGGTCTTACGTCCATCGGGAGTAGCCCAGGTGCGCTTGCCGGTGCCGACGTTATACAGGTCGAGCGCGCCACAGTTCTGGGTACCTCCGTTTACGCCGGGGGTGTTGTTGAAATAATCCGCCCAATAGTTGGTAAACCATCTGACGATATCGTCGGGGCCATCGTCATCGTTGCCATAGAAAGGAACTTCCTTGATGATGCGGCGGCGGAGCAGCTCATAGCCCTCCCAGTTTGCCTGCAGAGCGTCGTAAAGCTCCTTGGTGGTAACGATCTTCTTGTCGAAGCAAAGGTACTTGATGGCGGAAAGGCTGTCAGCCGTGGTGCCAACACCGTTGAACATGGAGCCCATGCCGTTATATTTGGCGCCGCCCCAGCTTACGTCCATACCCTTTTCGAGGCAGCCCTCGGTCATCATGGAAGCGGAGAGGATGGGCCACTCGGTGTTGAATACCAGTGCAGCGAAGTGATACATACGGGTGACCTGATCGATGTAGAACTTCATCTGGCGTTCCATCTCGGCCTTGATCTCGTCGAAGCTCTCGTACTCATACAGCTTCTTGCAGGGGAGCTTTCCGGGCTGACCGTCCATCGGGTTGACGTTGCCATGAATGACATACTGGAGAATGCTTACAAGGCTGGCTCCGGTGCCGAAGCCGCCGCAGTTTGCGGCCATGGACCATTCCTTACCGCTGATGGCGGGCTCCACGCAGCCGAACACGGCGTAGCGGCGGGCATCCTCCAGCGGCACGCCTCTATCGAGCATGGACTGGATGATAACATCGTCGTTATTGAACTGAGGCATACCGCCGGAACGCTTGGAACAGGCGATAGCAAGCTCCCAGAGGTGGTCGGGCATATGCTCATTTACGCGCAATGCCACGCTGGGTTCGGCAACACGCAGACGGTAGTAGGAGAGGAGAATCATCTCGGTGGCGATGTTATAGTCTCCGGAACCGTCTACCTTCATGCCGCCAACGGTTATCAGGCTGCCGGCTGCGATGTTCTGAGCGCCGCCCTGAAGGTCAAAGAAGGTACGGCCTTCCTTATGAGCTTCGATAAGCTGATCGTTGGTGGGCTTGGGGAACATGATGATCTGGTCGCCCATGTGGAGCAGCCATGCGTCAAAGAGTTCCTGAGCCTGCTCACGGGTGAGCGCGCCGGTGGCAATATCATGCTCGGCAAGAGGTCCGAGGAAGGAGTCGACAAGACCGGGAGAGTCCGCCCAGTGGGTACCGTCGGCGATGAGAAGATACTGATAGAAGTGAATGACCTGCAAACCTTCCCAGAGGTTTCTGGCGGGGTTCTCGATGATCCAGTCGCAGGAATCTGCCATCTTGAGCAGCTCTGCCTTGCGGGCAGGATCAGCGGTGGTCTCAGCCTTTTTGCGGCAGCCCTCGGCATAGCGCTTGCTCATGAGTATCATACCGTCGCAGACCTTGATGTATGCGCGGTAGAAGAGCTCGCTGCGCACATTCTCGTGGGTGGTGTGAGCCTGAATTTCAGCCAGCTTTTCCTGAGCTATTCTGCGGCACTCGCCAAAGCCGACGGTAACTGCGCGCTCATAGTTGGGGCAGAAGTGGCCGGGATAGGAGCCGTTGAGGAACTGCTTGTAAGCGCCCATGCTTTCGATGAACTCGGGCGGAAAAATACCCTTGGCGGTGGCGGCAATATCGTTCTCCTGCCAGAACTTGTCGGCCTCGAGGATCCACTGGCGGTCCTCGTCATCAACCCAAACGCTGCCGGGTACCTGCCAAGCGGCCTTGAAGCGTTCGTCGGTGTCGCCAAAGCAGCCCTGAATCCATGCGTGGCTGCACTGCTCGATGTCGAAGTGAACGGTGCGGCAGTGTGGGCCGGCATCGCCGAGGAAGATATCGTCATCGTCGATGTTGATTTCGCGCTTGGTCAGCCAGTCATAAAGGAAGCCGGCGCGCTTCATAATGGGATATTCCTTGGGATGAGCCATGTAGTAATCGGTGAGGATACGGTTGCGCTCAAAGTTCAGGCGCATATCCTTGTTGATGCGCTTTCTCTTCTCCTGAAGACCACGAATACGGTCGGAGATAGGAAGCTCAAACTTATCCATGTTTCATTTCTCCTTCTATAATTAAATTTTGTTGACTTTGGTAACCCTCCACATCAGTGAAGCTGGCAGGGGATATCATAGGCTTGGAACAGCTCAAGAGCCTTTTCCATGAACTCCTCGGATGGCGGAGACCAGCGGTGCAGCTTGTATTTCCAACCGAGACGATCATACTTAGAGGTGCCGAGGTGATGATATGGCAGCAGCTGCACCAGCGTTACGGCATCGCCCAGCTCCTTGCAGAATTTCGCGGTGGCGTGCATATTCTCCTCGCTGTCGTTCAGGCGTGGGATCACGGGATAGCGGATCTGCAGCTTGCCGCCGTTTTCGGCGAGAAAGCGGGCGTTTTCGAGTATCTTCTCGTTGGGAACGCCGGTGAGCTTTCTGTGCATCTCGGAATCCATCTGCTTAAGGTCGTAGAGGAAGAGATCAATGTAAGGAAGTATCTGCCGGAACTGCTCCTGATCGGCAAAGCCGGTGGTGTCCAGACAGATGTGGATGCCGCTGTCCTTCAGGCGTTTGGCAAGATTATATGTAAAGTCGAACTGGCTCATGGCCTCGCCGCCTGAGATGGTGATACCGCCGCCGTTCTTGAAGAAGGGCGTATCCTTGATAACTCGCTCATATACCTCATCCACGGTGGTGTCCCATCCGGCGGTGTAAAGAGCGCCGTTTATGCAGAGTTCGGTGCATTTCAGGCAGCTGCTGCACTTGGCGTGATCCACGCGAACCTTGGTGATAAGGCCGGAACCGTCCAGGGACTCCTCGGGCTGACCGAGGGAGATGGCGCCCTGCTCGCAGGCATCAATGCAGAGATTGCCGCATATTTCGGTGCCCAGACATTTTATGGGCAGAAAACCCACCTGAAGCTTATGCATCTGTGACTCGGGGCTGTGACACCAGAGGCAGCGCAGAGGGCAGCCCTTGGTGTATACCGTGGTGCGTATGCCGGGACCATCATGGACCGCATAGCCTTGTATATCATATATGCGGCCTGCTGCATTTTCATATTCCAAATTAATGAAACCACCTTTTTTTAATATCTTTGATACTCTATTATAATATTATTCCATGCTGTTTGGCAAGCGCTTTATTATAGTTCCCTGGCTAAAATTATGCAAATCTTTGATGAAACCATACAAAAGCTGCATGAGAAGACCGCCCGAAAGTCGAAAACGCATTGACATATTTCCCGCAAGGTTGTTACAATAGCGACGAAAAGAGGGGAACGATTTGGGAAAAAATAAAAAAGCAACCGCTTGGCAGGCCGTGAAATTCACCCTGTTCTCCGCGTCGGCGGGTATTATCCAGCTTCTGTCCTTCACTCTGCTCAACGAGCTGATGAGCTGGCCCTATTGGCCATCTTACCTTATCGCGCTAATTCTTTCCGTGCTGTGGAATTTCACGCTGAACCGGCGGTATACCTTCAAGTCGGCGGCAAATATCCCGGCGGCGATGGCGAAGGTGTTCGGGTATTATCTGGTCTTTACGCCGTTGTCCGCATGGCTGGGTCAGTTGGCGGAAAACGCGGGCGTGAACGAGTATATCATCCTTGTCGTTACCATGCTTGTCAATTTCGTGACAGAATTTTTGTTCAATAAGTTCGTGGTCTACCGGGGACAGGAGAATACCCGGGAGAAAAAGTCATCTTGAAAATTTCCAAAAATTTCGGAATAAAATCCGCCTGAAAACAAAGACTATCATTGAAATCTTATTTCAGGAGGAAATTATCATGAACAACATGAACAATAACGTAAATTCCAGCATCAAGTGCTCCGTGGACAGCTGCACCTATCACGCTCAGAATCAGAATTACTGCACCAAGAGCGAGATCAACGTCGGCTGCTGCAACACCACCAACCCCACCACTCCCGACTGCACCGAATGCGCGTCCTTCAAGATGAACAACGCGAAGTAACAGCGTTCACCATTCGATGAAATCATCAGGGGCGCACCGGAAATCGGTGCGCCCCTGATGTGCAATAACGCTATGCACAGCATTACGGTAATTCGCTAAATTGAAAGGTTTGTCATTCTGAGCTTGCGAAGAATCTCCGCACCACCGGAACTGCCGATATAAACCAACGCCGGAGATTCTTCCCTGCGGTCAGAATGACATTATTTTTACATTGTTTCTATCACCGTTCATGCGGCAAAAACCATACTGCCCCCGGCGGAGGCACGCCTCCGCCCTACGTTCTATCCATAAAATTGAAGGTAAATTCGTAGGGCAGGGGCGCGCCCCTGCCGTGCAGTAACGATATGCACAATGCAACGATAAAACCGCAAAACTGAAAAACCATGTCATTCTGAGCCTGCGAAGAATCTCCGCACCACCGGAACTGCCGATGTAAACCAACGCCGGAGATTCTTCCCTGCGGTCAGAATGACATTATTTTTACATTTATTCGTATTATCGTTTTTGCCGTACCATATCAATCGGCGCAAAATCATTGATCGAATTTATCCAGCTCGCAGCCTAAAATACCTTCCATGAACCCGGCCAACTTCATGGACTGCTCCCGGCGCTCGTAGGCGGCTTTGGTACCGGCCTCGTCGCCGGCGAATTTCTCCAGACTGCGGGCATAGCGCTCGGCCACGCTCACCCTGTTCGTTCCCTTGGTTATCTTGTCCGCGATGTAGACGACCTCCTTCTCCGCCACACGGTCGGTGTCGATGAAGTCGCCCATATGCGCTCCAACGATGCGCGCTTCGTCCTGCAGACCGGCCTCAAGGAGATAGAGCATCCCTTTGATGGAGTGAAAGCGTTCGGTGCGGCGGATATCGTGGAGCAGCCCACCCCGCCAGCAGAGCTCGGCGTCCAGCGCATAGCCCCGGGCATTCAGCGCCAGAGCAAGGGCGCGGGAGGTTTCGGCAACGGCGCGGCAGTGCTCCGTCACCTGCCGTGGCTGGCCGCAGCCTTCCAGTATTTCTATACATTTTTCGTTTATGTTCATATAAATCCCCCATACGGCAACGCCGCACATATAGTCTGCAAAAAATCCCCCTGCATGGAGGATTTTTTGCCATCATCGCCGGTTGCCCGTAGGGCGAGGCGATGGGCTTTTTCATAATATAGTGTGATTTTTCACACTATTCACCTTTGATATAGTTGGCGCAGAAGGGCACTATGCGCCCATCCCGGTAAACATGGAGGCTGCAGCGGCGCAGGCGCTCAAGGTCTATGCTCCACGCGTCCTGAAAGGCCATGCCGGTGATGGTGAAGCCGTGGGATTTGATGCGGGCAAGGAAGCCGTCAAAATCGTCGGGCGCGCCGTCATACTGCTCGGCGGCAAGGTCACGGGTCCAGCGGCGGGCAACAAAGCGGCGGTTGCGCAGGGCCTCCGCGTCAGGCTCGGCGGATTTTGAGCAGCAGCAATCGCCGGAGCTCTGCTTTTTTGGGGTGATAGCGGTTATGCCGTCAGGCATTATCACAAAGTCGCCGTGGAAGCCGCAGCGGGGGTGGTCGCAGCTCGATGGGGCTATGTCGCTCAGCTTGATAAGCCCCTCCGTCTGCTCCTCGATGGCCCGGAGTATCTCGGGCAGGGTTATCCTGTCCTCGTCCCTGGGCGGCTGCGGATAGCGGCCGAAATAGCTCACGGGCTGGAAGTGTACCCCCCGCACCACGGGGGATTTTTCAATGGCGAGCTTTATTATGCCGCCTATCTCGTGGTCGTTCACGCCGGGGACAACGGTGGGCACCAGCGTCACGCCCAGCCCGGCCTCGCCGCATACGCGGATGGCCTTTAGCTTCTGCTCAAGGAGCGGACGCCCCCGCAGCTTGCGGTACGGCTCCTCGCTCACGCCGTCAAACTGCATGAAAACGAAGTCCAGACCCGCCTCGGCAAGGCGCTTTGTAAACTCCGGCTCGGCGGCAAGGCGCAGGCCGTTGGAGTTGAGCTGCACGGAGCTTGCCCCCGCCCGCTTCGCCGCCGCGATTATCTCGGGCAGGTCGTCGCGCACGGTGGGTTCCCCTCCGGAAAGCTGGATGAATTTGCGGTTCGCCGCCGTCATACGGCAGAAATCCTCATAAAGCTCCTCCGGAGTCTTTTCCCGCATGGGCTGGTGGTCTCCGCTTTCCGCGAAGCAAACGGGACAGTGGAGGTTGCAGCGGGAGGTTATCTCGATGAGCACGCAGCAGGTGCTTTGGAGATGTCCGGAGCAAAGGCCGCAATCGTTGGGACAGTCGGGCATATCCTCCCATGCCTCCCGGGGCGGCCTGTAATTGCCCCACGCGCTCAGCTCGGGACTGCCGCGCCATACGATCGTTTTGAAGCTGCCATGCTCCGGGCAGCTTTTTTTCATGTACCAGTCCCCGCCCTCCTGCACCAGACGGGCAGGTATGCGCTTCAGGCATACGGGACAGAGGGAGGCCGTCCGCCTCGCCCTGACAGGTGTGACCTTTATTTTCATAGGCATTGCTCCCTTTCGGTTCATTTTCCGCGCTGCCGATATTATACCGCCGAAACCGTAAACTTGCAAGGCGGCACATTGACACAAAACTTACCGTACAGTACAATAAGAGCAGAGCGCCGCGGGCAGGATAATAAACAGCATATGCCGAAGGAGGAAAACCGAATGAAAAGAAAGTACATTCCGTATATTCTCGTATTTCCGCTTTTACTGGCTGTTACAGGTATTCTTCTGACTTTCGTGCCTTCCGATATTTCACCCGATGAATACCTGAAGGAGATGTTTGGCGAAAGTCATATTATTGTCCTTTCCGACCCAAAGACCCACGGGAAAAAATACTGTTACATTGCGTACGAGAGCTTGGAGAAAACCAGCGAAAGTGCCACTATATTTCCCTTAGAGCAAACCGGTGGGTTATATACCAACAGCGATAAATATAGCTGTACTTTGGACAAGGAAAGCTATCTGCCGGACGAAATGCTCAATGTGCAGATCAGCAATTCCGGAAGCTACGACCTCGTCTGGGAGAGCAATGATTACATTCTTGACGTCATGCTGAACGGTCAATGGTATGTCATAGGCATAGGAGAGCTGAAAAAGCGCGGCAGCGAGATGTGCTGCGTTGTTGACAAGAATATGAAAATGCAGATCGATCTGAGCAGGACAGGAAACTGCAGGCTCAGGCCGGGACAATATCGCTTCCGGATTCATGTCAGATTTCGCACGGACGATGATGCAAGTGAATTCAAAAAGGAATTATTTGATGACGGTTTTTGGCTGTATCAAGAGTTCAATGTGACAAAATAATGGGTCAGCGAAACGGTTAAGCCTTGACGTGCTGGGGGCACGATCGAGTTCAGCCTTCAATACCCGGACGGCAGCGCCCGAAGCTCACAGGCCAATGCCTTCGCTGAGGATGTTCAGGCATCCTTGGACGCGGGCATGAACGGGCATCTGTCAAAACCAATTGTAAGGGACGAGGTTGTAAAGGCAATTGCAGGGAATATAAACAGATAATTTTGCAATATACTATAAAGAGAGGCTGCATTGTCATTTGCAGCCTCTCTTTGTGTGATTTGAAGGTTTCCGCCCGGCACTCAGAAGTTAACATCCACGCCAAGGCCAGGTCTGTCAAGCAGAATAAAGCGGTCGTTCTGGCGGTCAAAGCCACCGCTCATACCCGTTTCCGCATCCTTATAGAACATGAAGCTGTCGCAGTCAGCCTCGGTAATATTTTTCTTTGCCGCAACGAGGCTTACGCCCGCGGTTATGGCAAGCTTGGTTTCCAGCATGCAGCCGACCATACAGGTCACGCCATTGGCCTCGGCGATATCGCTTATCTTCATACCGGGCAGCAGGCCGCCGCACTTCATCAGTTTGATATTGAGCACATCCGCGCAGCCGGAGCGAATGAGCGCCGCGGCATCCTTGGGATCATGCACGGATTCATCCAGCATCAGCTGCATTCCCACTACCTTTGAACGGAGCTGGGCCATGCCCGCGTGATCCCAATAGGGCAGGCACTGTTCAACGGCCTCCACGCCTACCTTCTTAAAGCCCTCTATGGCATACAGCGCGCGGGATATATCGTAGCCCTGATTGGCGTCCACGCGCAGCCGGACATGGGGGCCGACCTTCTCGCGGATAAGATTCAGCGCCCTTATATCCTCGTCCGGATCGATTCCGGCCTTTATCTTGAGGATATTGAAGCCTTCCTTTTTGACATAGACCTCCGCGGTCTCCGCCATATGCTCCGGCGTGCTTATGCCGATCGTGATATCATTCTGGACGACGCTCTGGTAACCTCCGAGCAGCTTATAAACCGGCTGTCCGCAGGCCTTTCCCATCAGGTCAAACATCGCCAGGTCAACGGCACACTTGGCCGCGCCGTTGCTGTAGATCACGTTATCCATCATGGCGTGTATCTGCTCAATGCAGAAGGGATCCATGCCTATCAGGCCGGGCTTGAGCATATCCAGAACAGCAATGACGCTGTCGCTCGTTTCTCCTGTCACAGGCGCGAAAGGCGCGGCCTCGCCATAACCAACGAGCCCGTTGTCTGCTGTTACCTTGATGATGACCACTTCCGCGTAGCCTATCTCGGTAAATGCGATTTTAAAGGGCTCCTGCAGATCAATACGCAGTTTTTCCCAGACTATATCTGTAATTTTCATTTCGTATCCCCTTAAGAATTTTTGCGGATAAAATGTATTTTTTCCGGCCCTTCCACATCCAGACCGGCACTGAAGCCAACGACGTTCGCCTGCGCATCAATATCAACACAGGCCTCTATCATAACGCCGGGCATGGCGTGGGGCTCTTCCAGATAGAAAAACTGATTGGCATAATGCTTTCCGCTGAACACCGCCGTTCCGAGATGGACTTTGAGCCCGCCGTCTCCGGCCTCTATGATAATATCGCCGTAGCCATCCTCGTGATAGGTACCGGCAATGGCGTCCAGCGCCACGGGACAGGGTGCGTCTGCAGGCTGTTTGGCCCACAGCTCTTCCTTTCCCGCCTTCTGTTTCGCCTCGGCGTCGTCATAGAACTTTTTAAGTTCGGCTGACCAATCCGTCTTTCCGCCAAGCACTTTTTCCATGGTCACATAGCGCATCACCTGTGCGCCGCGGATCTCGCCCATATTGGTCAGTATCGCAATGGCGAAATCGTCATCCGGCAAGAAGCTCTGGTCGGCCATAAAGCCGTCAATATGCCCGCCGTGATGTACCAGACGGTGGCCCTCAAAAACCTCCGTCATAAGGCCCAAGCCGTAAGCATTGTTGGACACCGCCTTATGCATGGGTTCCGGATCATCCTCTCCCGGACGTATCATCTGGGGAGTATACATCTGCCGGCAAATCTCCTCGGAAAGCACGCGTGTTCCGTTATACACACCGCCGCAGAGCAGCATGGTATCCCATTTCAGCAGTTCGGAGGTCGCCATATAAATGCAGCCGGCGGAGCCCATAGCTCCTATATCAGCGTGCTCCACCACATAAGGCGCATCCTTTTCCTTATTATAAAGGTACGGCACGGCGCAGTTGCCCATAGCCTGCGCCTCGGCCGGAGAAAAGGCCGCGCGCGTTATACCCAGCGGCTTAAAAATATTCTCGCGCACGACCTCCTGCCAGGGCTTTCCGCTTACGCGCTGGATCACGTAGCCCGCCAGGGCAAACATCTGGTTGCTGTACTGCCATTTATAGCGGAACGGCTGATTGGGCCGCAGATAGCGCAGAGATTTAATAATATCCTCTTCCGTAAGCACGTCCAGCCGGGCATACCACGAAAGCTCATGCCGCGGAAGTCCGCAGCGGTGGCAAAGCATATCGCGCACCGTAAGATGGTTGGAAACATAGGCATCATACATCTCAAACTCGGGGATATAGTCTTTTACGACATCGTCCAACCGCAGCTTACCCTGGTCGACAAGCGTACATATGGCGCCGGCAACGAAGGATTTTGTGCAGGACCCGATGGCATACAGAGTATTGCCATCGGGCTCCTTTCCGTTTTCGATATCGCAAAAGCCATCACCGAAGCTGTATACCTCGCCGTGGTCATAAACCGTAGCGCTGTATGACGGGACATGAAAGCGCACTCTCGCCTCGTCAAGCGCGGCTTTAAGCTCCTGCATTTTCATTGTTCAGTACCTCTCGATCAGTTCCAGCTGCAGCGGGAATAGCTTTCCATGCGGACAGTGGGCGTATAGTTCAGGCCCTTGGCCCATGCCATGCAGGTCACCTTATTATAAAGCGGCAGATAGATGCATTCCTCATCCAGCGTTTCCATGATCTCCTTATACATGGCTATACGCTCCTTGGGGTCCATGCAGATATTGGCAGCCTCTATCTTGGCATCTATGTCCGCATTGGAATACTGAGCCATGTTCATACCGCCTATATTTTCGGTGGTATAATAGGTTGCAAACCAGCTCATGTCATAGGTGTTGGTCTGTCCCATAGTCGCCATACCGAAGTTTCCGCCCATGCAGTTTGCAATAAGGGTATTCGCCTCGAGATTGGAGATCGTGCATGTAATGCCAACTTCAGCAAGCTGCTGCTGGAGAACAACGGCTGCATCGGCAAAATAGGTTCCGCTGAGAGCCTGGATCTCGCCGACGTCCAGTCCATTCGGATATCCCGCCTGGGCAAGAAGCTCCTTGGCGCGCTCAGTATTATAAGTATAGTCGGGCTCGATCTCGGCATAACCGACCATCAGAGGCGTCACTACCGTATAAGTCGGCTTGGCCTGTCCATCCATAACCATTGCTATCATATCTTCGCGGTTCACGGCGCAAGCGATCGCCTCACGCACCAGCTGGTTATCGAAGGGAGCCTTCTGTACGTTCATAATGATATAGGTAACATGGTTCGTGGTAAGCTCAGCGGTCTGATAATTGCTGTCAGCCTTCAAATTATTCCAGTTCGTGGTGTTCAGGCGGGCAATATCGATCTCGCCTGCCTGGAAAGCGGTAAGCGCGGTATTTTCATCCACGATCAAATGGAATTTAAGCGTCGGTATGGCAGGCGCTCCATCGCGGTAATTCGGATTTGCCTCCATCGTGACAGAAACGTCCTGGGTATATTCCTTAAGCATATAAGGGCCGGTGCCGCAGGCCTTGAAGCCCAGCAGACCGTTCTCGTCCTGATTTTCTTCAACAAATTTCTTGTTTGCAATAAGAACATAGGACAGTCCTTCAATGAGGCCCGGAGTAGGCTCAGTCAGGTTCACGGTGACAGTATTGGCGGCGTCATCCGCTTCCACGGTGTCAACCGTCGCGACGTCCTGTGCCAGATAGGCGCTGGCCTTTGCGCGCTCTATGGAGAACTTAACATCAGATGCGCTCAGCTTATCTCCGTTGGTAAAATACACATCATCTCTGATGGTGAACACATAGGAGGTGCCTTCCTCTGAAATAGTGTATCCGGTTGCAAGAACGGGGATCTCATTTGTAGCATCGTCTACTGCGTAGAGGGGCTCATATATCTGATAGCAAAGGCGGAAATCGGAATCAAGATTCCAGCCATGAGGATCCAGAGTTGAAAAGGCATCCGGAATGCGCACATTCAGCTCTGTCTTTGCGGTGCCGTTAGTTGAATTTGTTCCGTTGCTGCCCTGCGTGTTCTTGGAGCCGCAGGCCGCCAGCGAAACCAACATCAAGGCCGCCATTAAGAAAGCTAACATCTTTTTAGTCATTTTTTTCATTTGTTTTCCCTTCCTCTTTATCGCTTTACTCATTTACTTCTTTGATGCCAATAAAATTAGATATATGCTAAATCCTTTTCAAAAAATAATCAACATACAAACAGGACAAAATTTCACTTTAAAATTTCTTTTTCCTTGTGAGCTTTGTATAATTTTGTCGATTTTTTAAATACTTCTTTACTTTGACCAATTAAAGTGCTTATAATAACTAAAATAATTTTGTCTAATCGCAAAGCAAGGCCACATAGTCTCGGCGTTATGCATATTCGGACAAGGAGGCGAAAAAGATGTTTAAATATATATTAAAACGTCTTCTGATTATGATCCCCACTCTTCTGGGCGTCATATTTATCGTTTTCACCATCATGAATCTCACTCCCGGCAATCCCGGCCGCACCATCCTCGGCACTATGGCCACCCAGGAGCAGGTAGACCAGTTGAATCATGAGCTTGGCTATGACAAGCCGTTTTTCAGCCGCTTTTTCAGTTACTGCGGAGGGCTGCTGCAAGGTGATTTCGGCACGTCGTACCGCACGCGCGCTCCATTCACCACGGAGCTGATGGGCCGGCTGCCGACTACCATTAAGTTGGGTCTCGCGGCATTTATCCTGTCTTCGCTCATCGGCGTATCATTAGGAATTCTTTCCGCCGTAAAGCAGTATTCTTTTGCCGACGTCTTCTGCTCCACAACGGCTATCCTGTTCGCCTCTATACCGGGTTTCTTCCTCGGCATGGTTCTGATTTATGTTTTCGGCCTTAAGCTCGGCTGGTTTCCCACCTTCGGCGGCACCGATTTCAAGAGCTTTGTGCTCCCGGTCATCACGCTGACCATAGCGACCACGGTCACAGTCCAAAGGCTTACCAGAACCACAATGCTTGAAGCGGTCAGGCAGGACTATATCCGCACCGCCAAGGCCAAGGGCTGTTCCAAAGCGCGCATGACCTGGAAGCACGCTCTGAAAAACGCCATTCTTCCCGTAATAACCGTCATGGGAATCAACGCCGGCACTGTCATGGGCGGCGCCGTCATCTGCGAAACAGTTTTCGCCCTTCCCGGCATGGGCACCTATATTCTTACTGCCATACGCTCCAAGGACATTCCCGTCGTAATGTCATCCACAGTTCTCCTGTCGCTGATATTCTGCGTAATTATGATACTTGTGGACGTACTGTATGCCGCTATTGACCCGCGTATCCGCGAAAGAATCACGCACTGACGGAGGTAAGCAAGCCATGAAAGATACAAATAAGGAACGCCTTGCGCGCAAGCGCAGACGCAGAAGAGAGCACGCCAGGGAAACCTTCCGTCTCTTCCGCAAAAACAAGGCCGCTATGTTCGGCTGCGCCGTATTGCTGATTTTCATCCTTGCCGCCATATTTGCCGACGTTATCGTGCCGTATGAGGAGGCGATAAGCCAAAACTCCTCTGTTCGTCTCAGCGGTCCGAGCGCCGAGCATATTTTCGGAACGGACAAATACGGACGCGATGTCTTTGCCCGGATCATCCACGGCAGCCGCCGCTCCCTCTCCCTGGGCGTCGGAACCACCCTGCTTTCCGTGTGCATAGGCGGCTTGATCGGCGCCTGCTGCGGTTTTTACGGCGGCAAATTTGATACCGTGGTTATGCGCATCTGTGATATTATCATGTGCATTCCCGCTCTTCTTTTCGCGCTCGCCGTTGTTGCGGCGTTAGGCGCGAGCATGCTGAATCTTATCCTCGCCATTACCATAATCAGCGTGCCAAGCTATATACGAATCATACGCTCCGTTATCATTTCGATCGTAGAGCAGGACTATATATACGCGGCGCGGCTGTGCGGAAGCAGCAACCGCTCCATCATTTTCCACCATGTTCTGCCTAATGCTATGGGCCCCATAATCGTTCAGGCAAGTATGAATGTGGCTTCCATGATGCTGACAGCGGCCGGACTTTCCTTTATCGGCATGGGTGTTCAGCAGCCTGCTCCGGAATGGGGCGCGATGCTGAACGAGGCTCGTGACTTCATGACCAACCAGCCGTATCTTCTGCTTTTCCCCGGGGCCGCCATTTCGCTCAGTGCTCTCTGCCTCAACCTTGTCGGAGACGGTCTGCGCGACGCACTGGATCCGCGGCTCAAAGCCTAAGCGCGCCGCCGGCCGGTAAATACGAACAAACGACTGCTTTCTGGCTTTGTTATACATAGTGTGAAAAATCACGCTGCATTCTTTAAAAGCCCCTCGCCTCGCCCTACGGGCAACCGGCGATGACGGCAAAAATCCTCCATGCGAGGGGATTTGTAATAACTATTTGTGCGGTGCTGCCGCATGGAGGATTTCCATGAAAAACGACATTATTTCCACCGCGGAAAACGACAATGACGTTCTCCTGCGGGTATCCGACCTTCGCGTAAGCTTTAAAACCGACCGCGCCGTACTCCATGCTGTTGAAGGCGTTTCATTTAACGTCCTTCACGGTGAAACGCTTGGCATAGTCGGAGAATCCGGCTGCGGCAAAAGCATAAGCTGCATGTCCATTTTAAAGCTCATCCAGGGCGAAAATGTTCTTTATGAGGGCGGAACAATAGAATTCGAAGGCGTAAATACGCTTACTATGAGTGACAAGCAGCTTCAAAAAATACGCGGTAAGGATATATCCGTGATTTTTCAGGAGCCTATGACCGCGCTGAACCCACTGTATACCATCGGGGATCAGATGAGCGAGGCTCTCAAGCTGCACAGCAAGCTTGGGAAAAAAGAAATTCGTGACCGCTGCATCGAAATGCTTGAAAAGGTAAGGATCCCGAATCCCCGCGAGATCATGCTGCGCTATCCCTTCAACCTTTCCGGCGGTATGCGCCAGCGCGTCATGATAGCTATGGCGCTGCTTACAAATCCAAAGCTGGTTATCGCCGATGAGCCAACCACGGCTCTGGACGTTACCATTCAGGCCCAGGTTCTGGACGTTATGCAAAGTCTCCAGAGAGAATACGGCTGCTCCTATATATTCATCACCCACGATTTGGGCGTGATCAGCGAGATGGCGGACCGCGTAGCCGTCATGTACGGCGGCCATATATGCGAATGCGCCGACACGGATACGCTTTTTGAAAATCCCCTCCATCCCTATACCCGCGGTCTGATCGCCTCCCGCCCACAAGGCCGGATGACTCAGAGCAGACTGGCCGTAATTCCCGGCAATGTTCCATCTCTGGCAAACAAGCCCTCCGGCTGTCCTTTCCACACCCGCTGCCCGGACGCCCGGGACTGCTGCAGAGAGCGCTTTCCGGAAACAGTTGCCGTAGACGAAGGCCATACCGTAGCCTGCTGGAACTATGCGAAGAAATGAGCGTGCAAGATGAACAAGCTGTTAGAAGTAAAGAACCTTAAAAAATATTTTCCCATAAAGGGTGGCTTCGCCGGCAAAACCATAGCCGAGGTAAAGGCTGTTGACGGTGTGAGCTTCTCCATAGAGCATGGTAAGGTCTTGGGACTTGTCGGAGAATCCGGCTGCGGCAAATCCACCGTCGGCCGCGTGATCCTTGGTCTTAATCCCAAAACGGACGGAACGGTTCTCTTTGACGGAGAGGATCTGTATGCGGTATCCAAGGAACGCCTCCGGGAGCTGCGGCGCCGCATGCAGATGGTGTTTCAGGATCCCTTCTCTTCCCTCGACCCGCGAATGACCGTATTTGACATCATTTCCGAGGGCATCAAAGCTTATGGTCTCTGCGGCAGCCAGGATGAGTTGGAGAACCGCGTGGAGGATCTTATGACGCGCTGCGGACTCTTTCCGGATCAGGCTTACCGCTACGCCCACCAGTTTTCCGGCGGCCAGCGCCAGCGCATATGCATCGCCCGCGCCCTTGCCACAAACCCCGATTTTATCGTTCTGGACGAAGCCGTCTCCGCCCTGGACGTTTCCATTCAGGCCCAGATCATAAACCTCCTCAAGGACCTTCAGGATAGCATCGGTCTTACATACCTTTTTATATCGCATGACCTGAATATCGTTCAGTTTATAAGCGACGAGGTCGCCGTCATGTACCTTGGTGAAATCGTTGAATACGGAACGAAGCAGCAGATTTTTGACCATCCCATGCATCCTTATTCCGTTGCTTTGCTTTCCGCCGTTCCCGCCTTTACAAAAGAGGAAAAGGCGAAAAAGCAGAGGATCATCCTTGAAGGCGACCTTCCTTCGCCCTACGACCTGCCCGAGGGCTGCCGCTTCGCCGGTCGCTGCCCGTACAGCGACGAAACATGCAGCGCGGTCAAGCCGGAGTGGACCGACCGCGGGGACGGCCATTTCTGCCGATGCCATAAGAAATTCTGAGCGTCCGCCATATTCCGGAGCAAAAACCGTTTTTTTGATACATCGTATTGAAGGGAGTTTTAGAAATGATTATTTCCGCTGACAGAATTCTTGTCGGTGACCGCAGCACAATCGTTGAAGGCAAAGCCGTATGTATGCAGGGCGGCAGGATCAAAATGATCGCGCCTCTAAAGGACGTGAAGAATGCCTTCCCCGGGGAAGACATAGTCGAATACCCCGGCTGCACGATCATGCCGGGTATGATAGATCTTCATACACACATCGCCTGCGTACCAGACCCTGATTATTATCACAAATACAATACCGTTTCCCTCTGCGCGCTCTATGCTGCCGGTCGGATGCGTGATACCCTCGCAGCCGGCGTTACAACTATTCGCGATTCCTCCTCGGCATACGGCATCGGCGCGGCTCTTAAAAAAGCAGCCGCCGACGGCCACATCGACGCGCCCCGTATTTTTGCATGCCTGCAGGGAATATGCATGACCGGCGGACATGGCTCCGATTCTCTGGAAGGCGGCGTGATAGAGGCTGACGGTGAAAATGAAGTCCGCAAGGCAGTTCGCCTGAACTACAAAAACGGCGCCGACTGTATCAAGGTTCTCACCAGCGAAGGCTATCGCGGTCAGGAAATGAATCAGGAGGAGCTGAATGCCGCCGCTGAAGAGGCGCACCGTTTCGGACTGAAGGCTGCGGCCCACGCCGGCTACGGCGACTCCATAGAGATGTGCATTCAGGCCGGCTTCGATTCCATCGAGCACGGCACACATCTCACCATCGATCAGGCCAAGCGTATGAAAGAAAAGAACATCACCTGGGTTCCCACCGTCCTCGTATTTAATTACGTTTACCAGCAGTCTCAAAAGAATGCCAAGGCCTTGGGTGAGACACTCAGCAAGCCCAGCACGCTGGTTTATCTGGAAGACTGCGTCAAAACCTATCAGGAGAACGTGAAGGCGCTTTATGACACCGGAGTTCGTGTGGCCACGGGAACAGATACCGACTGCACGCCTTATAAGGACGCTTCTCCCGTAGCGCTCGAATGCGAGTATCTTGTAAAATGCGGTCTTACGCCTATGGAAGCCGTGGAATGCGCTACGAAAAACGGCGCCGACTATCTCGGCATGGGTGACTGTCTCGGGCAGATCAAGGAAGATTATATTGCCGACGTGATCGTCGTTGAAGGCGATCCTTCAAAGGATATCACCGCGCTCGGCAAGGTAAGGGCTGTTTATCAGGCCGGAAAGAAGTTCATCTGAACACAAAAGCAGCCATCATCTCTGAGCCTAAAAGCTTCAGAAATGATGGCTGCCTTTTATTTTTCCGATATTCCGCACACTTACGCCGATATACGCTCAAGCATCCGGCCTTGTAAAAAGCGGTTTTTGATTCAGGCCAGATTGTCCTGCGCAGCTCTTTCAGCAATTATGTTTCTCGCCACATACACGCCGCTGGCGGATGCATGGGACAAAGAGTGCGTAATGCCGCTTCCGTCACCGATGATATACAAGCCTTTATAACGCGCTTCCAGCCTTTCGTTGACCTCGACTTCCATGTTGTAAAATTTCACTTCCACGCCATAGAGCAGCGTGTCCTCGTTGGCAGTACCCGGAGCGACCTTATCCAGAGCGTATATCATCTCAATGATACCGTCCAGAATACGCTTTGGAAGCACCAGGCTAAGGTCTCCCGGAGTGGCATTGAGCGTAGGAGTGATGAAAGCTTCCTCAATGCGGCTGGCAGTGGAACGGCGCCCCCGTATCAGGTCTCCGAAACGCTGAACAATAACGCCGCCGCCCAGCATGTTGCTCAGTCTGGCAATGGACTCGCCGTATCCGTTGGAGTCCTTGAACGGTTCGGAAAAATGCTTGGACACCAGCAAAGCAAAATTTGTGTTTTCCGTCTGCCTTGCCGGATCCTCGTAGCTGTGGCCGTTCACGGTGATAATGCCGTTGGTATTTTCGTTCACTACGACGCCCTTTGGATTCATGCAGAAGGTACGCACCTTATCGCCGTATTTCTCCGTGCGGTATACGATTTTGCTTTCATATAGCTCGTCCGTCATGTGGGCAAACACCTCGGCGGGAAGCTCCACGCGCACACCGATATCCACCCGGTTTGACTTGGTGGGGATATCCAGCTCCCGGCATACTTTTTCCATCCACTTGCTGCCGCTGCGTCCCACGGATATGATACAGTCAGTAGAGGTATATGCGCTGTCTTCACACCGAATTGAGTAACCGTGATCCAGTGCCTCAACGGACAAAACAGGTGTATCAAAAAAGAAATCCACCTTGTCCTTGAGATAGGCATACAGGTTTTCCAGCACAATATAGTTGATATCTGTTCCAAGATGGCGGACAGACGCATTCAGGAGATGCAGGTCGTTCTGAATGCAAAGGGTCTTGAAGCGAGTACCGGCAGTGGAATAGAGCTTGGTGCCTTCGCCTCCGTACCGCAGGTTTATCTCATCCACATAGTGCATCAGATCCAGCGCGTGCTTTTTCCCGATGTATTCATACAGGGTACCGCCGAAATCATTGGTGATGTTATACTTTCCATCAGAGAAAGCGCCTGCTCCTCCGAAACCGCTCATAATGCTGCAGCTTTTGCAGCCAATACATGTCTTGACCTTTTCTCCGTCAATCGGGCAGCGGCGCTTGTGCAGAGGATGCCCGGCCTCAAACACCGCAATTTTCACTTGCGGACGCTGCTGAACCAGCTCGTAAGCGGCAAAAATACCGCCGGGTCCCGCACCGATAATGATAATGTCGTAATGCATATATGTTCCTCCTGAAAACGAACAGTTGAAAAATCCTAAAACCTTGTTATTCTGAGCCCCAACCCAAGTGGGAGTGCGAAGAATCCCCGCAGCAACGGAACTGCCAATGTAAACCAACTCGGGAGATTCTTCACTACGTTCAGAATGACATGACTTTTATACTTGTACGATTTAACGACAAAACGCCAAAGACTATGTCATTCTGAGCCACGCGAAGCGTGTGCGAAGAATCTCCGGTGTTATTGAGAGATAGGCATTACGGGAAAGCACTTTTTTGACAGACGGATAATATTTTTGCACCTATTGTACCATAGCGGCAAAGCCGTTATGGTATAATGTGCCATGCTTTGCGGTTGTCCCACAAGGGACGAGCAAAGCGGCTTAAAATCAAATATAATATCCGCGCTGCGGATATTATACCATATTCGCCCAGAAAAATACAACGCTTTTCTATTCAGAGCATAACGCCCCGAGCACACAACAAACAAAAGACTCGCCCGGGCGGGATATTATCCTTATCCGCCCGGCGCGAGTCCCTGCATTTATTTTTGTAAAATACCCATTCTCTCTTCCCTGCTCAGTCATGGTCTGAGGTTTCCTCTTCCGGAGAGGAGTCCTCTCTTTTTTTCCTTGCTTCCTCGATAGCTTCGCGTATTTCCCGTTCTTCTTCCTGGCGCGCAATATTCGCGGCCATGCGATAGGTTTTTACCAGGTTCAGGATCAGCATGACAAGCAAGGGGACAAGGATCAGAGGGAAGAAAACAAGGGGATTTGAAATAAGCCTTACAATGGCTCCAATGAAATATGAGGAAAACACTACTTTGCCGATAATGTCATCTGCAGTTGGAGGATACAGATCATCGGCGTTGTTGGCATCTCCCCGGGTCTGATAAAAAACCGTGCCCTCTTCTTCATAAATATCAACCACGCGGTGGGTGTTGACCGCACCATTCAGCGCGGGATCCTTGGAGAAATAGGAGATCACATCTCCCTCCTCGATCTCTGAAGGCTCCACGGCGTGTGTAACAATGATAGAATATGTGGGAATAGTAGGCTCCATGCTGCCGGTCATCACCCGGAACACGGAATAGCCCATAACACTGGGGACGTCACCGGAGCGGGTCATCACTACATTCAGCAGAACCAGCACCGCAAGCACGATGATTGCAATCGAGACAATGTTGATGAGTTTTGCAGCAACTTTCTTAACCATATCCTGTCATTTCCTGTAAAGTCACTTTCTGCCGCCCATAAATCTAAAGGTTGTACGGGCGGAATCCAGTTTCTTTTTCGCTTTTTCCAGTTTTTTCTCGGTTCTTGCAAGATTATCCTGAAGGATTTTTTCCCGCTTTGCTCCTTCGGCGGCGGCGCGCTCAGCCGCTTTCCGTGCAAGCTCGGCGTCCTGCATGGCGGTCTCGGCAGACACGCGCGCGGCGCGATGGGCCTCAGCCTGTTTTTCAGCGTCGCGCCGGGCAATTTCGGCGGCATCCCGGGCCTGCTCCGCCTCCGCAAGAGCATTCAGCGCCGCTTTTAGCTTTTCCTCCACGCTCTCGCGCTCCGCTCTGTCAGCGGCGGCTTTCTCCCCGGCGGCTGCGGCGGCCTTGTTCGCCCGCTCTGCAGCGTCGTCAGCATTCTGTTTTTCCTGAAGCGCAGCTGCTCGCTCCTGCTCGGCAAGCGTTCTGGCTTCCCGGTCGGGTTTGGCCTGCGCTTCGGCATCCAACTGTGTCCTGCGGGCGGCATGGCATTCAGCGGACGCTTTTTCCGCAAGCTCTTCGGCTTCGGCCTGTCTGCGTTCCGCTTCGACCCTCGCCGCAGCAGCCGCGTCAGCTTTGGCCTGCGCTTCGGACAGCGCGGCGTAAGCCAAATTCATGGCTGCTTTCGCCTCGTTCTCCGCCGCAACGGCGTTTTTCTGCTCTGTCAGCGCCGCATCCCGGGCGTTTTCAGCATCCAGGCGCAGCCTGTCCGCCCGTTCTGCCAGGGCCTCCGCCTGAGAACGTGCCGTTTCGGCTTCCTCTTGTGCCCTGCGGGCTTCCCGCGCGGCAGAGACGGCCTTATCCTTTTCCTCCTGAGCCGCCTTGCAGACGCTCTCGGCAGTTAGCTTATCCTCAATGGCTGCGGCACACTGCTCCTCAGCGGCAGCTTTGGCGGCCTGTGCAAAATCGCGCGCGTCCTCAGCCTCAGCCTTCTGCTGCTGGGCCTCAAGCATAGCTTTTTGGGACGCATCCCGGGCAGCGCATGCCTCTTCAGCCTGCCGCTCGGCTTCCGCCTTGGCGCGCTCGGCCTCTTCGCGGGCAGTATTCGCAAGCTCGGCAGCGTTTTCCGCGGCAGCCTGCATGGATTTGGCAAGCTCCGCCTGCTCCTGAGCATCCATCATCTGCTCCATGAACTGCTGGGAGCGAATCATGGCCTGCTGCATTTCGACTTCCGCTTCGTCCCTGGCGTGCTCCGCCTGTTCCCGAAGGGCGATTTCCTCGCTCAGCTTGGCTTCCGCATCAAGCTGGGCCTGGGTCACTTCCTCGATGATGACCTTGCGGACCTCAACCTCGGGAATGTTATAGTCATCCACGATCTCCTCGTGTATCTCTTTGACAAATTTGGGTTTGAGAACCTGATGAAAAGCCTTCTCCAGTTCCTCCAGCTTCCGGTCTTCCACTTCCTCAGAAAGGCTCTTGAAAACGGCGTAGTTGGAGATGAGGTTGATATACATCTGGATCAGGTATTCCTCATCGAACTCCAGAGCGGCGTTATGCTCCTCAATGGTGTAGCCCACATCATCGTAGTTCTCCAGGAACTGCCACAGTTGGTAGCACTTGCGGTAATTGGGGTCCTTCATCAGCAGGTTTGTGCGCTGGATAGGACTGCGCACCTTGGCGCAGCCGGCCATCAGCTCGCAGAAGGCGCTGTTGCGCAGGGCCATTGTCATACGGCGGACGCGGTCGATGCGCATAAACACATCCATGTTGTCCGCGTCATTCTCCGCAAGGCTCTGATGGTTGGTGACCTTCATCTCCAACCGATACTGGATCTCCTCATATGCGTCATCGATCTTGCTCTCAAGAACCATGCTGTTGCGGATCTCATCGCCGGTGGACCAGAAGATAACGTCAGTGCGCTTATCGATGAAGACCACCAGCTTCTGGATCAAATGATAGATGAAGCGGTTTTCATACAGGTCGTAGCTGTCCTCCTGCGTGATGTTCAGCACACGGGTGGGCTGGATATCCCCGTCTTCCGAGGAGGCGATAAACTGGGTGTTCATGCTCAGATGGCGCACACTCTGCGCTGTGATCTTTTTAGCAAGGGCAACAGGGACGACTTCCTCGGTGGTGCTGACAAAGCGCCGGGGCTTTTCTGTGATGGTATTGAGCGCGTCGAGCGTGTCCTCGATCATTGTAAGCCACGCCTCGTCAACGACCTTATGCAGCACCTGACGGTTCTGCTGAAGAACGTTATCGCCCGCCTGAATGATCTCAAACAGGTAGCGGAAATAGCGGTCATCCTCCAGAGACGAGAAGGCATCTATATATTTCAAATAAAGTTCATTGATAGTTTCGGACACGCTTATCCCCTCATCTTCTTACACTCACAGTGTCGAGCCTGTTCTCCTTATTACCGACCGCAGCGGATCAGACCAGATTCCGGATGCGCTGCAGATACTCAATACTGTCCTTCATTTCTCCGCTGCCGAAGGTCTTTTCGATATACTCGATCAGTCCCTTGATCTCATCGCGGACGAACATGACATTCAGACTTTCAAATTTTTTCAGGACTTTTCTTGCGATAATATAATCCATTCCGCCAAGCTCAGTTCCTCCACAGGCCACATAGACCGGAACAAACTCATACATCTGCTTAATGATACGGTTGCCGAAAGCCAGCTTGAATCGGGTCTGCAGATAATTATCCAGCTTCTTCATCTTATCCAGCGACGACTGGCTGATGGGATACTCGGCTTTGGCCTGCTCAAACAGCGCCTTCAGATGGTCGTAGGTGATGCTGCAGGCGGGCTGCAGTTCGCATTCAAAGGCCTCCGCACGCTCGTTCAGTTCAATGGGCATTGCACGGTCATAGACCTTGTCCGTGATGGTGAAGGTGGAGTCGTCGTTGTTGGCCGTGCCAACGAACCAGGTGGTGGGAGAGACATGGATCTTGCCGGAGTCCAGCTTGATGGGGTCTCCGGGCCAGGCAGTCGGAACCAGATCCAGCACCCATTCGTCCTGACTTGGCATTTCCAGAACGGACAGCATCTCGGCAAAATAGTACTCGATGCGGGCCAGGTTCATCTCGTCCAAAACGATGATCGTGGGATCCTTGCGGAAGTTGGCCTCATACAAAGCGCGGAGAAACTCCGTCTCATTGAAGCGCTTTGAAAATTCGTTGAAATAACCCAGCAGCTCGGTGCGGTCCCGGAAGGAGGGCTGGACAGACACCATCGTGGCGACATTGCACAGATAGCGGCTGAAGGAATAGGGCAGGCTGGTTTTACCGGTACCGGAGATACCTTCCAGAATCAGGATCTTACTGGCCGCCATGCCGGCAATAAAGCGGCGGACGATCTCCGGCGTATAGTACAGGTGCATCTGGCTGCAGGCAAACAGGCGGTAGCCCTCCGCCAGCTCCTTCAGAGTGATTTGATCGTCATAATCCGGCTCGTCGTAGTCCTCGTATTTCAGGTCCACCAGGCTGAGCTTGGGGAAGCGATTGGTGTTGTTCTTTTCCTCTTCCTCCGTTTTCAGCCGGGCCTGCGCGGCTGCGGTTGCGGCGGCTGCGGCGGCGTTGCTGATCACATCCTCCCCGACGTTGCCGTCCCCGGCAACGCCGAAGCCACCGGCGATCACAGGCATACCGATCCCGTCTCCCTCACCTGCCGCAACGGCGGGCACGACCAAGGGACTGGCCCCGCTGATGGGGTCAGCCAGACCGTCGCCGCCCAGATAGGGCGTTCCGGCAGCGCCGTTGTTATTGACCTTGAGGGAGAGGATCTTGTTTTTTTCATCCATCAGGTCCAGGACCTGTTTATTCAGTCTGCCGATCTCCTTATAAAGCGTCCGGTTGTCATCCCGATCAGCCTTGAGCTGAATGTGCAAAACCACACGCCGGGCAATGAGGACGATCACCACGATTGGAATGGCGATCAGCAGTATCACAAGGATGATCGACAGAACCTTGCTGAAAAATCCGAACTCTCCGAAATAGGAGGTAAATATCCCGTAATACTCGATCCATCCCGTGATAAACAGACGAATAAAGCCCTGCACGAATGCAACGATCCACGCCGTCAGATTATATACAACCTGGGCAATCAGTTCGTATGCAAACTTGAGGAAATCACTCATACCTGTTCATCCCTTTTTTCGGCATCTTTTCGGGCCTGCGCCAGAGCCGCTTCCGCTTCCTCTTTCATACGCTTCGCCTCAGCCAGTGCGGCCTCGGCTTCGGCCTTCATACGTTTTGCCTCATCAGCCGTTTCATTTCCACCCTGTGCTTCAACAGCCGCCTGCTGAGCGACAGCGTTTTCCACTGCGACTGCTTTTTTCAGGTTGATGCCCACCATGATCAGGTGATACACCTGATAGATGAAAAACAGCAGCATGGGCAGTACGATCACCAGCAGGAAGCCGACGCTGCTGGACATGAAGTCCATCACGCGGCCCAGACCGCTCACCTTGCCCACATACCGGCCCACGATGTCGCTGTCGCTGATGATGTGGGTATCGGCAATGCCGTTGTTGTTATCACCCATTGTCGTATAGCTGCGGTAGCCGTTCTGCTCGTCGATCTTTACAATACGGTGGGTATTCAGGGCATACTCGTTCATAATGATCGTGTGGAACGTGATGATATCCCCTTCCTCAAGTTTTGCCGGGTCACACTTGCGGATCACGATCAGGTCGCCGGCCTTGAAGGTCGGCGCCATGGAGTCAGACTTGACCACCATTGGGGTATAGCCCGCCAAGCTCGCGACCTTGGCACTATCCCTTGTGGCCAGCGTGGTGAAAGCAAACAGTGCAGCCAGCAGAATGACTGCCCACAGAATAATGCTCAGTGCGACCATGACGATTTTTTTAGCAGATTTCATATTACTACCTCTTTTTCTATTCCTACGATTTGCTGTGAAAAAAACGGCATTATGAGCCGGTCAGGCATCCGGCTCCGAACTAATACGGTTATGGCTGGCATCGGTGGCTTCAAAGCGAAGGCGGATGGAATAGTCCACACCCTGCAGTGAGTTATCGCAGGCCGGGTCCGTTCCCTCCATCCAGATTCGAATAATCACGGGCTTGTCCACCTCACGCTGCAGGGTGAACAATGTATTTATATCAGTATATACCATATGGTTTGCATCTGGCAAGCCAAAAGTGCGAAGTCCATCCACCGTCTGTGACTGATCGCCCATACCGGGGTCAAATATCACCGTTTCCCCGTCGGCGGTGAAGCTTATGCGCATGGCCTCCGGCAGCGTTTCCTGCGTTTTGGAGGAAACCAGGGTGCCATCGTTCCCGCCGGAGCTGTTTTCAGAGGTAAGATGAACCACCACATCCTGGGTGGCGATGAAGTGGAGGGTGAATTCCAGATAGCTGCCGCTGTCGGCGGATACCACCGCACCGTTTCTCAAAGTGAACTCCACGCAGTCCCGGGTAGTCACCGGTTCCAGAGGCTGGGTACGCATATCGTATCCCCGCTCCTCAAGGATGCGATCCGCGATTTCCTGAAACGTCAGCGTCCGCTTATATTCAGAAATATCATTATGAGCGTCCAGCTCGAAACGGATGGCGGGGCCTGAGGTAACGTTCATGCCTATGCTGTGCAGCCGGGTATGGTCCGCAATGGTGAACCACGCCACACTGGCGGCGACCACACTTACAAACGCGATCAGAGCCAGCAGTAAGGATAGATACAGCTTCTGCCCGCCGTGATTTTGTTTCTTTTCTTTTTGATCCATAGCTTACCCCTCCGACTCAAGGGTGGCGTAGAAGGCCAGACCGAAGTCAGCCGCATCATATGCAATACTGTCGCTGCAGTCGGGGTCGCAGCCTTCCAGATAGAAAAAAACGTCGATAACATAGTCCACGCCCGGCTCAAGATAAAACAGCGGCTGAACGGACGCGGAACCGGCGGATAGCATACATGCGCTGAGCGGAAGCGCCGGATCAGTCACAGCGGTTACCTGACCGCTGCCATCGCTCTTCAGAACGATATCATCAGGCTGGAGCTGACCGTCCACAAAAGTATTGCGCACCTGCCCGCTCTCATCATTTTCCTCATCGCTGAGATAAAATATCTTTGCCGTGTCCGCTTCGCCGTGGATCGCCAGACCCAGGCGGGCGGCGTTCAGCAGCAGGCTGTCCTCTCCGGACTTTTCCGCCAACAAGCCGAACTCGTCTGACTGATCCAGATACACGGCGACTCTGGCAGAGGAATCGGCGCCGCCTTCGAGCTCTGCGCGCATATGCACCGTGCCGTAGCAAAATAGCGTCTGATTGGACAGGTCCCCCACCGGAAGGAACCGTTCCGCCCGGTCAGCGGCCGTGTTGGGGCAATAAACGAAATGCTGCAGGTCGGCCGTGGACACCGGCATCAGGGCGGTGCTGCTGCCGCCGGTGAAGGAAAGCTCGCAGACATTGCCGGTAAAGGCGCTGTCAGAGGGGGCTTTCACATACAGCGTCAGCTCCTCGTACCCGGTCCTCGCCTCTATGCGGCTTGTGGAAACACTTCTGTTCGCCGTGAACCAGGCATAGGTTGACGCGGATAACGCGCTCAGGACCACCAGAATGGAGATGACCGACAGAAGCGCAGAACGTTTTAAGAATTTTGGTCCCATCGTCTCCGCCCTCCTGTCACATGGATAGCTCCGACATTGTGATGCCGGAAAAGCCCAGAGCCAGAGCAAGCTCTCTGCCCTGAACCACATTAATGCAATTTTCGTCGCAGCCCTCCAGATACAGGTAGTAATCCACCCGCACGGCTTCATCCGCCGGGAGGATGCACAGCAGGTTTTTTCCGGCGCTCAGAGCATCCGGATCGCCGCCGACGAAGTAGTCTGAGAGATTTGCGGCAGGGTCGCTGACAAATTCGGGCCGCCCGGCGGCGTCCACCGACGCGATGACGCAGCCCGGCTGCTCCACGGTCTGCCGGACTTCCGCGCCGGCAGTATCACCCATGTCATCCAGCTTGAAAATATGGGTATATACGCCCCGGCTGGTTGTGAACACCAGCCCCAGACGCAGGGAAGCCAGAGCCTGAGCATCATTGCCCATATTCAGCGCGGCGGGGGAGAAATACACCCCGCTGTCTTCCTGCTCGCTTTTCAGATACACGGTGCCGCACAGAGCGGAACCGGCATACTGCTTATTTTCCGCAAAGCTTGTGGATATCCCGCTGCTGTCATGGGCTTTGGCGGTATAAAAGGTCTGCAGATCCGCGGTGGAAAGGGGGCGGAGCAAAACGTCCTCCGCCGGAGCGTTCAGCTCGCATCGATTGGAAAAGGGCCCCTCCGGGGAATTTGCGATCACGAGATTGCCCTCACCGTAGCCGATGCCGCCCTCCAGCGGCTCCACATTGGTGTCATTGGTAAGGGTGAACCATGCATAGGTCGCGGATGAAAAGGCGATCAGAACGGCAATCAGCGTGACAAGGCCGAACAGGATCTGTGTCCGGAAATTCGTTTTCACGCTATGATACCTCCTCTCGCAATTCATAAGAAATCAGGAAATTCCGGCAAAGGACAGGGACAAGACCTTAAGCGTGGCGCCTACAAGGTCATTGGTGCAGTCCTGATCGCAGCCCTCCAGCCATATGTATACATCCACCTGCACGGACTCGCCGTAACCGGTATACCGGTCGCCGGAGGCGTCCTTGCTCCCGGAGAGCGTGAACAGCGGCAGGGACGTTTCTTTCAGCTCCGTCTCGCCGGTGTTCTTGTCATATTCGCAGAACTGCTCATTGGTATAGGGTTCAAAGGCCACGACGGCTTCGGTATCGCTGCTGGTCAGATCCAGAACATAGCCGTCCTTACCGGTGTAGGTATTGTATTCCGGTTCTTTAATATTGCGGTCGCCGTTGATGGCAAAGATGTATTCCTCGTCCACCGGCATATCCAGGCCGGGCTTATGGACCACCAGGCCGATGCGGATGGCGGTGGAGATGGGATTGATTTCGCTGTCGTCTTCAAATCCGATGTCGGAGATATAGACCTTGATCGGTTCGCCGTTTGTGCGCAGGAACAGGCTGGTCTTGTAATAATCCGTGGTCTCGGCCGGCTCGAACAGATTTGCCACCAGATTCGTCCTGTTCTCGCTGCCGTTGGTGAAGCCGGCCACCTTTCGGAAGCCCAACTGGATGCGATTCGTGGACACAGGATTGAGTTTCCCCTTGAACGCCTCCATCACGGTCGAGGAGCTGTACTCGCCGTCATAGCTTGAGGCTATCTGCAGCTTGGTGGAGGTGCCCGCCGCCATTTTGACTCTGGTGGTGTGGGCGGCAGAGTTATAAATATACCAGGCAAAGGTTGCGGTGCTCATCGCCAGCAGAGCGATCAGCATCATGGCCAGCGAGATCAGAAAGCGCCGCTTCCATCGTGGTTTAGATTGCAAGATGCTTCCTCCTTTTTCCATCCGGTCGGCGCCCCTTCCGGCAGTGAAAAATCTGATGTGCTCGAAAGCCGCGCTTCTCCGGCAGTGTGTCTGCCGGGAAACTGCTGCATGGCGCTGTTCTGTATTTTTTATACAATATTCTAACAAAGCAGACCTGGTATTGCAATAGCTTACGGCATTTTTACGGACAAAAAAGCTGCCGCTCTCTTTCCTGCGGCAGCGGGCTGACCTCCCCTGTTGATAACAGGCACAGTCCCTTTAGCCCTGAGTCGCCGGGCTTCTCCGTGTTTGCTTTTTACAGGGCGAGTATAGCACAGGAAAGCGCCGGAATGCAAGGGAAACTTTCCTTTCCGTGCCGCGGTACGGGGCAGGGCGGGATGAAAAATTTTTATATAAATTTCAAACCGTCAAAAAAGCGTTTTCCCGTAAGTTCCTATCTCTCAAGAACGCCGGAGATTCTTCGCACTCTCGCCTTCGGCGGGGCTCAGAATGACATAGACGTTCGGTTTTGCGTTTTGTTGTTAAGGCAACGGGAGTCGAACCCATGCCGCATTCCGGCGGCCCTGTTCGGCGCTTTTTGCCTTGTTGTCCTTGCCTTGCGTCAGCAAGGCGGCGTCCGCCGCGACAAAAATCCCTCGAATATTCCTCGCCGGAATGTGCCCTGCAGTTTTTGCGGAGCGGATTTTTGTCCAGGCAAGGAAACGGTCGCAGAGAATACTAACGTATTTTCAAGACCGTTGACGCAGCATGGGCGGAAATCCGCCCGAAAAAACCGGCACGGGTTCGATTCCCGTTGCCTTAAATGGTTAGGCAGCGGGAGTTCGTGTCAGGCTATCGCCGCCATAATTGCAAAAGAAGGCGGTAATCCCATGAAGAAACATATCTTCTCCCTATTATGCCTGGTGCTCGGCCTTGTGATCGGAGTGGGAGGTCATCTGATATATGACCTCGCTTCGGCCCGCGGCGACGCTGATCCCAGCCCATCAGTCCTTGTTACCCCGGTCTCCGGTACAAGCAATCAGGAGCTTATAGATCAATCCTACAACGTTCTTTCCTTAATAAAGGCAGGCGACTTCGCTTCACTGTCCAAGCTGGTACACCCGGAATACGGGATCTACTTTTCTCCTTATTCTAACATAAACCTTTCATCCAATCAATGGTTCTCCCCGGATATGCTGGCCGCTCTTGACAAGGCGGAGAATTCCTTTGTATGGGGCGTTTACGACGGCTCGGGCGAGCCCATTTCCTTGACCGTGGCGGAATATTTCACCCGCTTCGTCTACGACCGCAATTTTGCCTCCGCACCCATTATAACCGTTGACCGCGTTGCCAAGTCCGGCAACACTCTGGAAAACACTCCCGAGGTATTCCCCGGCTGCCGCTTCGTGGATTTCTACATTCCTTCGTCAAGCGAGGAAACCTTGGATTGGTCGCTGCTGCGCCTTATATACGAGGAGTATGACGGAGCTCTCTATCTGGTGGCGATAGTTCACAACGAATACACTGTATGAATCGAGGTATAAGCATGAACGATTTTTTGCTGCGTGCCGGTGAATTGGAAGCAAAGCTCATTGAAAACAGGCGCTATTTCCATGAAAACGCTGAATATGGTCTTGAATTGCCCAAGACAAAGGCCTTTCTGCTGAAAAAGTTGAATGAATACGGATATAGCTCTCCCAAGGAGGTCGGCGAAGGCATCGTATGCACCGTCGGCACGGGTACTCCCGTATTTCTGCTGCGGGCAGATATGGACGCGCTTAAGCAGGAGGAGAAGAGCGGTCTGCCATTCGCTTGCCGCGAGGGCGCTTGCCATTCCTGCGGTCACGATGCTCATACCGCTATGCTGCTCTGCGCCGCCAAGCTGCTCAAGGAGCGCGAATCCGAACTGCAGGGCACGATAAAGCTTATGTTTCAGCCCGGCGAAGAGGGGCATGACGGCGCCGAAAAAATGATAGCTTCCGGCTTACTCAAAGACCCATCCGTGGACGCTGCCATGACCATGCACTGCACGCCCCTGGACGTCGGCTCCGTGGAATACTGCCTCGGCAGCAGTCGTGCATCCATAACTTTCCGAATAGTGATTCATGGCCTTGCCGCGCATGGCGCCACCCCTGAGGACGGCGTTTCTGCCCTCAGCGTCGCGGCAATGATCGTCACGGCCGCTCAGCAGCTTCCCTCTATGGAGGTATCCAGCAAGGAATCCGCGGTACTCAGCTTCGGGCATCTGGACGCAGGCACCGCTGCCAATATCATACCCGAAAAGGCAGTTCTTGAAGGTACTATCCGTGTCTTTGACAATAAGCTTGGAGATAGACTTACCGAAAGACTGCGCGAGATAGCAGAGCATATTGCGGCAGCGCACCGGGCAACCGCTGAGTTCTCATCCCATGTTATCCCCGGCTTCAAAAACAGCGAGGACGTATGTCTCAGCTTGCTGCCGCATATTGAGGAAATATGCGGCAAGGATAACGTCACGCTCTATCCCGGCGATATTCCCGTGACTGACGATTTTGCCTGCGTGGGTCTGGAAGTGCCGGCAATGATGTTCAACATTGGTATGCAAAGCGGCCCTGTCCGCCGAGCACCCCATGACCCGGCCATGAACATCGACGAAAGCGGTTTAAAATACGGAGCTGCGCTTTACGCCAATTGCGCCATGAATTGGCTGCGCGAGCATTAAGCATTAAAAAAGCAGGAGTTTCACTGATGTGAAGCTCCTGCTTTTCTTTTATTATATCAATATGCCTTGACGTAGAGCTGGAAATATGCCTTGGGATGAGCGCAGGTGGGACATACCTCGGGAGCCTCGCTGCCAACATGGATGTGGCCGCAGTTGCGGCATATCCAAATCATTTCCGCATCGCGGGCAAACACCTTCTTCTCCTCAACATTCTCAAGGAGAGCAAGATAGCGTTCCTCATGGTGCTTCTCGATGGCGGCAACGCTTTCAAACAGAGCGGCAATATGGTCAAAGCCCTCTTCACGGGCGACCTCGGCGAACTCCTTATACATTTCGGTCCACTCGAAGTTTTCGCCCTCGGCGGCAGACTTCAGGTTCTCGGCGGTATTTCCGAGAAGTCCGAGCTGCTTGAACCACATCTTGGCGTGCTCTTTCTCATTATCGGCGGTCTCAGTGAAAATAGCGGCTATCTGCTCATAGCCCTCTTTCTTGGCCTGGCTGGCAAAATAAGTATACTTATTTCTGGCCTGGGATTCTCCGGCAAATGCAGCCAGCAGATTGGCTTCGGTTCTGCTTCCTTTCAGTTCAGGCATAATCTTATCTCCTTTCAAGTCCTGCGGCTTATCCGCAGTATCATATCATTTAGTATAAGCTTTGCTGACCTTATTTTCAATCAAATTTTTAAAAATAAACCTTTTTGACAACACTTTTTTGATTAAAAGCCGCAAAAACGAAAATACTAATCCTGCAAATAAATCATTTTGGAGGAACGAAATGAAGAAGCATTTATCGATAATTCTCGCCGCGCTTATGATAAGCGCCCTTTTCTGCGGCTGCACCAGAACAAACGGCAACGGCACCACCGGAACGACCGCCACGCCCGGCAACACACCCAACACAGCCACCGGCACTCCCAATAACGGCGTTCATGACAACGAGCCTAACAACACCAACGACCATGACGGCATTATTGGCGACATAGGCGACGCCGCCGGCAATGTTGTAGGCGATGTCGGTAATGCCGTTGAGGACATTGGTGAGGATATCGCCGGCAACAATAATAACAATAACACCGCCAACACAGAGCCCACCGCAGGCGGCGCCAACGGCGTAAGGACCAAGCAATAAGGCGCTTGCCGGCATAAAAAGCAGGAAGCGCGAAGCTTTCCGCGAAAGCAAAGAGGAGTCCAACCGACTGTTTTGCAGCCGGCCGGACTCCCTATTTATTTGGTTATTTTCGGTCAGCGCTTCTTTCCGTGCAGAACGGGAGAGAGGGGCTTGTAGATAAGGAAGCAAACAAGAGCGGTCAGCAGTCCCTTGAGCAGGGTGAAGGGGGCGTTGAAGGTGATCAGACATTCCAGGAGGCCGTTGGCGGAGGGGCGGATCTTCTGATACATGCCAATAATGGCATCCAGGGGCAGGAACTTGGTATAGACCGGATAGGTGATGAAATAGTTGACAGGCACGGACATGACCGCCATAACCACTGCGCCTACCAAAGACGCAATGATGGCGCCCTTGCGGGATTTCATACGCTGATAAATCAGGCCCGCGGGAAGGACAAAGCAAACGCCCATCAGGAAGTTAGCCAGTTCACCTACACCGCCGGTGGTGGTGATAAGCAGATGCAGCAGGTTTTTTACCAGGCACACAACAACCCCGTAGACGGGGCCCAGACTGAAGGCGGCCAGCAGAGCAGGCAGCTCGGATATATCCATCTTGACAAATGTGGGGATAAGGAAGGGAATTGCGAAGTCCAGGAACATCAGCACAAAGGCGATGGCGGACAGCATGGCGGAGACAGCAACAGCTCTGGCATTGAAACGGGTGCCGGTGCGCATATTGCCGGCGGTGGTGGTTTTGGACATAAAAATACACTCCTTCAAATTACGGCAGCACCGCGCAATTACGCCCGGGCGCTTTGCGGAAATTCAACGCCATAATGCGAATGATGCGCTGCTGCCTAAAGAAAAATAACACCCGAAAGACTTGTCTTTCAGGTGTCGCATCTTAAATGGAGAAGTGCAGATGAAACACATCTTCTTTCATCCAGACTATACTGTCGGTATCGGAATCTCACCGATTCAGCCATACGGCTCGCGGACTATACCGCCGGTCGGGAATTACACCCTGCCCTGAAGACACGTTTATCGAGTTGTAACTACAGTATAGCGCATATGCGCTTTTTGTCAATAGATACTTCCTCTGAATAGTGAATAAAAGTGCCGTGCATTATTATCACATTTTTGTCGAAAACAGTGGGATTATGGCTTGATATTTTCAGGGTCATTTGATAATATTAATCTGTATGAGAAAATGAGGTGACTTTCTCCTTGTCCCGATCGAATTTGATACGTCTGAGCCTGTTCAGGCTTCTTGCCATAGTAATCATGCTCGCTCTTATCGCGGGCAGCTTTTATGTCTACCGTGCTAAAGCTCATGAGGACATAGCTCTCGAGAATCCGGAGCCAACGCCGGAAGCAACGCCCGAACCCACCCCCTATTCCCGCTCTCCTATACCCCCGGATGCGGCTCCTCCGGCCTCCAATTCCGACCTTGACCCCATTACGGAGGATGAGCCATCCGGCCCTGTTTTCCTCGCCGCGGACGGAACGGCGCTTAGCTACACATGGGGCGAAAGTGTACCCGCCAGCACCCAGGCCGACGACGCATGGTTCGCGGACGCGGCCTTCATCGGCAACTCTCTCTGCGACGGTCTGATGCTTTTCGGAACTATCAGCGAAGCTAAGTTTTACTGCGCACAGAGCATCAATGTCCAGAATATTTACACCGAAAAGTGCATCAACGCCGGCGGCGGAGAGTACATTTCCATTACAGACGCTCTGGAAAAGGAGCAGTACAACAAGATATTCATCATGCTGGGCATCAACGAGGTGTTCCGTGATCCTGATTGGTTCTATGAGCAGTACGCCGCTCTTATCGACCATCTGCGCGAGACAGAGCCCGACGCTGAGATATACATTCACTCCATACTCCCGGTCACCGAAAAGAAATCCAACTCCGGCTCCTATAACAGAGCCAATGTCATAAGCTTCAACGAGCAGATAATCAAGCTCTGCGAAGATAAGAACGTATTCTACATAGACGTATTCTCCCACTTTGCCGACGCCGAGGGTTATCTGCCCGCCGAGGCCTCCTCTGACGGCGTTCATCTCAATCGGGCCTACTACCAGGTCTGGTCCGATTATCTCAAATCCCACACCATCACGGAGGTAAAGGAATGAAACGCAGCATAGCCATACTTTTATCGTTTCTCATTTTCGCCGGTATTTTCTCCGCCTGCTCTTCAGGCAGCAAGGAGATCGACATAAGCACACTTTCCCAGGAGCTTCTGGACAGTGACGCCTTCCCCGACGGCTTGGAGGCTGTCGACCTGAAGGCAGGCTGTTACCTCTACGGTCTGGACAGCGGCGAAGGCGGCCCCATAGCCGAAGCTCAGTTTTATCTTTCCACCGGAGCCGTGGCCGATGAGTTCGCGCTCATAAAGACCGACAGCAAGGACAGTGCCGCCAACGTAAAGGCCGCTATCGAGGCTCGTCTTGAGTATCTCAAGACCTCCTTTGGATCCTATAACCCCGGCGAGGTAAGCCAGCTTGAAAACGCCGCTCTCAAGATCAGCGGCGTCTACGTAGTCTTTGTCTGCGCTGACAACCAGTCCACCGCCGATAAAATTCTGGACAAATACTTCTGATTATGAAGCTTGATTTGAAAATTTCAGCAAATGACGCAGGACGTGTTTTAAAATACGTCCTGCGTGACCGTTTATGCCTTTCTTCCACCCTTCTGCGCCGGGTCAAGGCCGAGGGCGATGTGCTGCTCAACGGCAAAAGTGTGTTCGTGAACGTCTCTGTAAACGAAGGCGACACGGTGGAACTTTGCTTCCCCGAAGAAGAGGCTGATTTTCCCGCTGAGGATGGTCCGCTCAGCATTCTCTGGGAGGACAGGCATTTTCTCGCCGTGGATAAGCCCGCCGGTATGCTGACCCATCCTTCACACAGCCGCTATACCGGCACGCTGGCCAATTACGCTCTTTCACACAGCCTCGCCAACGGCGGGGCGGGCTGTCATGCGGTGAACCGTCTGGACAGGGACACAAGCGGCATAATTCTCTTCGCCAAAAGCTCCTACGCCAAAAGCATAGCCGCCGCGCTCGACTACGAGAAGCTATATCTGGCCGTGGTTTTCGGCTCTCCCGACGCCGACAGCGGTGCCATTGAGCTGCCCATAAAGCGCGCCGGAGCGGACAATATGCGCCGCGTCACCGCCCCGGACGGAAGCCCATCCATCACGCACTATACCGTTCTCCGCCGCTCAGAGAACTACAGCCTGCTTCGTCTGCGGCTGGAGACCGGACGCACTCATCAGATACGGGTACACATGGCTGCCATCGGCCATCCCCTCCTTGGAGACCGGCTCTATTGCAGCGCGGCCTCCGCCGCTCTCTCCGAGGCCCTTGGCGTTCCCCATCAGCTGCTCCACGCTGAGAGCCTGAGCTTCACCCATCCCATCAGTGGAGAGCGTGTAGCGCTCCACGCCGCTCCCAAGTGGCCCGATAATTTCCGCTAAAAAGTTTGATTTTTTTCAAATTAAGTGTTGACAAATCCCTATTTTTGTTGTATTCTAACAGAGCTGTGGCCGAGTAGTTCAGTTGGTTAGAACGCTAGCCTGTCACGCTAGAGGTCGAGGGTTCGAGCCCCTTCTCGGTCGCCATAATATGCTGCTGTAGCTCAGTCGGTAGAGCGCATCCTTGGTAAGGATGAGGTCACCAGTTCAAATCTGGTCAGCAGCTCCACGAAAGCCCGATTTCAAAAGAAATCGGGCTTTTTTGTTTTGAAAAAGTGATGAAATTTCGTGTATTTTTTGTCTGACCCAAACCCTGACCCCAACTACGACAACCGCTAAAACTGACAGTACCGGCAGGCTTCGCTGTGAGCCTGCCGGTGCTGTTTTTCATGTTTGCTCTGCCTTTACAGATGCTCCCCCATCACCATTCCCATGGTGGCTGCCGCCTGCTCCTGCACTTTGCTTGTTGCATGAGTGTAGGTGCGAAGCGTAAAGCCCGGGTCCGCGTGTCCCAGCATACTTGACACCGTTCGGATGTCCACGCCGTTTTGCAGAGCAGTCGTGGCAAATGTATGACGCAGATCGTGGAACCGTATATGCTCCAGCCCTGCGCATTTCATAATTTTCGTATGTAGCCTCGACACTGCGTCAGGGTAGTACATTTCTCCCGTAGCAGGAGATGGGAACATATATGGATTATCGGGATGCTTGTTATGCTCCTCAATCAGCAGATCTATGGCCTCCTGTGGAATAGACTCCGTGCGTACAGATGTTGCCGTTTTGGGCTTTGTCACCCTCGACCCACCGCCCTTTTTTCGGCTTGCCTGCTTGGTCACCGAGATTGTCTTATCTTCCATATTCAAATCGCTCCAGAGCAGCGCGATCAGCTCACCCTTTCTCAAACCGGTGCACAGTTCAAGGAAGAACATCAGGAGTACGTTTCTTCGTTTGGCCTCCTCCAGGTATTTTGAAATATCCTCCGGCTTCAATGTTTTCATTTCCGGACGCTCGTCCTTTGGGAGAATGCAGTCATCGCAGGGATTGAAGAGGATCAGCCGTTCCTTCACCGCGCGGTCAAGGCACATATGCTACGGCCTTCTCTCCCCCCATTACAGGAGTTCCAATGACCCGCTTTCGCAATCTGCTTTACCGCAGACGTAACAGCGCTCCGTAATCACAGCTACTAAGCCGGAACCTTTCGGTCCGACACATGTTCAAGGAATTTCACCCGATTCCCTTGTTCAGCAGAACAAGATATGTGTGTCCGTTCCATCTATGAAACGGGTCGCGCATTTGCCACAAAAGCCTGTGCGATATTCAGTTTTAAGTACGTTACAATAAAATCGGTAAATTCATCCACATTCACTTGACAGCGAAAGGAGCGAACGGGCCCGAACCGTCCGCTCCCAGCCGCTGATGACCGTTTCTTAAATGAGAGGTGAAACGGCGCGTAGAGGAAATGGCACAGGAGAAGATATGATGCCTTTTTATTACATGGCGCAGCCTGTTTTTGCGTCATAATAAGAAGCCTGCACATGGAGCAGAGAGGAGAACGGTTGTGCAGAAACCGTCCTCCCGGCTCCGTCAGCATATTGTGGTATGCTCCAAAGTGAGGTATAAGACCGGGAGCCGGAACGGACGGCTCGATCATCCGTTCCGCACCCAGTCCTATGGTTGGAGGCTCCCCGCTTCCGGATGGTATGAGAAAGAAACGGGGATGAAAAAGGAAAAATACGATTAGACAGATTTTAAAAGACTGTCAATGAAAAACAAACGGCCGAGGCATATAGCTATGCCTCGGCCGTTTTTCCGAAAACAAATATACCGAGACCCGTAACTCGCGGGCTCGTTCTTAGCTTGAGCAGGTCTTCTGACTTGCGCTTCTTCGATAGCGTTCCGCCTTCCCAGGTTACCCCAGTGACTGACTTTCGTCCTGAACGCTCCTCCACGCTTACAGCGGCGGTACCGTTCGTGATTTGCACACGATTCACTATTCTCTCCGAAGGGTTCATCGCCCACCGGAGCACTCAAGCCTTAACTTCTATGCTCAGAATACCACAAAAAAACTATATGTCCATGACCTTTCAGGCATAGTTTGAAATAATGTTACATTTTTGAATATGGCAGAAAAGCCTTATGAAGCCACAAGCATTTTAGTATACTCTGTTTTGGAACGGAAATCACCTCGCCCGTTGTTCCCTTCTCCGCGATTTTTCCGCCATGCATAACCATCAGCCGGTCGCAAAAAGGATGCTGCATCGTCGCAAATTAGAACCTTGGGTCCTATCCCCAAGGCCCGGACGATGGCTGCCCACCGGTATTTGTGATTTTTATTAAATAGATTGACATTTACGCTATATCATGCTAAGCTAAAATCACTGTTGAAGTGCCCCTGCTTTGCATGGGGTTAAAAGGGAATCGGGTGAAAATCCCGAGCGATCCGGTCACTGTAAACGGATAGTCCACCGCATATGCCATTGTCCCGATTGGGATGAGAAGGCGCGGCAGGACGTTAAGCCGCAAGTCAGGAAACCTGCTTCGATGGAATGGTGAGTATCTTCCGAAGAAAGTAGCTTATCTGAAGAACTGCATATAGTATCCCCATTTGGCAGGATGGGGTTTCTTGTGTATGACTTTATAGCTATTTAGCGCCCTTCGAGGATTCTCGAAGGGCGTTTTTGGTTGTATCCACCATAGTTTGGCTGCATGCCGTGTATTCATGCAAAAAAACAATGAAAGAAAGGATCTACACACATGAAAAAGCTATTGACATTGGTGCTGGCTGTCCTGATGGCCGCAAGTCTCTTCACAGGCTGCGGAAATCAAGCCTCTGCCCCTACCTCCCCCACTGCCCCCTCCTCTTCTGAGCAGCCTGCCGGCTCCGACACCACCGCTTCCACCGAAACTGTCTCCAACCATGTTGAGAACCTCGTCATCGGCACCACCACCACCAATGATGTTTTCAACCTCTATTCCCAGAGCGGCGCATTTGGCCGCTTGAACTACAACTGCGTTGCCAATGCTTACATTGCTTACATCGACAATGCCAAGAAGATTCAGCCCTACTTCATGAAGAGTTATGAGATCAGCGAAGATGGCTGCGAGCTAACCTTTGTTTATCCCACTGATAAGGTATTTCACGACGGCACCCCTGTCACTGTTGAGGATATTGAATTTACCTTTATGTACTACCGCGACGTGGTAAAGAATTCCTACATCAAGACACTGGATACCATCACGGTAGACGAAGCAACCAATACCATCGTTCTGAAGTTCACCAGAGCTGATGCCTATTCCTACATGGCAAATGGCGCAACCAGCCAGAGCATCCTGCCCAAGCACATTTGGGAAGACGTTGAAAACCCCAAGGAATTTGTAGATGACAAGGCAGCTATCGGCTGCGGTCCCTACAGGCTCGTTTCCTATGATGTTGACGCCGGCATCAGCCAGTATGAAGCTGTTCCTGAAAACAACTACCTGGGTGAGATCATGGTAGACTCCATCACCGTAAAATGCTACGGCAGCGATGACGCGATGCTCATGGCAATGCTCAACGGTGAAATCGACACCATGTACAATTATGCATCCCCGATCAGCTACACCTTGCTGGACCTGATTTCCGGTGATGCAAACATCGATATCGGTGCATCTCCCTATGCAGGCAACTATCAGATCTGCTTCGGCATGGAAGAAGGCCGTTTCTTCACCGACCACGCAGCAAGAGAGGCTCTCATCAAGGCCATTGACTGGAACCTGATGTGCCAGATCATCAACGGTGAATACGGCCAGATTCCTGGGGCCGGCATCATAACCCCTTCCTGCAAGGGCTTCGATCCCTCTCTGCCCACTTTCTATCAGGATATTGCAGAGGCCAATAAGCTTCTCGACGACGCCGGCTATGCTGACGTTAACGGCGATGGCATCCGTGAAAATAAGGATGGCTCTGAGCTGATCGTCCACATCACCCCGCAGTTCAGCGCAAAGAAGAAGGAATTGTTCGACCGCGTTGCAGCCGTTCTGGGCGATGCTCTGAAGAATTTGGGTCTTGAGTCCGTCGTTGACAGCTACCCCAGCTCTGAAGCATGGGAAAAGGAAATAGTTGACGGCAACTATGATATGAACATCGGCTACACTACCTCCGGCGTTGCGCAGTACCGCACCTGTTTCCGTTACTTTGTTGCAGACGTACTACCTGATGACGTAGAGAATACTGGCGGAACTACCTGGATCTGGGGTACCAACCACGATCCGAAACTGACCGAGGAGGCTTGGGGCATCACCTACTCCAAGAACGAGGCTGAGTACCTGGAACATATCCAGACCCTGCAGCAGATGGCAGCAGACGATTTATTTGCCTTCGCTCTGTGCTGGGAGCAGTGCTTCTTCCCCTACCGTACCGACAAGTGCGCAAATTTCGATAACTGGAGCGGTATCGGTGTTATAAACCCCGAAACCTGGTTCACCATTTCTGCTAAATAACCTTTTTTCGCACATTGACCCATCAGACCGCAGGGGCATTCCGCTCCTGCGGTCACTACACAAGGAGAAAACATATGGGAAAGCATTTGATCAAGCGCTTTCTTATGGCGCTTCTGACAATTTATATTATCATCACTCTTTCCTTCTTAATGGTGCGTTTTATGCCTGGTGACCCGCTGATGCATCTTGTCGGCGAAGAGGAGTACTACTATCTCGCTGAATTCAATCCGGAGGAGCTTGAGCGCTTAGCGGATAAATACGGCTGCTCCGGTACCCTGATTGAGCAGTATCAGAAATATATGTATAGTATTCTGCATCTGGATTTCGGTATTGCCTATTCCAATAAGCAGCCTGTATTGACCAACATACTTACCAGCATGAAATGGACGCTGATTCTCTCCTTTCCGACGCTGATATTCGGCGGAATAATCGGCTGTCTGCTGGGTGTGATCGCCGGGTGGCGGCCGGGCGGCAGGTTTGACCGAATCGCAACCCCCCTCTTTCTTTTTGTAAACACAGTGCCGACAAACTGTATCGGTATTCTTGCCATGGTATTTTTTGCTTTTAAGCTGCGGCTTTTCCCTCTGTCCGGAATGACATCCGGAAACCTGCATGGCTTCGCATATGTGAGGGATGTGTTATGGCACGCCGGGCTTCCTCTTATGATTCTCATCCTGTTCCGCAGTTCCGGCAACTTCATGCAGATGAAGAGCTATGTTTCCCAGGTGGCAGGAGAGGATTATGTGATTACCGCCCGCGCCAAGGGTCTGAATGAGCGCAAGGTGCTTTTCCGCCATGTAATGAAAAATGCCATGCTTCCCTTCGTAACCAACCTTTGCCTGCAGCTCGGAAATATTTTCTCCGGTTCCATGATTCTGGAGACCATCTTCGGATGGCGTGGAATGGGGCAGTTGTTTTATGCTGGTGTCAGCAAGCGAGATTTCCCCACTGCACAAGCCTGCTTTATCGTAACAGCCACTTGCGTGGTCCTTGGCAATCTGTTGGGTGATCTTATCTGCTCATGGATTGACCCGCGCATAAAAGAGGATCTGCAATGAAAAAGAGATTACAAATGAACGGTGCAATGATTACCGGTACTGTGATTGTTCTATTCTTCATCTTTGTCGCCGTATTTGCCGAACAGCTTGCACCCTATGACCCCCACGCGCTTGGTATTCCGTACCTGAAGCCCTCTCCTGAACATCTGCTCGGCACCAATGATGTGGGACAGGATATTTTCAGCGAGCTGATCTTTGGCACTCGCGTTTCCCTGTTTATTGGCGTGTTTACTGCGGTGATTACTACCGCAATAGCTACCTGCTTCGGCCTTCTTGCTGGCTATTACCGGGGTATTGCGGATAAAATCATCACCGGTCTTACCAACGTTGCACTGGCCATTCCCAGTCTGGCATTGACAACTCTTCTGGTTGCTTATCTTAAACCCGGTAAAACCAGCCTTATATTGGCAATCAGCATCACCGCCTGGACGGGCACCGCCCGTGTGCTCCGCGCTAAGGTAATCCAGCTTTGCCAGCTTCCCTTTATAAAGATTGAAAAGACCTTAGGCGTTAGTGACATTGTGATTATGGTCAAGCACCTGATTCCCAACCTGAAGGATATTATTCTCACCCGTATGGCAATGTCCGTTTCCTCTGCCATGATGGCGGAGGCCGGCCTGAGTTTCCTCGGCCTGGGCGAATACGGCGAAAAGAGCTGGGGCGGTACTCTACACTACGCCTTCTATATGAATGGTGTCATCCGCGGCTACACCTGGTGGTATCTGCCCCCCATTCTATGCACATCTCTGGCGGTCATGGGCTTTATGCTCATAGGCTACTACGGCGCTAAAAGGAGGAACTGATCATGTTAGAGCTTCAGAATATTTCTGTTTCCTTCTCTGCCGGTCACGGCGTGCAGGCCGTCAGGGATGTATCCCTGTCGGTTCCCGATGGCAGCAAAATTGCCATTGTTGGCGAAACCGGCAGCGGCAAGAGTGTTCTCTTGCTGGCGGTTCTGCGGCTGCTGCCCAAAACGGCAATCGTATCCGGCAGTGCAGTGCTGGACGGCAAAAATCTGTTCTCCCTTTCCGAAAAGGAGCTTTGCGCCATTCGCGGCAGTGTGATCTCTTATGTGCCGCAGGGCGGCGGTTCCAGCATGAATCCGCTGTATTCAGTCGGTTATCAGGTGGGGGAACCCCTGATGGAACATCGCGGTTATTCCCGCGCGAAGGCCTTTGCAGCCAGCATTCCGCTGCTCAAGCGCTTTTCTCTGGGCAACGAAGAACGCCTTGCCCATGCCTATCCGCACACCTTCAGCGGCGGTATGCGCCAGCGTGCCATGGTCGCCATGGGTATTTCTGCAGGCTCTAAGATTATCTTTGCGGACGAACCCACCAAGGGCTTGGATCCGCGGCGCGTGGAGCTTGTTGCGGAAACGCTGAACCTTCCGGAAAACGAAACCGTGATTTGCGTTACCCATGATCTGGACTTTGCTGCGGCAATCAGCAAGACCATCTGCGTCATGTACTCCGGTCAGCAGTTGGAGTCCGGTGATTCTGCGGAACTGTTGAGCAATCCGCTGCATCCCTATACGAAAGCCATGGTTGCCGCCATTCCGCGCAACGGTATGAAAGTGCCGC
>JAQXJB010000021.1 GCA_029008095.1 Clostridiales bacterium
GAACGCTTACGTTGCGGGCTTCCGCGTCGCGGGCAAGACCGGTACCTCCACCGATACCACTACCGAGGCCGCTACCGGCGAGAAGAAGTACATGGTATCCTTCGTTGGATTCGCGCCTGCGGATGACCCGGAGATCGCCGTACTGGTCATTCTGGATAATCCCAGCAAGGAATCCGGCATCTCTGCCAGCGGCGGCGTTATGGCTGCCCCTGTTGTGGGCAACATCATGTACGATGTTCTGCCCTACCTCGGCGTGGAGCCTGACCTTGGCTCGGGCAGCGAAAGCGGCGTATACGAGGTGAAGGTGCCCAACGTTAAGACATGCAGCGTTGAAGAAGCCAGGAAGAGCATGGAAAGCCTTGGCTTTAACGTTAAGGTTGTCGGCAGCGGAGCTACCGTCACCGACCAGGCGCCTATGGCCAATGTTTCCATAGCGCCCAATTCCACCGTTATTATCTACGTCGGTGAGGATAAACCCAACAAAACAGTAGAGGTGGAAACGCTTAACGGCATGAGCTACCGCCAGGCCAAAGCTGTTTTGGAGCAGGATGGCCTGTTTATCCGCTGCGTGGGCGTGGCACCATCGGATTCGCTTACTATCGTGGTCGCCAGCCAGAGCATATCTCCCGGCAGCGAGGTGGCCTACGGCTCCGTCGTTCAGGTCACGCTTATTGATAACGACTCCACCATAATGGAGAGCGCGGGCTAATGGCAGCACGGGCTCGTTTCCCGTTGCTTTAATAATAGAAAGGGCAGGTAAGAGCAATGAAGCTTGCCGGACTTCTTGATGGAATTGAAATAATTGAGACAAACGCGGATATGTCCGCGGAGATAGCTGACGTATGCTGCGATTCCCGCAGAGCTGCTGAGGGCTGTCTCTTTGTAGCTGTTGAGGGCTATGAGACAGACGGACATAAATACATTCCCAACGCTCTTGATAAGGGCGCGGCGGCTGTGCTCTGCCGGGTGAAGCCTGAGCGGGACTGCGCATATATCCTCTGTGCGGATACCCGCCGTGCGCTGGCCGTGGCGTCTGCCAATTTCTTCGGCAGACCCACTGAAAAGCTGACGATGATAGGCGTGACCGGTACCAACGGAAAGACCACCACGACCAATCTGGTCAAGGAAATGTATGAGGAGCTTTCCGGCAGAACATCCGGCCTTATCGGCACAAACCGCAATATGATAGGCGCGCTGGAGCTTGACACCGAGCGCACTACCCCGGAGTCCCGGGATCTGCAGGAGCTGTTTGCTCAAATGGCGGAGGCCGGCTGCGCCGCGGCGATCATGGAGGTATCCTCCCATTCTCTCTTCCTTGAGCGGGTCGCCGGCATACGATACAAGGTCGGCGTGTTCACCAATCTAACCCAGGATCATCTGGATTTTCATGAGACGATGGAGAATTACTGCGACGCAAAGGCAATCCTCTTCAAAAACTGCGAGGTAGGAGTGGTCAACGCCGACGATAAGTGGGCTGCACGACTGACCAAGGACGCGCCCTGCCGCATAATAAGCTATTCAGCCAAAGAAAATGGCGGCGATCTGTATGCCGCTGATATACATTATGCGGCGGATAAGGTGCGCTTTATCGCGAATTACGGCGGCGAAAGCGTGCGGGCGACTATAAATATCCCGGGCAAGTTCTCTGTTTATAACGCTCTTGCTGCGCTGGGCTGCATTCTTGCTCTTGGCTTCCGTCTTGACGAAGCTGCCGCGGCGCTCGCGCACTGTCACGGCGTGAAGGGCAGGGTGGAAGTGGTACCCACCGGAAGGGACTTTACCATACTCATAGACTATGCCCATACCCCGGACGGCATAGAGAACGTACTGCGCGCTGTCAAGGAGACCGCGCCGGGACGTGTCGGCATACTCTTTGGCTGCGGTGGTGACCGCGACCGGACAAAGAGACCCAAAATGGGTGCCATAAGCGCCGATTTGGCCGATTATATGATAATCACCTCCGATAATCCCAGAACAGAAGAGCCTGAGGCGATCATCGCCGACATATTGAAGGGCATAAAGGAAACAAAAACGCCTTACGTTGTTATAACGGACAGGCGTGAGGCCATAAAATATGCCATAGAACATGCCGAAAAGGATGATGTTATCATCCTTGCGGGCAAAGGACACGAGACCTATCAGATAGTGGGCAAGACCAAGCACCACATGGATGAGCGGGAGATCGTGGCCGAGGTGCTCGCGGCTCAGGCGGACGCTGATTGAATCGGTGCACGGTTTGACAGCGCGCGCCAATAAATGGAACTGGGGTTGTACTAATGACTGTTGATATATTGCTTTCCTTTGCCATATCCTTTGTGATAACCGTGGTGCTGGGATTCGTGCTCATCCCTGTGCTCAGAAACCTGAAGGCCGGTCAGAGTATCAAGCGGGACGGCCCTATCTGGCATCTGAGCAAGGAGGGAACTCCCACAATGGGCGGTCTCATGTTCATCATTGCCATGCTGGCTGTAACGCTTGTATTCAGCCTGCGTTATAAGGACGATGGCGGCGCTGTACTGCTGTCTATGTTCGTTTTTTCACTGGTGTTCGGCGTTATCGGTTTCATCGATGATTTTGAGAAGATACGGCACAAGGGCAATCAGGGACTTACTGCCCTTCAGAAATTTCTGCTTCAGCTTGTGGCAGCCGTGGCTTTTGTACTGCTGCTGCGCTACCTCGGCTATCTCACTCCCAATCTTTATATACCCTTCGTGAACGTCACCATACCTCTGCCTGAGGTGGTGTATCTCGTTTTCGCCGCCTTCGTTATCGTTGGCACGGTCAACTCCGTGAACCTCACCGACGGCGTGGATGGCCTCGTCAGCGGCGTGAGCATCCCCGTGGCCCTCTTTTTCGTGGCGGCGGCGTGGATGTGGGGCATGGAGGTGCAGGGTATTTTTGCCGCGTCACTGCTGGGCGGTCTGGCGGGCTTCCTTGTGTTCAACTTCAACCCGGCCAAGGTGTTCATGGGAGATACCGGATCGCTGTTTTTGGGTGGAGCTGTATGCGCTATGGCCTTCGCATTGGATATGCCGCTTATCCTCATTCCACTGGGTATCGTATACATAGCCGAGACACTCTCGGACATTATCCAGGTAGCCTATTTCAAGGCTACTCACGGCAAGCGCTTTTTCAAGATGGCGCCGCTGCACCATCATTTTGAGAAAAGCGGATGGAGTGAAAAAAAGGTTTTCGCGGTGTTTACAGCGGTGTCCCTTGTTTTTGCTGTTATCTCCATGCTCGGCGTTATGAGCCGGTACGGCTTCTGATATAGATGAAAAGCGTGTTCCCAAGGCGGCGCAAGCGTTGACAGCCGTCTGATTTGGAAAGGAGGGCAAAGAATGGCGTCAGAATACGAGTTCCCCCGCACATACGGAAAGGAAAGCACTCCGCCTGCGGAAAAGGAGCTTCGCGATTACAGCGAATCCCGTTTGATTAACCGCGGCCGCATGGATATCCCGTTCCTGATGCTTACAATTCTCATTCTCACCATAGGCGTTATCATGGTCTTTTCTGCCAGCTTTGCCCGCTCTTTTTATGAAACGGGCAACGCGGCGGGCGTTTTTCTGCGTCAGCTTTTCTTTGCGGTTTTAGGCGTGGCAGCGATGCTGGTGGCTTCCCGCGTCAAGATCAAGACGATCCGCAAATATTCAAAGGTCCTGATGCTGGTTTCTCTGGGTCTGCTGGTTCTGGTTCTGATTATCGGCGTTATAGGCGGCGGCTCCAGAAGATGGATCGATCTGAAAATCACCACATTCCAGCCCTCCGAGATAACCAAGCTGGCGGTAATCCTGTATTTTGCTTCAATGGCCTGCCGATATAAGGATAAAATGAAGACATGGCGTTACGGAATTATCCCCTTTGCTTTCTATCTCGGCGTGATAGTCATTCTACTGGGCTTGGAGCCTCACTTTTCTGCTATTATCATCATCTGTATGGTAGGTGGCGTTATGATGTTCGCCGGTGGCTCAAGCCTGAAGCATCTGAGCCTGATACTGCTTGCGGGCGCCGCCGCAATGGCGGTTCTCCTGCTTGCGGGCGGCTATACCTCTGAGCGAATCGCAGCCTGGCGCGACCCCTTCGGCGAAAAGCTGGGCGACGGATGGCAGATAATACAGTCCCTTTACGCCGTCGGCTCCGGCGGACTGCTGGGACTCGGCCTTGGACAGGGTATACAGAAATATATGTATCTCCCTGAGGAGCACAATGACTATATTTTCGCCATAGCCTGCGAGGAACTGGGCTTTGTGGGCGCTATGCTTATCCTCCTGCTTTTTGCCCTGCTTATTATCCGCGGCTATTGGCTGGCGCTCCATACCCGTGACAAATACAGCTCTCTGATCGTGATCGGCATAATGACCCTGCTTGCCATACAGGTGTTCCTGAATGTGGCGGTCGTCACGAACCTGATACCCAGTACCGGCATATCCCTGCCGTTTTTCAGCTACGGCGGTACGGCGCTGCTGATGCAGATGGCTGAAATGGGCATAGTGTTGGGCGTTTCGCGAAATATCGACGATAAGTGAGGTGGCGGCAAGTGAGATTCATGTTCACCTGCGGAGGTACCGCCGGGCATATATATCCGGCAATTGCCGTGGCCGACAGGCTTCGGGAGAAATTCCCGGATGCGGAGTTCCTTTTTGTTGGCGTCGCGGGTAATATGGAGACGGAGCTTGTACCCAGAGAGGGATATCCTATTGAAACGCTGGTGGTTTCCGGCCTGCGCCGCAGTTTCACGCCATCCAATATAATATATAATGTACGCAGCCTTTACCGCACCGAACGGGCGACCGCGCGGGCAAAGAAGCTCGTTAAGGATTTCAAGCCTGATGTGGTGCTGGGTACAGGCGGATATGTATGCTATCCCGTCGTCCGCGCCGCCCATGCTCTGGGCGTGCCGACGCTGATACATGAGTCCAATGCCTTTCCGGGACTTACCACCAAGATGCTGGAAAAGTACGCCGACAGAATTATGGTCGGTTTCGAGGAGAGCAGGGGTTATTATAAGCAGCCGGAGAAGATAACCGTCACCGGAACTCCCGTTCGCCGCGGTTTTATGAGCATCAGCCATGCCGAGGCCAAGCGGAAAATAGGCTATACCGATGATAGGCCGCTGGTGCTGTCCTTTTGGGGCTCTCTGGGAGCGTCACGCATGAATGAGTACACCGCTGAGATAATCGCGATGAACGAAAAGGAGGGTGCGTTCCGCCATATCCACGCCACAGGCGGAGGCGAGGCGGGTGTGGAGCGCATGACCGGACTTCTGGCACGAGAAGGTGTGACCGAGCTGAAGTATACCGAGGTGCGTCCCTTCATTTATGATATGCCGGTGCTAATGGCGGCGGCAGATATGGTAATGTGCCGCTCCGGCGCGTCCACCATCGCGGAGCTTACCGCCACGGGAACGCCGACGGTGCAGATACCCTCCAAAAATGTTACCAATAACCACCAGGAGAAAAATGCCCGCGTGCTGGAAAAGCAGGGCGGCGCGGTGGTCATAACAGAGGATGAGTGCTCGGCAGAGAAGATATATTCCGTCCTCCGCGACTGCGCCAACGACTCTGCGAAGCTGGGCAAAATGGCCAGGGCAATGCTGGAAATGGGACGCCCGGAGGCCGTGGAAAATATAACCGAGACCCTGCTGGGTCTGGCTGGAAAGTAGCCTTAAGGCCGCCTTCGGCATAGTATGGCGTATAGAACGCTTATTTGCCGGAGGTAGAAATGAAAATACTTGAAGTCAGCGGCTGTGGACCGCTTAGGGGCAGCACTGTGACCCAGGGGTCGAAAAACAGCGTCCTGCCCATCCTTGCCGCGTCCATGCTGGGCGGCGGCAGCGAGATATCAAATTGCCCCTCTCTTTCGGACGTGGAGGTGTCTCTGCGTATACTGCGCCATCTGGGCTGCACCGGTGCGCTGAAAAACGGTGTGGTCACTGTGGACGCCTCGGGGGCGAACGCCGTGAACATCCCTGATGGGCTTATGCGGGAAATGCGCTCGTCAGTGATTTTCCTCGGAGCTGTTCTTGCCCGCCACGGTGAGGCTGAGATATGCTTTCCCGGCGGGTGCAGGCTTGGGCCGAGGCCAATCGATATGCACCTGGACGCGCTGGAAAGGCTTGGCGCGGAGATAGAGGTCGACGGCGGCAGAATAAGCTGCCGGGCGGCAAAGCTGCGGGGCGCTCAGATAAACTTCAGCTCCGTCAGCGTCGGCGCTACGGAGAACGCCATGATAGCGGCGAGCATGGCGGAAGGGGATACCCTTATTGCCAATGCCGCCCGGGAGCCGGAGATAGTGGATCTCCAGGATTTTCTCAATAAAATGGGCGCCTGCATAAGCGGCGCCGGAAGCAATGTGATACATATAAAGGGCGTGAAAGAGCTTCATGGTGCGAGCCACCGGGTGATACCGGACCGCATAGCGGCGGCTACCGTGCTTTCGGCGGCGGCAGCGAGCGGAGGCCGGGTGGAGCTTGGCCGCTGCAGGCCGCAGGACATGGAGGCTGTGCTGGCAGTACTCGGAGAAATGGGCTGCCGCATGGAGATCGGCAGCGACAGCATCCTGCTGGAAAGCAGAGGACGGCTGAAAGCGCCGAAGCCCATAGTGACCGCTGCCCACCCGGGTTTCCCGACGGATGCCCAGCCCCTCTTGATGGCAGCGTGCCTTACGGCTGAGGGCAATTCAGTATTTATAGAGAATATTTTTGAAAACAGGTACGCCCATGTGCCTGAGCTTCGGCGCATGGGCGCTGAGATAATAACCTCGGGCAGAGCCGCCGCCATTATCGGTACGGAAAGGCTTGCGGGCGCCGAGGTGGTAGCTGCGGATCTGAGAGGCGGCGCGGCACTGCTTATAGCTGCGATGAACGCCGAGGGCGTGAGCCGCATAGCAGGAACGGAATACATTGACAGAGGCTACGAGACCCCCGAGGCGGTGTTTGCGGAATTGGGGGCGCAGATAAAGCGGAAAGAGGTGAAAGACGCTGAGCAGCAGCAGAAAAAGCAGGCGCAGGAGGAATAAAAACGTATTCAGAGTTATCGTTTATAGCCTCGCGCTGGTCGCCGCAGCGGTGGGAATTGGGTCATTTTTTAAAATTTCCAATATACAGGTCACGGGAAATGTGATATACTCGACTCAGGAAATATTGGATGTGGCCGATATACAACCCGGTGACAATATTTTCCTCATAAAAAAGAGAGCCATAGAGTCTGCTATTCTGGAGAGCCGCGGTTTTGTGGATACCGTCAGCATAGACAGAAAACTTCCGGATACCGTGGTGATAAATGTCCGGGAGAGCAAGCTCCTGGCTTATGTGGAGTATGAGGGCTCATACTACGTTCTTAACCGCAAGTGTGAGATACTGTCCAAGGGCGACGCTGCCAGCGTGGCCGGCCATATCGCCATAACCGGCATTCAGCCGCTTGCTCCGAGAGTGGGCGAGCAGCTTGCCCTGGGCGAGGCTGAAGGTGCCAAGAAGGACTATCTGGCTGACGTTATGGAAATGATGATGGAAAAGGACATCTACAGCCAGGTTCAGTGGATAGACGTTTCCAACGTTTCCTCCCTGAAGTTCTGCTATCGGGGCAATATAACCGTGGACCTTGGCAAAAATGAAGCGCTGGGCAGAAAATTTGATATGCTCGAGAGCATCCTTGCCGACCTTGCGGAGAATGACAAGGGCACGATAAACCTCGTCAAACTGGGCGAAGGACATTTTATACCCGAGCAATAAAATTATACATATTAAACATATACAATGGGGGAAGAAGATATGCCTTACAAAGGAGACAGCCTTTCTAACGTAGTGAAAATTAAGGTTGCCGGCGTTGGCGGCGGCGGTAATAATGTAGTCAGCCGTATGGTGGCTTCTGGCATCAAAGAAATAGAGTTCATCAATATCAACACAGACAAACCAACTCTCATGGCTTCCGGCGCCCAGCATAAGCTGCAGATAGGCGAGAAGCTCACCTGCGGACAGGGCGCTGGCTCAGACCCCCGTGTGGGTAAGATGGCAGCCGAGGAGGACAGAAACAACATCGCGAAAATATTTGAGGATGCTGACGCTGTTTTCGTCACCGCCGGTATGGGCGGCGGCACCGGCACCGGCGCTGCGCCCGTGGTTGCGGAGATATCCAGAGAGTCCGGCGCATTGACCATCGCCGTGGTCACCACTCCCTTCAAGTTTGAGGGCTCCGCCAAAATGCGCAGAGCTCAGGAGGGCATCAGGGAACTGCTTGATAAGGTGGACACCCTGTTTGTTATCCCCAACGAGAAGCTCAAGGAGGTCACCGAGCAGAAGATCACCTTTGCCAACGCATTCGAGGTGGCCGACAGCGTGCTCAACCAGGCCGTTACCGGCGTTGCCGATCTGCTTCGCAAGACCGGCTTCATCAACCGTGACTTTGCTGATCTGAAAACAATCATGCGCAGCTCCGGCATCGCTCATCTGGGTGTTGGCGAGGCCAGCGGCAAGAACAAGGTGGAGGAGGCCGCCAGAGACGCTATCTACAGCAAGCTCATGGGAACCTCCGTGGATGGTGCGCGCCGTGTTATTATCAACGTCACCGGTTCCGTTGATATCAGCATGGAGGACGTTGAAAAGATAGTCGGCAAGGTACAGAACGCGGCCCATCCCGACGCCAACATCATTTTCGGCGTGGATTTCGACGAAAGCCTCGTCGACGCAATGCGCGTAATCGTTATCGCCACCGATTTCGAGACCGCTGAGGAGAAAAAGCCCGCTGCAGAGACCACCGTTGAAGCCGAGACTCCTGCTGAGACTGCCGAGCCCGCTGCTTCCAATGCCCAGGATATGGATTGGGAAGAACTCATGAGGATATTCAATAAGTAAGATTGCGACTGTTTGAGCAAAAAATCCGGGAAAAGGCGAAAACACGGCTGTATTTTTTCTAAAAAACATGCGTTTTTCTATTGACCGCATTTGAAAAAAAGGTTAAAATTGATGATAATACAATGGCAGACGTATCTGCTGAAGAAGTAATGCGGTTATACCGTTAAGATAAACCGGGCGGGAGAGGAATTTTCGTGCCCGAGAAAGTACAGGAGGGTGCAAGTATGCCTTTTTCTATGGAAACCGGACCGGACAATGTTGTCAATATCAAGGTTGTCGGCGTAGGCGGAGCAGGTAATAATGTTGTAAACAGAATGGTCGATTCCAATACTCAGGGTGTTGAATTCATTGCCATCAATACGGATAAGCAGGTGCTTGCCGTTTCAAAGGCAGAGCAGAAGCTCCAGATAGGCGAGAAGCTGACTCATGGTCAGGGCGCGGGCTCCGATCCGGAGGTTGGCAAGAAGTCTGCGGAAGAGAACAGAAACAACATCGTAAAGGCCTTTGAGGATACTGACATGGTGTTCATCACCGCCGGTATGGGCGGCGGCACCGGCACCGGCGCTGCTCCTGTGGTTGCCGATATTGCCAAAGAGGCCGGCATCCTCACCGTAGGCGTTGTCACTAAGCCCTTCAGCTTTGAGGGTAAGCGCCGCATGGTTCAGGCCGAGAACGGCATCAAGGAACTGCTCGGCAGAGTTGACTCCCTGCTCGTTATCCCCAACGACAGGCTGAAGTATGCCACCGACCAGAAGGTCACTATGTTCAACGCATTTGAGATCGCTGATGAAGTCCTGCACCAGGCCGTCACCAGCATATCCGACCTTATTAAAAATACCGGTTTCATCAACCTTGACTTTGCCGACGTGAGCACTATCATGAAGAACGCGGGCTATGCCCATATGGGCGTTGGCCGCGCTTCCGGCAAAAACAAGGCCGAGGAGGCCGCCAGAGCCGCTGTTTCCAGCCCCCTGATGGAGACCTCCATCGATGGCGCAAGAGGCGTGCTTGTAAGCATCGTAGGCTCTATGGATATGGGCCTTGACGAAGTCGAAGTAGCCGCCGGCCTGGTTCAGGAGGCCGCTCATCCTGACGCGAACATAATATTCGGTGCGTCTTTTGACGATACTATGGACGACGAGATCCGCGTTATCGTTATCGCCACCGGTTTCGACGAGGGCGTTCGCCCCGGAGAGAAGAAGGAGCCTGCCAAGAAGCCTGCGGAGAAGGCTGAGGAGCCCAAGGCCGCAGAAAAGGAAGCCGCCAGAGATGATACCGATCTCGATGACTTCATCACCAAGTTCTTCAGCTCCAAGTAAGACAAACGATACAGGCGGGCGGCGATTTTCGCCGCCCGTTTACTTTAGGAGGATCCTCCCTTGCCAAACAATGACTTGATTTTTTCCCAATCCCTGATAAACGGTATGCTTTGTGTAGTTGTGGTCTGCATAATGCTTCCGGTTTTCTACCTTATTTTCTATACATTTAAAAAAAAGATACATCTTCCGTCCGTACTCATGGGTATAGTGGGCTTTTTCATCTTCGGGTATATCCTTTCCGGCCTGCTGCTGGGCAATATCGCGCCTAAGGAAAGCGCTGCCGACAGTCCCATGCTCTATACGGTGCTGCGCAGCGTATGCGTTGCCATTGCCGAGGGTGGCGGCGCTTTCGCGGCAATGTATTTTCTGCGCAGGAAGTATGATGAGATAAGCACTCCGATTTCCTATGCGCTGGGATATCCTCTCGTCAATATGCTGCTTGTGGGCGGCGCGAACTCCTTTGTGAGAATGGCGGAGGCATATACCGTCAATGTAAAGGGACTGGATGAAGTGCTTGCTTCCGTGGAGGGAGAGGCTGTGGAGGTTCTCCGCCAGGACCTTTTCGCCCTTGCTGAGACAGAACCCTATGTATACTTTCTCAGCGCTGTCGATTATATCTGCATTTTCTGCATATTCGTGGCCATCTGCCGCATCATGTGGTATGCGGCGCATGAGGAGGGCAGAAGCAGGATGATCCTTCTGGCTGCCGGCGTCGTGTTCAAGCTGGCGGCTGAGTTCCCGGTCGCCTTCTATCAGGCAGGCGGAACGGAAAACTACATTGTCTGCGAAGTGATAAGATATGTCGTCACCGCGCTCTGCGTGGGCTTTGCCGTACTGATGTCGTTTAAGTACGACGATAAGGAACGTGTGTCCGCCGGGCCTTTGAACAGACGCCTGCTCTGATAGGAGAATAGCGTGAAAAATCACACTATATTATGAAAAAGCCCATCGCCTCGCCCTGCGGGCAACCGGCGATGATGGCAAAAATCCTCCATGCGGGGATTGTTAATGACTATTTGTGTGGTGCTGCCGCATGGAGGTTTAGTATGGTCAGTGTGATCCGCGATCTTGTGGATATATTTTTCAAAAAGAAGGTCAGCCGCACCGCGGCGCAGCTGGCGTATTATCTGGTGCTGTCGATCTTCCCGCTGCTCATCTGCGTCAACGCCATGCTGGGCAGCATGAACATTGAGGAAGCAGAGCTGATGGCGGATATAAAAGCTATCATTCCCATTGCGGCGTACGAGAGCATAATAGATTATCTGGGCTACGTTTCCGAGAATTTCTCGGTGACTATGCTCATTATGGCTCTTGCCGTTCTTGTAACGGCATCCTCGGCGGCGTTCCGCGCCATCATTACCATTATGGCGGAGATACAGGATGAATACCGCTATATCGGCTTTTGGAAGGGCGTGTTCAGCGTGATATTTTCCCTGGCCCTGCTGCTGGCGGTCTATGCCTCCTGCATCATTATAATTACAGGAAATTGGTTCATTGGCTTTGTTTCCCGGTATATCAGCGCCGGATTTTTAGCCGGCCTGTGGCAGTGGCTGCGTTTTGTGTTGCTGTTCTTTCTGCTTTTTGCTATCATCTACGGCGTGTATAAGCTTTCAGCGCCCAAAACAAAGCCTCATCGTCAGCGAATCATCGGAGCCGTAGCCGCCGCGTTGACAATGGTTGCAGCCAGCGTGTTTTTCTCATGGACCATCAGCCTTTCCAGCCGGTATCCGATCGTTTACGGCTCGCTTGCATCGGTGATAATATTGATGATCTGGCTTTTCATCTGCGGCAATATTCTCATAATGGGCAATGTTTTCAACGTAGTGCTCAATCGGTATATGGACAGGCGGCGCTATATAAAGCGCAGAAATTCGGGTGACAACTGATCAAATCGTATGCCGGTATATTGATTGATCAGCGGTTACTTATGATAAACATATATCGAAATGTGTTCACTCATCCTTTTCGTATGTTCCCATAATTGACGAACACACGTAACCGTGATAAAATAAATACAGATAAGCAGTTGATGCTGCAATCATTTGGAGGCGTAAACTTATGAAAATATTACTTCTCAGCGGTTTTCTCGGGTCGGGCAAGACCAGCGTGCTGCTGCAGCTTGCCAAGCATATCGCGGATACCGTTCCCGGGGACGGCATGAAGGTAATGATAATAGAAAACGAGATCGGAGAGGTCGGAGTGGATGATAAGATACTCCGCGCCCAGGGTCTCGCGGTGAAGGATCTTTTCGCGGGCTGCGCCTGCTGCACCTCCGGCGGAGACCTTCTCAATGATATCGCCGTCATCCGCGACAGCATGAATCCCGAGTGGATAATCGTGGAGGCGACCGGCGTTGCCTATCCCAAGCAGATAAAGGAGTCTGTGGAACGCTGCTTCAATATACCGGTTCGCGTTTTGGCTCTGGCGGACGCGTCCCGCTGGAAGCGTCTGAAGAGCTATATGTCCCAGCTCCTGGAAGCTCAGATAGAGTGTGCCGAGCTGGTCCTCATAAATAAGGTGGATCTGGTGGATGAGGAAACCGCTCAGAAGATAGCGGAGGACATTCGCGGCTTCAACGCCAACGCTGTCATCGGCTTCACCATTGGCAACAAGCCCATTGAACCTGCCGTATGGCAGCCTATCTTAGACTAACAATGAGGGAGTAGTGTGAAAAATCACACTACCTGATTGAAAAGCCCATCGCATCGCCCGTTGGGCAACCGGCGATGATGGCAAAAAAATCCTCCATGCGAGGGGATTTTCAATGACTATTTGTGCGGTATTGCCGCATGGAGGATTTTTATGATACATGTGGACGTAAGCGCAAGACTCCACGACGAGGCTCGCGTAGTATCAGCTAACTTTGAAATAGAACTCACCGCTGACGGCACTGCGGATAAGCTTATTGCCGCAATGGTCGCCGGAATGGAGGAAACCAACCGCTGGGCCGAGAAAAACGATGTTTTTATCGGCCACGTCAAAGGCTATGTGACCTGGGGCGAGGATAAGGCGGTCATGGTCTCCACAGTCGGCGCGGCTGTCGAGGTAAAGGGCAGCGAGGACCGCCCCCAGCCGCCCTGCACCGTTAAAGTCGGCACGGCGAATATCGTGTTCGGCATAGACCTCCACGAGGTCGAGGAACGCGTGATGGCATTTGTCAGCGAGATTATATCGCAGTTCGGCGAGCTGCCGGAATTCTCCTGTGAGCATGAGGATGACTGCGAATGCGGCTGCCATGACCATGAGCACGAGCACCATCATCATGAACATCATCACCACGAGCACGGAGATGACTGCGAATGCGGCTGCCACGACCATGAGCATGAGCACGAGCACCATCATCATGAGCATCATCACCACGAGCACGATGAGGATTGCGGCTGCGGCTGCCATGAGCATCACCATGAACATTGAAAACGGAAAGGGCGGGGCGCGGTGGCACCCTGCCCTTTTTGCAAAATTTGAAAGAATTGCCCCTGAAAGTACAGTAAATGAAAGGAGCGTATCTATGGAACTTCTGGCACTCATTCAAAGCATGTCCGCGCTGTCCATAATCATTTTCTGCGTGGGCATCATCCTGCTGATCGTGGAAATGTGCAGTCCCGGCTTCGGCGTAGCGGGCATACTGGGGCTGGCCTGTCTGGTGGCTGACATATTCCTCACGGCAAAGACCCTTGTCCAGGGCTTGCTCATGACAGGCGTGGTCGCGATCGTTGTGGTCATCCTCGCCGTCGTGTCCATCATCCTGGTCTCAAAGGGCACGCTGCCGTCGAGCCTTATGCTGAAGGACGCGGCGGATAAGGCGCTGGGCTATACCGGCGGCGCCGACATGAGCAAATATCTCGGCAAGACCGGTAAGACCGTCACCGAACTGCGTCCTGCCGGCTCCGCGGAGCTGGACGGCGAGAAGATGGACGTAGTCTCCCGGGGCGAATTCATTGAGGCTGGCACAGACGTCGAAGTAATCGAGGTCGGCGGCAACCGCATAGTAGTCAAGGCGCTGTAAGCTGCTTTTCGATTAAGAAAGGAAGGAAAGTCTATGGAATTTTACGGAATCATTATTATCATCGCAGTAGTTATTATTTTCCTCGTACTGTTTTTCCACTTCATCCCCGTTACGCTCTGGATAAGCGCCCTGGCGGCCAATGTCAAGATCAGCGTATGGACGCTTGTCGGTATGCGTCTGCGCCGCGTCGTCCCCGCCCGCATCGTAAATGCTATGATAAAGGCTGGCAAGGCCGGTCTGGACATTTCTATCAATAAGCTCGAAGCCCATTACCTCGCCGGAGGCAACGTCGACAGAGTGGTCAATTCCCTTATCGCCGCTCAAAGAGCGGACATCGGCCTTGAGTTTGAGCGCGCCGCCGCCATCGACCTTGCCGGACGCGACGTTCTGGAAGCCGTACAGATGAGCGTCAACCCCAAGGTTATCGAGACCCCCGTTGTAGCCGCCGTCGCCAAGGACGGCATCGAGCTGCGCGCAAAGGCTAAGGTCACCGTCCGCGCCAATATCGACCGGCTGGTCGGCGGCGCAGGCGAGCAGACCATCATCGCCCGTGTCGGCGAGGGCATTGTCACCACCATCGGCAGCGCCGAGAGCCATAAGGAGGTTCTTGAAAACCCCGATAAGATATCCCGTACCGTCCTCAGCAAGGGTCTTGAGGCAGGCACCGCCTTCGAGATACTCTCCATCGATATCGCCGATATCGATGTCGGCCGCAACGTAGGCGCTCAGCTTCAGACAGACCAGGCCGAAGCGGATAAGCGCATCGCTCAGGCCAAGGCCGAGGAGCTCCGTGCAATGGCCGTTGCCCATGAGCAGGAAATGAAGGCCGCCGTTCAGGAAATGCGCGCCAAGGTCGTTGAGGCCGAGGCGGACGTTCCCCGCGCAATGGCTGAGGCTCTGCGCAGCGGTAAGCTCGGCGTGATGGATTATTACAATATGCAGAATGTCGTATCCGATACCGAGATGCGCAGGGCTATCGCCCGCGATGAGGATAAGCAGTAATGAAGCCGGGCAGATTTCCGCCGCTGTTGGAGCTGGATGAACTGAGGCAGACGGTTCGGCGCTATGTCAGCCAGCCCGGCGAGGGCGAGGAGGGCTATGACCCCCATGTGGAGCACCGGGACTATGAGCGCCTGAAGGAAGAGATGCGCATAGCCAGGGAAGAACTGGACAGAGCCAAGGCGCATGAGCGTGAACTGAAGGATACCCTCGCTGAAATGTCCTCCCGTACCGCGTCCGACAAGGAGCGCCCCGCCACCGATTGGAAGCGCGCCGTCGTCCTTTCAGAAGTCCTTGGCAAGCCCCGCAGCAGAAGAAAATGATATCATATCCGCAACGCGGACATTATATTTGATAGCATGACGGCTTTGCCGACATGATAATCCTCCATGCGGCAGTACCGCACAAATAGTCATTAAAAATTCCCCCCCGCATGTAGGATTTTTTGCCATCATCGCCGGTTGCCCGAAGGGCGAGGCGATGGGCTTTTCAATCATATAGTGTGATTTTTCACACTATATTACCCTTGTGTTACAAAGTAGGAGGAGCGCTTGCGCCCTCCTGCTTTGCTTGTTATAATATAAGCATAAGGGTGCCCACCGGAACGCGTCACCCCGCGGCAACTCCATTTAACGAACGTAGGGCGGAGGCGTGCCTCCGCCGGGGCATCGCACCGTAGGGGCGTGCATTGCACGCCCGCCAGTTCTGATATCCGCCGCAGAAACGATCATACGGAACATTGTAAAAAACATTGTCATTCTGACCATCGGTAAGAATTTCCCGTGTTGGATTCAGGAACACCGTAGGGGCGTGCATTGCACGCCCGCCAGTTCTGATATCCGCCGCAGAAACGATCATACGGAACATTGTAAAAATACATTGTCATTCTGACCGTAGGGAAGAATCTCCCATGTTGGGTTTACATCGGAGGTAACGTCAGGGAAGAGAACTGCCGTACTCATTCATGCACAATGTGATTGCCAAACGCGCCCCACACACGGTAACAAACCCTCGCAATGTTACACCTATGTTACAAAACGCCCAAACCCCTTGCAATTAAAAAAATCCTGTGATATTCTCATCACGCAATGGTGGAAGAGACATTGCGATATTCTGCGAGAATTTCCCGTCTTATTCGCAGAATATCTCTTTAGTGAGTTTGCACCAAATTTGCTTTTCTGTCATTTTCGTGCAATCCTACCCCGGTGTCCACGTCGCAGACGTTGACATAAATAGCCCGGTTCATGTTTACGGGCCCAAAAATATTTGTAATAGGAGGAAA
>JAQXJB010000022.1 GCA_029008095.1 Clostridiales bacterium
TTATCATGTGTTGAAAATCATTATAAAAAACAAGAAAAACCCTTGTAATCACTGGATTTTCCAGCAACTACAAGGGTTTTTTATGGCGGAGAAGGAGGGATTCGAACCCTCGAACGGCTTTTGACCGTTACACGATTTCCAATCGTGCGCGCTCGACCGGGCTACGCGACTTCTCCACATAGATCCGCTCAAGAACTCCAGACTATTCAATTATGCCGGATGAACCAAGCTTTGTTATTATACGCTATGCCGCGGGCAAAGTCAATAGAATTTTTGAAAAAATCCGGCTTAAATCAAATATAATATTCGCGGCGCGGATATTATTTCAATAATACTCCGTCCCTCTGCACAAACTAACGGACAAGAGGATGGCAATGATCCCCCATTTCGCAGGGGGAGCATTTCATTTCTATTTGTGCCGCTCATAGCGGCGGAATGGGGGATCAGCATGGGCTCGATATGGTCGGAAACGGCACAGCCGCCCCGCTTTCCTGCTCTTGAAAAGGACGCGAAAACGGATATACTGATAATCGGCGGCGGAATGACAGGCATTTTATGCGCCTATATGCTGGAGCAGGCGGGCGTGGACTACATGCTGGCCGAAGCCGGGAGCGTCTGCGGCGGGATAACGAAGAACACCACCGCAAAGCTCACCTTTCAGCACGGCCTGATATACGACAGGCTCATACGCAGCCTCGGCGAGGATAAGGCGCGGCTTTATCTGGAAGCCAACTGGGCGGCGCTGGAGGAATACCGGCGGCTGTGCCGGGATATAGACTGCGATTTCCGGCAATACGACTCATATGTGTACTCCCTGGACAGCAGGCGCAAGATAGAAAACGAGGTATCGGCGCTGAAGCGTCTCGGAGCGGCGGCGGAATTCACCACCGACCTGCCCCTCCCCTTCCGCGTGGCGGGAGCGGCGCGGGTGCCGGGACAGGCGCAGTTCCATCCCCTGAAATTCGCCTTCGCCATCGCCAGGGGTCTGCGTATATTTGAGAACACAAAGGTATTGGAGCTGTCCCCGGAGGGCGCGGTCACCGGCGGCGGCATGATCTCCGCCAAGAGGGTCATTATCGCCACCCACTTCCCCGTTCTCAACAAGCACGGCGGATATTTTCTGAAGCTGTATCAGCACCGCTCCTACGTTCTGGCTCTAAAAAACGCCCCGCAGGTGAACGGACTTTATATTGACGAGGCCGAGGGCGGCCTCTCCTTCCGCAATCACGGCAACCTGCTCCTGCTGGGCGGCGGCAGCCACCGCACCGGCAAGAAGGGCGGCGGCTGGGACGGCCTGGAGGACTTCGCCCGGCGCAATTATCCCGGGGCGCGGATCGTATCCCGCTGGGCGACCCAGGACTGCATGAGTCTTGACGGCGTTCCCTACATCGGGCAGTATTCCGGGCGCACACCGGAGCTTTACACGGCAACGGGCTTCAACAAATGGGGCATGAGCTCCGCAATGGTTGCCGCCATGCTCCTAAGTGATAGGGTGCAGGGTCTGCCCAGCCCCTATGCGTCCGTATTCTCCCCCCAGCGCTCCATGCTGCGCCCACAGCTTGCCATCAATGCGGGCGAGTCCCTGCTGGGACTGTTCACCCCCACCGCGCCCCGCTGCCCGCACATGGGCTGCGCGCTGAAATACAATCCCATCGAACATTCCTGGGACTGCCCCTGCCACGGCTCCCGCTTCACCCGGGATGGACAGTTGATAGACAACCCCGCCACAGACGACAAAAGGAGACTGCAAGAATGAGCAACCATCTGATACGCGAGACAAGCCCATATCTGCTCCAGCACGCGGAAAACCCGGTGGATTGGTACCCCTGGTGCGAGGAGGCCTTCCGCCGCGCCAAAGCCGAGGACAAGCCGGTTTTCCTGAGCATCGGCTACAGCACCTGCCATTGGTGCCATGTGATGGCCCACGAGAGCTTTGAGGACGAGGATATAGCCGGGCTGCTGAACCGCCATTTTATCTCCATAAAGGTGGACAAGGAGGAGCGGCCCGACATCGACAGCGTATACATGGCCGTCTGTCAGGCCTTTACCGGCAGCGGCGGCTGGCCCACCAGCATTTTCATGACGCCGGAGCAGAAGCCCTTCTTCGCGGGCACCTATTTCCCCAAAAGCAGCCGGGGCGGCATGATAGGGCTGCGGGAGCTTCTGAGCCTGATACACGAAAAATGGATCGCCGACCGGGCGGCGCTGCAGAGTCAGGCGGATAGTCTGGTGACCGACCTCAGCCGTGAACCGGGGCGTGCGGCAATGGCAGACGAACGGCTGCCCGACATTGCCGCCGCGCACTATGAGCACCTTTACGACAGGAAAAACGGCGGCTTTGGCCGCGCTCCCAAATTTCCCACGCCCCACAATCTGCTCTTTCTTCTGGCCTACTACCAGCGGCGGGGCAGCGCGGCCTGTCTGGAAATGGCGGAGCACACACTGGCGCAGATGTACCGGGGCGGTCTTTTTGACCACATAGGCGGCGGCTTCTGCCGCTATTCCACGGACTCGCGCTTCCTTGTGCCTCATTTTGAAAAAATGCTCTATGACAACGCCCTGCTGATCATGGCCTACTGCAAGGCGTATGAGCTTACCCGCAAGTCCCTTTACCTTGACGTGGCGAAGAAAACGGCGGACTACATCCTGCGGGAAATGACTTCCCCCGAGGGCGGCTTTTACAGCGCTCAGGACGCCGACAGCGACGGCGAGGAGGGCAAATATTATCTTTTCACCCCCGGCGAGCTGAGCAGCGTGCTTGGCGACCGGGAAGGCGCGGCGCTCGGCGCCCACTTCGGCTTCAGCCCCGCCGGCAACTTCGAGGGCAAAAACATCCCCAATCTGCTGAGCAGCGACCCCGGAAACAAAGCCTTTGAGCCGCTGCTGCCAAGACTGGCTCAATACCGCAGAGAGCGCTGCCGCCTCCATCTGGACGACAAGATACTGACCATGTGGAGCGGGCTGATGGTGGCCGCCATGTGCCGCCTGTACCGCTGCTGCGGCAGCACAGCCTATCTGGAGGCGGCAAGGCGGGCAGACGAGTTCATCCGACGTAACTTGTGGGAGGGCGACACGCTTTTCGTCAGCTTTCGTGCCGGGAAGCGGGGCATAAAGGGTCTGCTGGACGATTACGCCGCCTGCATCTTTGCCCAGCTCGAGCTATACGGGGCAGCCTTGGAGCCGGTATATCTTGACCGGGCTGAGACCCTGTGCGGAAAGGTGCTTGAGCAGTTCCGCGCCGGTGACGGCGGCTTTTATCTATACAGCCGGGAGAGCGAAGCGCTCATCCTGCGTCCCAAGGAGACCTATGACGGAGCCATTCCCAGCGGAAACTCCCTGATGGCGTATAATTTCGCCCGCCTGTCCCTGCTCCGCCCCGGAGCGGGCTATGAGGGCGAGGCGGAGCGCCTGCTGGACTTCCTGTCTCCGGAGGCGGCTCAGTACCCGGCGGGTCACGGCATGTTCCTTACCGCCCTGCTGGAATACCGCGAGCCGCCCGCGAAAATCACAGCCGTCGCGGCGGAGCAGACCGATATCGAAAAGCTGCCGCTTCTCCTGCCCTCCGATGCGGCGCTCATCCTGCTGCCCCGCCCCACCGAAGAATATCCCCTGAAGGACGGCAAAACCACCTATTACGTTTGCCGCAGCCACCGCTGTCTGCCCCCGGTGAACGAGCTGAGCGAAGCATATAGCTAAAAATCATGTCATTCTGAGCCACGGGCCGCGTGCTGCGAAGAATCTCCGCACCAACGTGACTGCCAATGTAAACCAGCGCCGGAGATTCTTCACTGCGTTCAGAATGACGTGTTTTTTCATTTATCCGTGTTATCGTTTCTGCGCTAAAGCTCGCTCCATAGCGGGCGTGCGATGCACGCCCCTACGGTGCTGCTTTTTCCGTTTGTACACACTATGGTTTCTGCTGTGAGCGCCGTCACATCGTAGGGGCGACCATCGGTCGCCCGCCTTATCGCATTGAACTCCATGCTCAATGTAAAACCAAAACGCATAACCTAAAGATTTGTCATTCTGAGCCAAACGAAGCGTGAGCGAAGAATCTCCGCACCGATTTCACTGCCAATGTAAACCAACGCCGGAGATTCTTCACTTCGTTCAGAATGACATGTTTTTTATTTATCCGTGTTATCGTTTCTGCGCTAAAGCTCGCTCCATAGCAGGCGTGCGATGCACGCCCCTACGGTGCGGCTTTTTCCGTTAGTACATATTGTCGTTTCTGCGGTAAACTCCGCCCCTAAACGGCTGCGGAGAGGGGCAAATATATGCCCCAAACTCATATCGACAAAGAAACAGCAAACAATCAAAATAAACCGCTTGACATTTTTCTTTGACGTGTTATACTAAACAATACGGCCTTAGGGTAAAAACCATCCTTCAATGAAAGGAAATCAGCAATGTCTAAAACTCTCAAAAAGGAGCGGCTGCCCCTCTCCCTCACAGAGGGAAGCGTAGCCAAATCCCTGATACGCTTCGCTCTGCCCTTCTTCATCTCCAGCATATTCCAGGTTCTTTACGGCGCGGCGGACGTGACCTTCATGGGGCGCTACGCAACGGCGGGCGCCATCTCCGGCGTATCCACCGGAGGCAGCATAATGAACCTTATCACCAACCTTTTCATGGGCATCACCAGCGGCGGTACCGTCCTTATCGGACAGTATTTCGGCGCCAAGAGAAACCGCGACACCACCGCGGCCATTACCAGCACCGCCTTTATGTGCCTTTCCATCTCAATCGTTGTCATGATCATACAGCTTGTATTCGGCAAGTTCTTTATCAAAGTTCTGAGCGTGCCCCCCGAGGCCGTGGACGAATGCTGGAATTATCTGAAGATATGCTCCCTCGGCAACGTATTCATCATGGGCTATAACATCACCGGCTCTCTGCTTCGCGGTCTGGGCAACTCCACAGCGCCGATGGTATTCGTGGGCATCTCCTGCGTTATGAACATCGCTCTGGACTATATTTTTGTGGCTCTCCTGGGCATGGCGGCCGCCGGCGCGGCGCTGGCCACCGTTATCTCTCAGTTCTTCAGTTTCGCGCTCGCCTGCCTCTACATATGGAAGACCGGCTTCCCCTATGAGTTCAGGAAGGAGCACATTGCCATCGATATGAAGATAATCGGCAATATGTTCCGCCTGGGCATCCCCATGAGCCTGCAGAACACGCTGGTCAGCATCTCCTTCCTAGTCATCACCAAGATAACCAACCAGATGGGTGTAAACGCCGCCGCGGGCGCAAGCCTTGTGGGCAAGGTGGTCGACATAGGCATGACCTTCCCCTGGGCTCTTTCCTCCGCTCTCTCCACCATCACCGCCCAGAACATCGGTGCCGGCAAGCCCGAGCGCGCCAAGAAGAGCACCTTCTACGCTATGGCGTTCTCCCTCTGCATCGGAGTTCCCTTCGTGCTCATTGCCCACATCATCCCCAGGACCCTGCTTGGTCTGCTGACCACGGACGCCGCCGTTATAGACGCGGGCGTCGGCTATCTCTACCCCTTCTGCTGGGACTGCATTCTGGTCTGCTTCATGTTCTGCCTGAACGGTCTTTTCAATGGCAGCGGCAAGACGGCCTTCGTGGCCTTCCACAGCATGGCCACCGCCTTTCTGGTCCGTATCCCCATCGCCTATTTCATGAGCCGCATCGACGGCGCTACCCTTTTCCACGTCGGTCTCGGTACTCCCGCCGCCAGCCTGGTCTCTCTTATTCTCTGTATATTCTACTTCCGCAAGTACTTTGCCGGCGACAGGATAAAGAACATTCATATGATAGGATAACATATACAAATATTAAGGACGCAAGCATCGGCTTGCGTCCTTTTGTCTTATACGACTGCGGAGATCCTTCCCTTCGGTCAGAATGACATATTCTTTACATCAGCATAGCCTTTCACCGGTCATTGGTGGCGTTGCCGTCGCCCCATACGGGGATAGCCTCGCCCAGATACGTGGGTTCAGGCTGAAACGCGCAGTACAGAACATCCTTGACCCGGGCCAGTACCTCCCGGGCATTGCGGTAGCTCTGGCCAAAGTAATCCTCACCCTCGGCAGCCACGCCCCAGGCTTCAAGTCCCAGCGCTTCCGCGATATACAGGGCGCGGGGCAGATGGTAGGGCTGGGTAACGATGATTATCCTCTCCGCCCGGAAAACATCCCGGGCCCGGTAGATGCTCTCATAGGTGGAGAAGCCCGCGTGATCCATGAACACATCCGAGGACTCCGCCCCGGCAGCCACGGCCTGCTCCTTCATAACGTTCACCTCGTCATAATCCTCCCGGCCATGGTCGCCGCTCATGAGCAGCTTCTCCGAGGCCCCGGCGAAATAGAGCTGCATCCCCCGGTCAAGTCGGTCGGCCAGCATGAGGGACGGGCGGCCGTCCCTGACGCCCGCTCCGAGGACGAGTATGCAGTCAGCGTCCAGTCCGGCGGCCTCCTCTACGGTGAGGATGCGCCCAGCAGCGCTGAGCAGCACCCGGTTGTTGACGGAAATAAGTATGGCAAGGCACAGAATGCCCAGCGAAGCCAGAGCCAGAATGATATTTATAATAACGCGCTTCATCGCGCCGCCTCCCTTCAAAGGTCCTGATCATATTAGGACATAAGAAATCGGTTTTGTCAACGGCAATTGCAGGGACGCGCCATGCCGGGGCAACAGCGATACGCACAGCGCAGAGCAAAAAACATGTCATTCTGAGCTTGCGAAGAATCTCCGGCGTTGGTTTTACATTGGCAGCCAAATAACTGCGAAGATTCTTCACTACGCTCAGAATGACATAGCCTTTCCATCTATCCGGGTTTTCGTTTTTGCGGTGAAATTCGTTCCGCGGCTCAGTCAGCCGCCCAGCTCCTGAATCAGCGCCCGAAGCTCCATACGAACCTTTTCCCGGCTGATGCCCTCGTACCCAACAGCATCGGCCCGGCGGAGCAGGTGCTCCCGGAAGGCTGTGATCATGGGTGGCCGGCGGATCTCCATCATCACGAACGGCTCGACGGCGCGGACAAGCAGAGCCATGCCGCCCTCACTGACGAAGAGGTTGTAATCCGGGCATTCTTTTTCATGCAGCGGCAGGAAAGAATAGTTCTCATATTTATCCATAAGCCGCAGGATATTCTTCAGATGAAGGCAATAGGTTTCGGGCGTATAGCTCAGGTATCCCGGAAATGCCTTGGATAGGGCAACCACGGGTACTTTCCCGGCGCGTACGTCCTCTGCCGAGGCCAGGCGGCACATATCGATGTATTTATCCTGCCCGAGGCGCTCTTCGAAATGGGAAAGCTCCTCCAGATGCATCCTGAATCCTTCTTCCCATTCCGACTCGCCCGCTTCCCGGACGCACCACTCCAGAAGCTCCCGGGGCATGCTGTTGACGGACAGAGCGTTGATCTGCTGAATGGTATCTCCCCCTCGGGAGAACAATTCCAAAAAGCGTGGGATAAAGTCGCCGGGGCTCTGATAGACGTCCAGGGACGGCTTGCAAAGAGCGACATGCTCCTGAAACTGCTTTTCAAAGGCGCTCACCAGCTTCGGGTCGGTTGAAAACATAGTGATGTCGCTGGTGCTGCCCAGACCCACGGAGGCCGCGTATTGCACGCAGCGTCCCGGCACCACGATGATAGAGTGACGGTAGAGATTTCCCCGGAGTCTCGGGTAATAATAGACCTTGGTTTTTCCGGTGGCATATATGGGCATCCAGAACTGCAGCGATTCTGCATAGCGGTTGATATAGTTAAGCGGGGGCATGATCTGGTGAAAGGAGAAGCCCCGCTCGGACAGCTCCATAAAGCCGGCCTGTATCTTTTTGGTAAACAGATAATCGGACAGCAGCCATTCCAGATTGTCGTCCACCACTGTCAGGACGGAGCCTGGGACTTCCATCTGCTGCATCTCCTGCATCATGCGGGCCATCACCTCCCGCCGCCCCTCCTCGCCGTAAAAGAACAGGGTCTGGCTCTTTGAGGCGGGAGCAGGCCCGGGAAACGGCGCCTGAACGCTCTCCACATTGGCAGGCAATGACTGGATGCCCGAGAGGATGGTATGGGCTATATTATCGCTTTCCCCCTGCAGCCAGGTCTCCAGGCTGGAGGCCAGCACTTCTGTGGGCATACTGGGGCTGATCGACACCTGCCCCAGCATCTCTGACAGAGCCTGCCGCTGAAACACCGCGGAGCTGCGCTTTGCGAAATAGGCCGCCATCTTCTTCGCCTGGTCGGAATTTTTGGAAAGCTTGCGTTTTCCGGTGCGCAGCAGGCTGATCATGGATGGGTCAACAGACAACTCGGCGGCAAGCTCCTTGTTGCTGGTTTGTGTGATATACATCAAAAACGACAGCTTTTCAGCAAACGGCATCATATAGCTCACTCCTTTTTTGCATTATATCTTTGAGGCTCAACTTATGCAACAGAAAAATTTTTGGAACGTGGTAAATTTCAATGACGAAAACGACAGAATATATTGATTTCAGCGAGTTATTCTGGTATTATATACATAACAAGCGCTAAATATCGCTTGTTTTTTGGTCATTTTAGATTACAGTTGTAATTTCAGATTACGTATTTGCTTCATGCTGTGCCGCCCGGGAGAACCCGATCCGGCAGCGGCATGACGGTCAACGCCTTCGAGCAGGATACGGAGCAGGCGCTGCGAAACGGCGATTTGGAAACAAAGAATTCATAGGAGGCACATCATGACCATTGAGGAATGTTATCGGGAACTGGGCGGCAGCTACACCGAAGTAAGCTCACGGCTTCCCAGCGTTAAGCTTATCGAAAAATTCATCGGCAAATTTTTGGACGACAGCAGCTTTGATACCCTTTGCAAGGAGATGGAGGCCGGCAACCGGGGTGAAGCTTTCCGCGCCGCCCATACCATGAAGGGCGTATGCGCAAACCTGGGATTTACCCGTCTTTTGGACTCCGTAGCGCGGCTGACGGATGCGCTGCGTCCGGAAACGGACGCTATTCCGGCAGAGGCCGTTCCTCTGATGGAGGATGTCCGCCGCGCTTATCAGGCGACTACCGCCGCCATTCATAACTATATGGAAAAGGCATAAGAGACGGCTGCCGTATCGATCATTACCGCTTCTGTTCGTGAGCCTTTTCTCCATTCACACCCCCCTCTTCCTTCCATACGCAAAAATCGGGGACGTTAATGTGAAAAATCACACTATATTACGAAAAGATGTCCGCTCAGAGAATGGGCGGACATCTTTTTGTGAAATCAGAAATGGGGCTCAAATAATATAGTCATATCCGTCAGAATTGCTGTGCATCAAATCAGCCAAAGTGATATTGTCCAGATAGTCATTGATGACCTTGTCCAGCCCTTGCCACAAGGAGAGGGTACGGCACTCCGCCGCCCGGGGACAAGCATCAGCCCCCGACTCAAGACAGGAAACCGGGGCCAGGGAATCCTCTGTCAGCCGCAGGATGCTCCCCACCGTGTATTGTTCCGGCGCTTTCGTCAGTTGATATCCGCCGCCTTTGCCGCGCAAGCCGTTCAGCAGCCTGGCTTTTACCAGCAGCTTTATAATGCTTTCCAGATACTTTTCCGAAATTTCCTGCCGCTCTGCTATCACTTTCAGGGGAATAAAGCCATCCGCCTGATGCTCCGCCAGATCGATCATGACCCGCAGCGCATAGCGGCCTTTCGTTGAGATAAGCATATTTGTCCCTCCTCTTAAGAACAAACCTATTATACAACATGGTAAGTAGGGAAATCAATGAAAATTTTTTGCAAACAGCTATTGACAAACGCAAAAAGCAAGACTATAATACACACCAACCTACAAGAAAGGTTGGTATTAAAATGAAGCACAACCATATCCTTCGATGTTGCCGCCGCCGGTAAGAAATTTGGCAGACTCCAGAAGCATCACAAATCAATTAAGATGACATCTTAGTAGGAAAATGGTATGAAAAATCACACTATATATGATTAAAAGCCCATCGCCTCGCCCTCCGGGCAACCGGCGGTGATGATAAAAAGCCTCCACGCTGTGGGGGATTTTCATGACTATTTGTGCGGTGCTGCCGCAGGGAGGATTATTATGAGTAAGATATATACATCCGCTGATCAGTTGATCGGCAAGACCCCGCTGTTGGAACTGGTTCATATTGAGAAGGAAGAGGGCCTGGAGGCAAAAGTCCTTGCTAAGCTGGAGTATTTCAATCCCGCCGGCAGCGTTAAGGACCGCATTGCCAAAGCCATGATCGACGATGCAGAGCAGAAAGGCCTGCTGAAACCCGGCTCTGTTATCATCGAGCCCACTTCCGGCAACACCGGCATCGGTCTGGCTTCCGTGGCCGCCGCCCGGGGCTACCGTATCATCATCGTGATGCCCGAAACCATGAGCGTGGAGCGCCGCCAGCTTATGAAAGCCTACGGCGCGGAGCTGGTGCTGACGGAAGGCGCAAAGGGCATGAAGGGAGCCATTGCCAAGGCCGATGAGCTGGCCAAGGAGATCCCCAACAGCTTCATTCCCGGCCAGTTCGTCAACCCCGCAAACCCTGCCGTCCACAAGGCCACCACCGGCCCGGAGATCTGGGAGGATACCGACGGCAAGGTGGATATCTTCGTAGCCGGCGTGGGCACCGGCGGCACGGTCACCGGCACCGGCGAGTATCTGAAGAGCCGGAACCCCAATGTGAAAGTCGTGGCGGTGGAGCCTGCCGGTTCTCCTGTGCTGAGCAAGGGCACTCCCGGTTCCCATAAGATCCAGGGCATCGGCGCCGGTTTCGTTCCCGGCGTGCTGGATACCAAAATCTATGATGAGGTCATCGCCGTGGAGAATGAGGACGCCTTTGCCACCGGCAAGCTCATCGGCAAGAAGGAGGGCGTGCTGGTGGGCATCTCCTCCGGCGCCGCCGTGTGGGCTGCCATTCAGTTGGCCAAGAGGCCGGAGAACAAGGGCAAGACCATCGTTGCCCTGTTGCCCGATACTGGCGACCGCTATCTTTCCACCCCGCTGTTTGCGGATTAAGAGCTGTTTTTCCTTCGGGACTGCTGCAAAATCGCGGCAGTCCCGTTCCTGCGTCAACAGAAAAATCAAGGTCGCCGGAATGCATTCCGGCGGCCTTGATCCATGCTCGCAAACGTTTATTTTGAGTTACCCCTGTGGGAGCTTCCCCCTTGATGCAGATGATTTTTGCTCACGCGGGTCTTACAACAAGTCTCTGGATTTCTCCGTCCTCGCTGAAATCCTGAATGGTGGCGATCGCTCTCATATGGTAGCCTTCATACACAGCATAGTAATATGCCTGTGTGTCGCTGATAATAATAGGTTCCATGATCTCGAATTTTCTGAAAAGGAAACGATTGCGGAAGAACATATCGATTCCCTCCGGACCATACGCATGAAGCTGGGGCTTTCCGGAATCCTTGGGGCAGTAATCCATATAAATGGCTGTTGGTGAAAAAAGCTTGCTGAGCGCGACGGAATCTCTGTTAAGCATCGCATTTATATACTGTCTTATCAACGTCATGGCTCTCCCTCCTTAATATACCTTTTCCGAATTGAGCAGCGCGTCGGTGCCGCCGTCAACAAACATCACGTTGCCGTTTACGCCATGCGCCATCGGAGACGCGAGAAACACGATAACATTCGCGATATCCTCCGGGCACATCAATTCATTCGTGCCGTAGTTTATCGGAATAGGCAGAGCCGCCAGCGCCGCCTTGGCATTGTCGCCCATCGAAGCCGTCATAGGCGTGGAAACATTTCCGGGAGCCACCGCGTTGATGCGGACTCCGTTCGCGGCCCACGTGGCCGATACGCGGCGCACCCAGCGCGCCAGAGCGTATTTTGTGGTGACATATATGCTGTTGCCCACGGAGAGGTTTTTATCGTCCAGCTTTTCTACTATTTCAAGCACATGCTGCTCATTGATTTTATTTGCCTGGCTGTAGTTGAGCATGTCCACCAGGTCGGGACGCGCGGCCCCCTGGGAAATTGTATTAGAGGACGTGACCACGCAGCTTCCCTTTTTCTTTTTCAGAAGGTCAAAAAGGCCGAGCGCCAGATTGACAGCTCCGAAATAGTTGAGGCGGACGATGAGCTTCAGATTTCCGCATGTGCCGGAAACGCCCGCGTTGCAGCACAGTCCGTCAATTCCCTCGGGGAATCTCTCGTGTATGGCCTCGATCACGCTGTTCTGACCCTCCTCGGAGGAAAGGTCCGCGCAGATATCGGCATTTCTCAAATCGACGTTAATGACCTCATGTCCCTGGCTTTTCAGAATTTCCACGGTCTTTCCGCCGATTCCTCCGGAACCTCCGGTCACAATATAAACACCCATATACCATTCTCCTTACATTATATCGTTATTTTCGGATGCTTTATCTAACTTTCATTATACAGAACTCCATAAAAAAAGAAAGATTCAATAATAACAAAATAAGAGCCTTTTTTGCAGAATAATGTGTAAAAACTGAACACATTCACCTTGCCGCGTCGTCGGGCAAATCCCGCATGTCATAAGCATTGCTTCACGTTCTCAGATTCTGTCCCGTTTCCGGCAAAAATCAGAAAAATCAGTACAAATAGCGTGTTCATCAGATATACGTCAATTTATTCAAATCAGCCCTGAAAAAGTACTGGCAAATTTCTTCGATCTGTGGTACAACTTAGTGTATGGCGTCGAGTTTTCCCGCAAAGAAGTACCGTGGCCGAGGAGTCCTGTTTATGAATACTACAACCACAAAATCCATAAATTGTGCTGCCATACTCCCCTCTCTCAACCCCACCGAAAAGCTTTGCGCCGTAATAGACGGGCTGATCGGCGAAGGCTTCAGAGACATCATACTCGTTGATGACGGCAGCGACGAGGAGCATCTTCAGCCCTTCGAGTTGGCACAAAAGCTGCCGCAGGTCACTCTGCTTCGCCACGAGGTCAATCAGGGCAAGGGCGCAGCCCTCAAGACCGCTTTCCGCTATCTTTCCGAGAACCGTCCCGACATTGACAGTGCCGTTACCGCCGACGGAGACGGCCAGCATCTTCCGAAGGATATTCTCGCCTGCGCGCTGGCTCTTGAGGAAAACAAAGATGCACTCATTCTCGGCTGCCGGGATTTTAACCTTCCCAATGTTCCGTCCAAAAGCCGCAAAGGCAATAAGATCACCTCTTTCGCCTTTCGCACCGGCTGCGGTATACGCCTCAGCGACACACAGACAGGTCTGCGCGCCGTCAATGCGAGCCTCTTCCCCGCTCTTACGGAAATATCGGGCAACCGCTACGAATACGAAACCAACATGCTTCTGGAGCTGCATCGCAAAGGCGTACCATTCCGAGAGGTAACGATAACAACCGTATATGAGGACAATAACAGCGGCTCTCATTTTCGCCCCGTACGGGACTCCATCCTCATCTACAAGCTCATCATTAAATATATGGCAAGCTCCTTTGCCTCTGCGGGCATTGATCTTCTGGCGTTTCTTATCCTGCATGCCTTGCTGGGCGGGTTGCTTTCGGCGTTGGCTGTACCCATATGCACGGCGCTCTCAAGAGCCATTTCCAGCTTTGTGAACTTTAACCTGAACAAAAAATTGGTTTTCGGAGCAAACGGAAAATACAGCGCTGCCATGGCAAGATATTACATACTCTGCATTCTCCAGCTTATCGTGTCCGCGGGCCTTGTATACCTGTTGGGCAAACTTTTCGTCACCGATTCCTCGTGGCTGCTGACGCTGCTGAAAGCAGTTGTGGATACAGCGCTGTTCTTCGTCAGTTTCCACATTCAGAGAGAATGGGTATTTGGAAACTCTGAATAAATACATCTGCGGGTCTTGGCAGAGCATCCGATAATAACATTGTGCGGACTTCCGCATGGAGGGTCTATGATATGGAAAACACCGAAAGCAGGAAAAAACACCGTTTGCTGCTGGTATTGGGCCGCGCTCTTGCCCTTTTGGGTACCACCCTTGCAGCCATATTGATTATATTGCTCGGGGTCATATGGGTGATGGAAAAGGGACCGTCTCCCACCATCACCGAGCTTTTCTGCCGGTCGGTGCGCGAAACCAGCGCCATTCGATGGGTGGCCAACATATTCCTCACCGACGAGGAGATCGATCTGCTCAAAAGTCAGAACACCGAAGCCCTCGTTACCGAGGCAGTGAACACATCCCTGATACACATCCAGCAGGGCAGCCAAACCGCTGGCGACAGCGGTTTGGAGGAGCAGAAAACGCTGGAGCTGATCGACATCTCTCAGGGTACGATCAAGGGCAAGCTTCTGATCGTAAAGGACCCATCCCGTGTCATTCTCGGCACCTCCGACAATCTCGGTCAGCAGGCCGGTTTGCTGCTTACGGACATGGTTGCCAAATATAACGGTGTTGCCGGCATTAACGCAGGCGGCTTCAATGACGAAAATGGCCGGGGCAACGGCGGCATCCCTCAGGGTCTCGTCATCACAGAAGGCGAAATGGTATGGGGCAGTAAAAGCACCACCTACAACGTCATCGGCTTCGATGCCGACCACATCCTCCACGTTGGTACCATGACGGGGCAGGACGCCTTGGATCTGGGGATGCAGTACGGTGTCAGCTTCGTCACTCACGACGGGCTGGCCTCCTCGCTGATCATCAACGGTGAAGTGCAGTACTCCAACCTTGCCAGCGGCGTAAATCCCCGTACCGCTATCGGCCAGCGTTCCGATGGCGCGGTACTGCTGCTGGTTCTTGACGGCCGCTCCATCAACACCCTCGGCGCTACCATGGAGGACATCTGCGACGTTATGCTGGAATACGGCGCCGTAAACGCAGGCAATCTGGACGGCGGCTCCTCCTCCGTAATGGTTTATGAAGGCGAGATCATCAACTCCTGTGCCTCCGTTACCGGGCCTCGAACCATCCCTACGGGCTTTATCGTACTTGAGGAGGAATAAGCACATGAGCAACAACTCCGTAAAAGCAAAAAACGGACGCGGCTGGCGTCGTTTCCTGCTGATATACGCGCTGAGCCTGCTGTTGATCGGCGCAGCGTGCTGCGTTACCCTCTATCAATATCTTGCCGCTTACGAGGCATCCCGTCCCGAGCCCGTAATGGATGCGCTGATGGCCGAAACCTCAGCGGACGAGTGGTGCGCATATATTCACGACGATTTTTGCGCGGCACTCAGCAAATTTGAAAATAAAGAAGAGCTTTATAAGGGATATGTCGATGCCGTTCTTAAAAACGCCAACTATACCTACCGCAAGGAGCGCGGCGATGATTCCGACGGAGTACCTGTATACGTTGTCCGTGCGGGCGCAACAGACCTTTGCCGGGTAAGCCTCAGCGCAAAGGAAAGCGCAGGCTTCGGTATGTCTGTGCGGCAGGTGGGCAATATTGAATCCTGCTTCAATGTGGATCATCTTCAGAGCGTGGCCGTTGAAATAGACGCTCCCGCAGATCAAAAGATTTACCTGAACAACATAGAGCTGGATGCTGAATACATCATTAACGACCGGGTCGCCTGCCCTGACAGGACAGAGCTGGAACTGCGTTTTGACGAGCAGACGTATTTCGTCCGCTATCGTGTTGCCCCCCTTTACGGCAATATTGTCGTTACCGACGCTGACGGCGTTCGTTTGCAAAGCTCCGAGCCGGCAGCGGACGGCACGGTAAGCTATCTGCTCCCCGAAACCGACTTCTATTCTTATACGATCACCGCTCCCTCAGATATAACCGTCATCGTGGGTGGCGCGGAGCTTACGGAAGCCGAGCAGACCTCCTCTTCCCCTGGGGTACTGAAGGGTCTGGAAAGCTACGCAGGCAGTGGCCTGTTCCATAATGTTACCTATAAGCTCGATGGTCTTTACACCCAGCCCTCTATCACAGCCTTCGATTCGTACGGAAATGTCCTTACTCCTGTTGTAAGCGGCAAGGATGCCAACACGCTTACCTTCTTCCACGCGCATGATGATGCTCTTTATGCGGAAACTCACGAAAGAGTCGAGGAGTTCTTCTCCAAATACATGACCTATTCGCAGCAGAAGTATACCGATTATAATTATACTTCACTGCTTTCCTGCATTCTCCCCGGAACCGAGCTCTACCGCTACATAAAAGACTCAAAGGACGCAATGTACTGGGCATCTGCCACAGAGATAAGCTATGAGGAGCTGTCCTTCACAGACTTTGCCCTTGTAAACGAAAATTGCTTCACCTGCACCATCCGCTATAAGGCCGACTTCTCCGCCCAAAGCTGGTATGAACACTACAATTATGACCTGCAGAATGCCTACTCGATGGTCTTTATCCGTAAAGACGGCACCTTGTACGCCGCCGCAATGGACAGCATTTCCTGACGCATATCACACAGAGAAAAGGAAAAATCCAAACGATTCAAGGCAACAATCGGGTATATTCTCCGCGTTTGCAGGCATTTTCCTCATAAATGAACCATGATAACAAAACAGCCGTTACCCTGTTCGGGCAACGGCTGTTTTGGCACGCCTGAAGGGACTCGAACCCCCAACCCTCAGAACCGGAATCTGATGCCCTATCCATTGGGCTACAGGCGCTTATTTACCCGCATAGTATATCACGAATAAACGCATTTGTAAAGCCATGAGCGCACGACTTTTTTCGTCTCCAAGGGGGGGGGGCACATCCGAAGGATATTCACTGTTCATATAAATCCAACCCCGGAAATTCTTCACTGCGTTCAGAAGGACACTGCTTGGGGTCTTATGCACAGAAACGACCAGCCCGCAACATGTAAATAATTTGTCATTCTGAGCCACGGGTCGCGCGAGCGAAGAATCTCCGCACCGATTTGACTGCCAATCAAAACCAACGCCGGAGATTCTTCACTGCATTCAGAAGGACACGCTCTTTGCGCTTATACTCGTTGTCGCTTCTCGGAATTTATGTAAAGGGGTTGCCCGTCAGCCCTCGTTCAGGGAGCGGATATACTCCCGCGCCTGTAGGTTGGTCATTCCCATAGCGTCGAGCTGGGCGGCATTGGGCATAAGCCCCTTTTTCAGCATAGCCTCGCCCAACGCCGCCAGTCTGGCGCGGGTATCGGCGGTGGGCTGGCCGGAGGCGGTCCCACCCATGAGCTTTGCCGCCGAAAGCTCATACTCCGCCTGCCATTGGCTGAGCTTCGCCTGAAGCTCCCGCTCATCGGCGGCATATTCCGCCTGCCACTGATCCAGTTCCATCAGCGCCGCCAGCTTCTTCTGAGCCAGGTTCAAAAGCTTTTCCGCCTTTTCGTACTCTCCCTTGGCCTGAAGCCCCGCTATCTCCACGGCGGCGGCGCGGGCCATTTCAGTCTGGGCGCGGTTTATCTCCGCCTGATTTTTGGCGGCGGTGTTCTGAATACTGTCATACTGCGCCTTTCCTATGCCGCCGTAGTCCCCGCGCAGCTCGGAATAGAGGGCGGAATTATCCATATCCCTGGCGGCCTGGGCGGCAGCAGCGTCCCGCTGGCTCTGATACCTCGCCTCCGCCTCTGCCTTCGCCGCCTTCACGCCTGCCACGGCAGCGCCGGTGGAAGCGTCCACGGCGCGCTCCACGTTCTTCGCCGCCGCGTCATATTCCCTGACCACTGCGTTATTCCCGGCGGACGCCGAAGCCTCACCGCCGCCCTCCGCCTTGCGGCGCTCCACGGCGGCGCGAACCGCCTCGGGGTCATTTGCGTCCACGGTGCCGTATTTAGCCTGAGCCTCCTGCTGCTTTTTGATATAATGATACGCCGTGATGATATGATCCCGGCGCTCCTTCTCATCCCAGCCCTCAACGCCTGAATAGAGCTTTTCCAGCTCAGCGATAATCTTGCTGTCCTTATCCATCCTTGCCATCTCCTTTTTCGTTTTTCTTACGCCTTTGTCAGCGTGCCGTAATTTGATGTATCCGGCTGGGGCAGCACCGGTTTCTCCTGTGTCTCGGCGGTCACATAGGGTACCATACCCCATACGGGCCGCAGCAGACTGTCGAAAAGATACCACTTACCGCCGGCGTAGGCTACGAAATACCGTCCCGCCGTGGTATGAACGGCATAACCCTCAACGGAAATGCCATCGCAGCGCAGGGCTCGCCTGCTCATATCGCTCACGTCCACCAGATCGCTTCCCGCGGGAATATACCTGCCGCCCCAAAGCTCGCCCAGCTCCGCGCCGTTCATAGAGCAGAGGTAGCTGCTTGGCGTGCCGGGCAGAACAGCGGAAGAAAGCATCAGCACGGTCTCCGCGTCCAGCACATATAGGTTAGAGCCGGAAACGGCATAAACCACCCCGTCGCCGCGGGCAATGACGCGGCTGCCGTAAACGGCGCTCTCTCCCACCACAAGGCTGGGCTTCGCCGCGCTGCCGTTAAGGCTTACGCCGCACCGCGCATGATAATAGGTGCCGGAAGAGGTGGCAAGCAGGAAATAGCAGTCCGTCCCCCGGCGGCATATTCCGCCACACGCGTAGACTCCCGCAAGACCCGTGGAAAACTCGGCGCTGCAGCTCATTTCCGCCGGGGCGTAGGCCTTCAGCTTGGAGTCTCCGGTGTTATACTTCAGCATGAAAAACAGACTGCTGCCGTAAGTACCCAGCACCTTGTCCCGCGCGGAGCCGCTTTCATAATAATTGTCCAGCGCCGTGATGGCGGGTGCGGAACCGTTATCGCCGGCAATGTTCCTGCGGTAAAAATATATGTTATTGTTGTAATAAAACACGGCTGTTACGATATTGCCCAGCCGGGCCGTACCGCAGTAGGTGTACTCGCTGCCGGAGGCGAGCTGGGAGCACACGCCGGTTTTCAGGCTGAGCAGATACCAGACGTATCCCGCCTTCGCGATCATATACTCGCCCGCGTCATCTACCCATAGAGGCACAAAGTTCTGGGAATTTGCGGAAATAGGCATAGCCTGTCCGCTTAGGGGCGTGCTGAACTCCTCCCGGGTAAGCACATTCACCCGTTTGAGCAGCATACTCTCCGTACCCGCCACCACCGTGGAGAGGGTATTGCCCAGGAATATGCGGTTCGTCCACTGGGTGCTCATAATGCCGGACAAGCCCGCCAGCTCCGCGCCGGGCATCGTGAAGGGATATGGCTGAGCCACCTCACCCATGACCACACCTTCCCGGGAGAAAGCGTTCTCCATATCCGTCACCCGCGCCGTAAGAGCGTCCAACCCAAGGGCTTTCAGCTTCTCCTCCACCAGAGTGCCGGTATAGTAATCTCCGAGAACGTCGGTCTCCATAGACTCCGCCACAAGGCGTGCCAGAGTGGAGCCATCCAGCTCCACCGCGCCGCCCAGCGCGCCAATGGCGGCTGCCAGCTCCCCGATAAGTGCCTGCACCGTCCTGCCGGAAAGACCGTCCGGGGCGACCGCGCCCAGTTCCGAGGCCGCCGTGGGTGCGGAAAGCGCGTCTATAAGGGCGTTGAGCGCGTCGCGAGCCTCATCGTGGAGACTCTGCATATCCCGGCGCACCTGCTCCTCGCTTTCCTCGTAGGTGGGAAAATCATTTTTATTCAGCCATGACTTGGTAAATTCAAGCTTTTTCATTGCCGTTTCCTCCTTTCAGCGCTCAAGAGAGCGGTAACGGAAAAATATCCGGGCCGAGAGCAGGCTGAGATCCTGTCCGGCCTCGTTGTTATAAAGCCGCATCGAAAAATTATGCACATGGCGGCAGCCCGGCCGCCGCACCGCGCTTCTTGACCAGCGCAGGCAGCTCAGCATACGGTAGCTGAGATTGCGGGGCGACAGCCGCCAGGAATAGGCGCGGATCGGCACAGGCTCGGTGCGCGCGCCGTAGTCGCTGATGTACTCCATGCGCAGCAGGCTGTCCGTGGTGGAGGACACGGTCAGCACCACCTTATCCACGTCCTTCAGGCGCTCATAGCCGCCGAAGGCCTGGGGCGGGAACTTATACTCCCTCTCGATGGGCTTACCGAAGTCCGAAAAGCTCTCGGAGAAGGCGCATACCCGTCCGTCCGGGGTAACAAAGCATATCTCGCTTCCCTCCCGGGCAAAGGCCGCAGCCTCCACGTTGGTGAAAAGGAACCAACTGGGTCTGGCCGGGGTGCTGATGGAATGATCCCAAAGGTAAACATGCCCGTTCACAGCCAGCCAATAGCGGCTGCCGTCGTCCATGCTGGCGCAGCGCCCCGCCGCCGCGTCAGCGAGCAGACCCGGACGCAGCTCCGTCCCGTCCACATTGCGGCTGATGTGCAGCAGCTCGTTTTCGTAGGCCGCCGAGCTGCTCTGCAGTCGGTATACCCCGCCCAGGGAGGAGCAGAAAACGAGATTGTTCTCTACCAGCCGTATGCTGCCCGGCATATCGCAGCCGATGGCGCTGTTTATTGGCACATAGGGCATCTGGATGCGCTCCCGCCCGTCTATCTCCACCAAAGAGAATGAGGCCCGGCCCACGCCGCTGCCGGTGAAAATGACCAGCATGCCCTGCTGCCGCCCGAAGCCGCTTATCCCGGCACCCACAAGGTTATACTGCTCCATCGGGAAGTAGCCGGGATCCATAGCCGTATGGCCGCCGTTCCAGAAATATGCGTCGGGCTGGGTCAGCGAGCCCGCCATCACCACGCAGAGCTGGGTCTCGCCGCCGTATACCGCCGCAAAGCGGCAGTCCATGATGTTGTTGTAGGCCTGCCCGTTTTCCAGCGAGTAGGTGACGCGCACGGTGTTGTTCACCGGCGGGTCGGACACCGCCGGGGCTGTATCGAAGGTCAGCATTCCCTCCGCGGCGTCGTAGGAATACGCCGCCACCTCCCCGCCGTCCACGGTAACGCTCACGATCTCCGCCCCGCAGACCGGAAGCTTATACGCCGCGCCGCCGTCGGCGTTGTACCATATGGTCTTGCGTGGGCTCAGGCGGTTCTCCGGCTGGTAAGCGTCGCCGCCGCCCGTGGCTGGGTCGGCGTTTATGTACGTCACCGGAGTATATGCCTCCACCGGGGCGCAGCTAAGGTCCTCCGATATGGCCAGGTACGCGCCCCGGGTCTTATAATAGAGCCGCCCGCCATAGAGGAAGAACGCGCCCGCCACAGGCTCAAGCCCCTCCCAGAGCTTTGTGCAAGCTCCCGTGGACAGGACAACGGCGTAGAGACTGTCTCCCGCGTGGAACACGGCCCGCCCGGCATAAAAGCGCTCATATGCCGCCAGACCCTCGCCCTCCAGCTCGCAGATAAGGCGCTGCCCCCTGCGGGATGCCAGAGCGCCGTCCCGCCAGATGAGATTTTTCATCTCGGGCGACTGGTCGGTTTCCAGGCGGCTCTCCTCCTCGAAAAGATTCAGGCCACCGTCCAGCCGGTCAAGGGAAATGCAGCAGGTCTTGGCGGGGCTGGGCAGAGAGGAAAGCTTAACCCTCATAGTCAAGCCCTCCGTAACAGTCCCGGACGCTCATACGCTGAGCCACGGCGGGCTGACGCAGCCGCTCAAGCCGCGCCTCGAACTCATTGAGCAGAGCGGCGTAAAGGAAGCTGTCGTCATGCATGGCCAGATGCGCCGCCGCGTAATAGGCCAGCAGCGGATGGGTGTCCGGGGTGTTGTCCGCCTCCACCTTATCCTCCGGCTCGGAGCCAAAGAGGTAGGGATAGCGGAAATATTCCAGCACCACCGAACCGAAAAGACTCTCCGGCACCAGCAGACCCGCCCCTCCGAAAAGCTGGTACTCATGGCTGCGGAAGCAATCCCCGCCCTGCACCACCGCCAGCCCCCGTCCGGACAGGCGGTAAAAATCCTCCGGCAGGGCGAAGCGCAGCCAACTGCCCATCCGCGTGGCAGAGTAGGGCTTCATCTCCATCAGCTCCGTTATGGGACGCACGGTGGTGGCGATGAGCATCTGCCCATCGTCCAGCAGAGAGGGCAGGCGCTTGAGATAATCCGCCTGATTGTTATAGGCCTCGCTGACCTCCTCACCCGCCACGCTGTATTGATTGAGAAGTCTGAGGGTATCGTCCCTCAGCTGCTTGTAATTCATGGTTTTCCTCCTTTCGGCTCGGGTACGCCGCTTTTTTCAAACGAAATAAATCCCTTTCAGGATTTGTGAAATTTGCTTCGCAAGGTAGGGGCGGCCCTATGTGACCTCCCGCGAAAGCTTATTCTTGTTATCGTTTCTGCGGTGGATATCAAAACTGCCTCGCGGGCGTGCAATGCACGCCCCTACGGTGCTGTTTTTTCCATTTGTACGAATTATAGTTTCTGCTGTGAGCGACATCACACCGTAGGGGCGACCATCGGTCGCCCGACACAACGCACCCACTCCCCGCACCAACATAACGTCAACACGCAGAACAAAAAGATTATGTCATTCCTTGCCCCGCCGCTGCCAACGCTGATCCTATGCGGCTCAGCCTATATGCAGCACGCTCTCGCCCGCCGCGATGGGCTTGCCCGCCGCGTCGGTCTCGATAACGCGGATATACTTATGACCCGCATTGGGAGTTATCATAGCGCCGGAGGCTGCCAGCACGGTCCAGGCGGAGGTAGTGATGGCGGTACCGTAGCTCAGTGCGGAGAAGTCCTCGGCAGTCTCGGCGGTCTGGTAATACCACTTGTTGCCGGAGGCCTCAAGTACGCCGGGAACTACCATCACGTTTGCCTTGCCGGTTTCAGCGCCGGAGGTGCTCACGTCCAGAGGACGCAGCACGCCCTGCTCGCCGTGGTAGTAAATGCCGTAGGCCTTCTCGTCCAGAACGAAGCAGTCATAGATGCAGCGTCCCTCGACGAGGAAACCGGAGATACCGGGAGGATTATCGTGGATCTTATATTCCTCAAGCTGCTTGGGTGCGGTCGCCGCCATGGGATGCACCAGCAGGAAGGCGCAGCCGGAGGGCAGGCGGCTGGCGGGTACCTTGACTATCTTTGTGCCGTCCACCTCGCCGATAACGCCCTTCTTCAGCAGTTCCTGAGAGCTGTCGCCGTAGCGGACGAAGGAGCTGTCGCGCTTGAGCAGATTGGCGAACCGATAGCTGCAGAAGCAGACGCGTCCGCGGTCGGGAACATTGCGGTCGCCCAGCTTCTCCTGACCCGCCAGCAGGCACTCATAGGCGTTCTCGGCTGTGATGGCCGCTGTGCCGGTATTGCCGATGGCGGTGGCCGCCGCTGCCAGCTTACGGAAAACGTAGGCGTCATACTCGGGTACGATGACCTCGCGTATCTGCCGGTTCAGAGCCTTGCCCGCGTCTGTGGCCTTCATGGACTGGAGCTTGTCGCCCTTATCGATGATGAAGGTGAACGCCCTGTCGCGGCTGACGGTCAGGCTCTGTACGTTGCGGCTCAGGTCGTTGGGAGTGCCGTAGCGGGCGGTGCCGCTGCGGCTGTAATCGCTCATGGCGACGGCGGGGATGGAATAGACGTTTACGGTCTTTACGCCGGTAAACTCATAATCGTTGTTCACCGCCAGCGCCGCCTGGGACTCCTTATAAAATCTTTCATCGATGCTTTTGCTGTATTTACTTGCGAGATTGATTCCACCAGACATGAATTTTCATCCTTTCAAAATTTGATTATTTTTGTTATTCCGAGCCACGCGAAGCGTGCTGCGAAGAATCTCCGCACCAACGTAACTGCCCTTCTAAAACCATCCCCGGAGATTCTTCCCTGCGGTCAGAATGACAAGACTTTTTACATGTGTCCGCATGATCGCTTCTGCGGCAAAACCCGCTGTCGCCCCGGCGGAGGCACGCCTCCGCCCTACATTCCAACAACAAAACTTAGGGTATTTCGTAGGGCAGGGGCGCGCCCCTGCCGTGCAGTAACGATACGCACAGCGTAACGATAAAACGCAAAGCCCAAAAACTTCTCTCCCCGAGCCCCGTCAGTATTCCTCGTTCAGCCCGCGCAGGAAGTCGTCGACCTCCCGCTCCACGATGCCGCCGCTGCCGGAAACTCCGCCAACGGGGGCTTTTGCCCGGGCGGCCTCGTTCTGCCGCAGGACGGTCTCCTCACCGGCCTTAAATTCATCGTAGGCGGCCTTCAGGCTCTTGCCCGCGGCAGCCGCGTCAATTACGGCTTCGGGCAGCTCCTTGCCCGCCAGCTCGGGCGCAGCCTCCATGAGCTGCTCCACCTCGGCCTCAAAATCACGGTTTTCTTCCATTTCTACTTCTCCTTTCAAAGCTGTGCTTTCGCCATCAGCGCCTTCTGCGCCACGCCGGGCAGGCTCGAATATTTCGCCTGCACCGTGGTGGACAGCTTCGCCAGCGCGCCGGATTCGGAAATGCCCGCACCCTTTCCGTCCGGCTGTTCCCCGGCTTCGCCCCGCTCCCGCAGGGCTTCGATAAGCTCCGCCTTCCGGGGAATGAGCTTGTCCGGCACGCGCTCCAGATACTCGATGAGACTGAGCGTGCCGTCCCGGCGCAGGTTATCCAGGGTCTGCACCATAGCGATCTCGCTGAAATAGGTGCTTGCGCCCACGTCGGCGCGAACCCGCAGCCAGAGGTCCTTGAACACGGAGAAATCGAACATCTCCACGACCCGGCGCTTCTGGGTCTCCACAGAGAGCAGCCCCGTCGCCGGGTCAAGGACCGCGCCGCCGAGAGCGTCCACAGCGGGCATTCTGATCTCCCGCTCCCGCACCACCGGCCTCCTGCCGTAATAGGTGCCCATCATGTCCAGGAGTATCGCGCCGATATCCTCCACCCACTCATAAAGACCGGCGCGGGTGTTCTCCAGCGGCACCTCCGCCGAGGACTGCAGCACCATCAGCGCCGAGGTGTTCTCAGGCCGCACGTCGCCAAGCTGGGCGTCCGTAGCGCCAAGGCACTCCTTGGTATAGGCCATAGCCTTGTCTATGGCGGCGATGATCTGGCTGCTCATATCCGCCGGAGCCAGGTTCGCCGCCACCTGTCCAATGCTCTGGCCGGGTGTAACGCCGTGAACGCCGATGGCCTGCCCCACCTCGTTGCTCCAGGAGCTGATGAGGTCGGCGTTGTATACCGTCTTGGGAAAGCCCGAAAGCTGCAAATGCCGCATGACCATGGCGAACATGGTGTTGATGAATATCTGGTTGGGGATGATGCCCGTCACCAGCGCGCGGCCATGATACTGATTTTTCTGTTTTTCCCAATTGCCCCATGCGATGGGGTATCTGCTCAGGCCGGTATCCCTGTCCTCGAAGATGACGCAGTCCCGGGTGGCCTTGGTCACATGAACGGTCTCCCGGCCGTCCACCCGCTTCTTTGTGTAAAGATAGCAGTAGAGGGCCTTGCCGTCCTCGTCCCCGGCAGAGGCAAGCTCGATGCGCCCGCCCTGTCCGGCCTGAAAGCCGAATTCGCTGTCGGCGGTAACGCCGTTTTTCTCTCTCGCCTCCCGGCGGAGATTTTCCACAGTGTTCCGTCCCACGATGAGTATGTAGGGCTGGCTCTCCACGTCCGCGGTGTTGGGATTGCCGAACATCACGTTCACGCCGTCCACCAGCTCCATGCGTATCTCGCCCCGGTATGCCCCGAAGGAACCGCCGTAGGGCAGAGCGTCCGGGTCCCAATAGAAATGGGCGCAGTAATCGCCGGTCTGAGCGCCGTCGAAAAGAGCCTCGCGGACGCGGTAGTCCATCTTGAACTTTTCCAGAAGATTAGCCACCTCGGCGGAGGCGAAGCGGGCATATTCGTCGCCCTCCCGCCAGGACAGCGGCTCAAAGCTGATAGACACGGCGCTGGAGGTCAGGGACGCCACAAAAAGGCTGGTGATACGCTTGATTATGTTGAAAACCGGCTTGGGCAGACGGTTCATAGCCGGGGTGTCCGGCATGTTTATCCACTGGTTGCCCGAGAAAAACTCCAGATTTGTGTCCACAAGGCGGTAGAGATTAGGGCTGAGCCGGTTATTATAGTCCCGCCCCCGCTCGTAATACTCCCAGGCCCTTGTCATATCGTTTCTTCCGCCCAAGGCTTATTCCTCCTTCATTCTCTTTATCCCATAGGCCACGTCGGCGTTATAGCCCATGAGGATGGCGAAGGCCTCCTTCTCCGCCTCGGCGGAGACCTCCTCCGGCTTCTCCTGCCGGGGAAGCTCCGGACTGCGTCTGCCGCCGACTATAACGCCCAGTCCGAATACCGCCGCGGCAACTATCACCGCGCACAGAATGTAAAACATACTTTTCTCCTTTCCGCTTCACGGGCCTTACCCGTAAACGTCGTACAGGCTTCCACCGAAGGCCTCGCCCGTCTCGTCATAATGGCTCACGATGTCTCCACCGGGCCGTTCCAGCATGTAGGCGAGCGCCTGAGAGGCGCTGTCCACCATGTCGTCATGGGCGGCGGCGGGAAAGGCCGTCCATTGGTCGAGAAATTCCTCCGCCCAGGCTTCGCCCTCGGGAACGTAAACATGACCGCTCTCGATGGCCGGGGAGACGGCGTTCACCCGGGCGAGCTTGCCGCCCCGGGGCTGGACGGGCAGAACGCCGCTCATCTCCCGCCCCAGCACCTGAATGATCGCCGGGCCGTTGGCCTTATCCTCAATAAGCACCCGCCCCGCCAGAGGAAAAAGCCCCCGCACGGTGCGTATGGCTGCCAGCGTCCGCGGAAAATCAAGTTGCCGGTTCAGGCAGTACAGCAGGTAATAATCACTGCCCCTCCGGCCCCAGACCGTGATCGCCACGAAATCGCTGGTCTCGCCGCCCTTGAAGGCCGCGTCCACGCTGATGAGCTGCTCATGAAAAGTCTCCCCGGCGGGCAGCCTGAACCGCCGCCACCATTCCCGCTTCACCAGATTGCCGTCCTCGGCACGGGGAGAGCACATATACAGAGCCTGCCACGCCCTTGCTCCCCCCGCCGGGTCGGAAACGTAGCTCTCGCGGAACTGCCGCAGCCACGCGCCGTCCTTGCCCAGCTCCGGGCAGAGCGGCTCTCCCGGATTTCGCCCGAGGGGGTCATCCTCCCCGGCCTCCACGGGCAGGCGCAGCAGGGTCACATTTTTCTCCCCGGCAAGTATTCTGGCCGCCAGGTCGTCCTCATGCCAGGGCGTCATTATGACGATCACCTTCGCGCCCGCCGCGAGACGGGACTTCAGACTGTTCTGCCATTCCTCCCAAAGCCGGGCGCGGTAAGTGGGGCTGTCCGCCTCCTGCCGGTTCTTGATCGGGTCGTCAATGATGAGAAGATTGGCCGGGTTGCCGGTGATGCCGCTCATGATGCCCCGGGAGATGAGCCGCCCCACGCCGTTTTCCAGCTCGAACTCGGTGGCCCGGTTTATCCTTCCGGGACGCACGCCGAAAATGCGCTCAGCGAAGCTCACGAGCTTTTCACGGTTGCGGCGGCAGAAGCGCTGCGCCGTCACATCGTTGTAGCTGGCAAGGATGACCCGCCCCCGCGGATGCTTCCCCAGATACCAGCTCGGCAGGGTCTCCGTAACGGTGGTAGTCTTGCCGTGCTGGGGTGGGGTCTCGATGATGAGGATATCGTAGGCGTTGCCGCTCTCTGTCTCTATGAACTGCTGCATCCGCGCCGCCAGAAATTCCGACATCCGCGTCCTTATCCAGTCCTCCCCCTGAACATAGGCCAGATATTCCCCATAATGCCGCCGCGCCAGCTCCCGCCGTGCCAGCTCCGCCCGCGCCGCCGCCCTTTCGGTTTTCGCCATAGTGCATCTCCTTGTGTTCTTGATCTAAGGCAGCGTCACTCCCCCGCTCCTATCATCTCCCGCAGCGCATCGTCGCTGAGTCCCGCCAGCTCCGCTCCCGCCGTCCGTACAGGCTCCGCATCGGCTGCCTTCTCTCCCGCCGCCTCCCGGATGAGCTTCGCCGCGCTCACGTCGCCCGCCGCCGCCTTGCGGTAGAGGGCGAAGAAGATCGCCTGAGCGCCTGTCGCCGCCAGGCCGTGCTGCTCAAGCTCCTCCCGCAGCGGGCTGTCCTCGGGAAGCTTCATATTCAAAACAGCCCGGGCAGCCCTCTCGCTCATTCCTCTTTTCGCCGCCATGCTCACCACCTCCCCGGCTCAATCAAAGACTACACCCGCCCCCAGGTGACATTGACTGACATCTTTTCGGTTTTTTTGAAAATCTTTTCAAAGCCCGCCTGCGTCCTAAAACAATAGACAAGCCCCGAAAAACATGCTATACTGTCCATATCCTGATTTTTCCACGGAGGCAATCCCAATGACCTTAGTTGTAATGGCCGCCGGGCTCGGCTCACGCTACGGCGCCGGCTGCAAGCAGATAGAGGGCGTCGGACCCGCCGGTGAAATACTGCTGGAATACGCCGCCTATGACGCGGTCCGCGCCGGCTTCACCAAAATAGTCCTCATCATCAAGGACGATATGAGGGAGTTCATCGAAAAGCTCTGCTCCGGCTCTCTTTCCCATCTGCGCACACCCGACGGCAAGCCCGTGGAGATAGTCTGCGTCTGCCAGGACTTCTCCTCCCTCCCGGACTTTTTCACAGTCCCCGAGGGACGCACCAAGCCCTACGGCACCACCCACGCTACGCTCTGCGTCAAAAACGTGGTCACAGAACCCTTCGCCGTCATAAATGCCGATGATTATTACGGCGCGGAAGCCTTCCGCGTTATTTATGAGGCACTGAAAAACCTCGCCCCGGAGGGAGAGGCCTGCATGGTGGGCTACCGCCTGAAAAACACCGTCAGCAAGTACGGCACCGTCACACGCGGCATTTGCCGGGAGGAAAACGGCTGCCTTGCCGAGGTGACGGAAACTTACCGGATACTTTCCTGCCCCGACGGCGTTATCCGCGCCGAGGCCGAGAGCGAAGCGCCGTATCCCCTCGACCCGAACGCCCTTGTATCCATGAATTTCTGGGGCTACACCCCCAAAACCTTCCTGCTGATGGAGGAATATTTTAATAACTTCCTTCGCGGACTCGCCCCCGGCGACCTCAAGGGCGAGTGCCTGCTGCCGCCCATGACCGACACCCTGATAAAGAGCGGCAAGCTCTCCGTGAAGGTGCTGCAAAGCGGAGACCGCTGGTTCGGCATGACCTATGCCGCCGACCGTCCCAAGGTGGCCGAGGAGCTGCAAAAGCTCCATGACGCGGGCGTATACCCCAAAACCCTCAGAGTAAACGGATAACGCAAAAAAGAGAGAAGACCGGCCTATAAAAGCGATCTTCTCTCTTTTTCTGTTTTGTTGTATGCCCGCGGCAATAACGCATTCACACCGTAGGGGCGACCATCGGTCGCCAGCCGGTATGCAATAACGATATGCACAATGTAAATATAAAACGCACTAATGTAAAGAATACGTCATTCTGAGCCACGCGAAGCGTGTGCGAAGAATCTCCGCACTGACGTGACGGCCGGTGTAAAACCAACGCGGGAGATTCTTCACTGCGTTCAGAATGACTTAACTTTTAGTCTTATGCGCAATAACGAACAAACCGCAAAACCTAAAATCTATGTCAAACAAAAAATACCGCCCATGCACCGTAACCGATACATGGGCGTGAAATATCAAACGATCAGATCTTTACTATCCAGCCGCGGGTGTCCTCGATGCGTCCCCACTGGATGCCGGTCAGCTCGTCATAGAGCCGCTGGGTAAGCTCGCCGATCTTGCCGCCGTTTACAGAGACCACGCGGTCATTCCACTTCATCTCACCGATGGGGGAAACAACTGCAGCCGTGCCGGTGCCCCAGGCTTCCTCAAGCAGACCCTTCTCAGCCGCGTCGAAGAGCTCCTCGGCGGAGAGCAGGCGCTCCTCCACCTCAATGCCCCAGGAACGGATCAGCTCGATGCAGGACTTGCGGGTGATGCCGGGGAGAACGGTGCCGTGGAGCGCGGGGGTGACGACCTTGCCGCCTATCTTGAACATAACGTTCATCGCGCCCACTTCCTCGATGTACTTGCGCTCAACGCCGTCCAGCCAGAGGACCTGGGAATATCCGGCCTGCTCGGCCTTCTCGGCGGCGCGGATGGAGCCTGCGTAGTTGCCGCCGCACTTGGTGTAGCCGGTACCGCCGCGAACGGCGCGGACGTCGTCGTTTTCAACATAGATTTTTACGGGATTGATGCCGGCGGCGTAATAGCTGCCGCTGGGGCTGCAAATAATACAGAATATGTAGGTCTTGGAGGCATGTACGCCCAGAGCGGCGTCGGTCGCTATGATAAAGGGACGGATGTAAAGGCTGGTGCCGGGAGAATGGGGCACCCAGTCCTCATCCACGGCGACAAGCTCCTTGACCGCGTCAACAAAGTCCTCCTCGGGAATGGTGGGGATGCACATACGCTCGGCGGAGCTGTTTATTCTGCGGGCATTCTCGATGGGGCGGAAGAGCTGGACGCTGCCATCCTCGGTGCGGTATGCCTTCATACCCTCGAATATCTCCTGCGCATAGTGGAAAACCATGCAGGAGGGGTCAAGCTCAAAGGGGCCGTAGGGAACGATGCGTCCGTCGTGCCAGCCCTGACCCTGCGTATAGTTCATCATGAACATATGGTCAGAAAACTTCTTGCCGAAGCCCAGGCTGCTCTCGTCAGGCTTCTCCTTTGGGGCGGTGGTGCGGGTAACAGGATACTTTGCCATATATATCATCCTTTTCATCAGTTATTTAGCGTAATACGGGTCAAGTATTGCTAATTATATCATTTAGACAAACCCGGTGCAATATTCAGGGCAAAAATTTTCACCAAAATTAATTGACAAAAAGGGGCAACTATTTTATCCTTAGCGTAGAAGATTGCGGCCTTGGGTGGCCTAAGAATGAAACATACGAGACAGGACGGGATAAAACAATGGAAGCTGAAAGCGTATTTCACTCCGGTAAAACTTTTCACAAGATGGCTCTGGTGCCCACTGAGGGCTCTATGGAGCTGGCAAAGCTGATAGACAAGTATCTGGTCAAGTGGTCTGCGGGCGGCCCCGAGGCTCAGGACACCTTCATCGTAAACTGCGAGTGTCCCCGTTTCCAATCCGGCGACGGCAAGGGTCTTATAAAGGAAAGCGTCCGCGGCAAGGATCTCTATTTCATCGTTGACGTGGGCAACTACAACATCAAGTACAAGATGTTCGGCAAGGAAAACTCCATGAGCCCCGACGACCATTATCAGGACCTCAAGCGTCTCATTCAGGCCGCCAGCGGCAAGGCCAGCAGAATGAGCGTCATCATGCCCATTCTCTACGGCGGCAGACAGCACCGCCGCAGCTACCGCGAGAGTCTGGACTGCGCCTTCGCCCTCCAGGAGCTGCGGGACATGGGCGTGACCGAATTCATCACCTTCGACGCCCACGATAACCGCGTCCAGAACGCCATACCCCTGGTTGGCTTCGATAACCTCATGCCCCATTACCAGGTTCTCAAGAAGATGTTCAGAGACTTCCCGGAGCTGCATCCCGGCAACGAGAGCTTCATGGTCGTCAGCCCCGATGAAGGCGCCATGAACCGCAATATGTATTATTCCTCCGTTCTCGGCTGCGACCTCGGCCTGTTCTATAAGCGCCGCGACTATTCCGTCATCGTGAACGGCCGCAACCCCATCGTGGCCCATGAATATCTGGGCGCCTCCGTTGAGGGCAAGTCCGTCATCGTTGTTGACGACATGATAGCTTCCGGCGACTCCATGCTGGACATTGCCCGGTTCATGCACGAGAAGAAGGCCGACAAGTTCTTCGCCGTCGCCACCTACGGCCTTTTCACCAACGGCCTGGAAAAGTTCGACAAAGCATATCAGGACGGCCTTATCGACGGCGTGTTCTGCACCAACCTCACCTACCGCACTCCCGAGCTTCTGAAAAGTCCCTGGTTCCATGAGGTAGACTGCAGCAAATACATCGCCTATGTCATCACCGCCATGAACCACGACGTCAGCATCACCGAAATGCTCGACCCCGCTCAGAAGATCAAGGCTCTCATGGAGAAGTACGGCAAGTAAAAAAATACCGGCAAAGCGCCTCCGCGTCAGCGGGGGCGCTTTTTTTAACGAAATAAATCCCTTTGGGGATTTGTGAAATACCCGCAGGCGTGCAATGCACGCCCCTACTGTTTTTTTATATCTGTACGCATTATCGTTTCTGCTGTGAGCGTCGTCACACCGTAGGGGCGACCATCGGTCGCCCGCCGATTTATAAACGAAATAGATCCCTTTCGGATTTGTGAAATTTGCTTCGCAAGTGAAATATGGCTTCGCCATGTGAAATGCCTGCGGGCGTGGGTGGATTTCTTTCCTTTCACTTTTCGCGTAGGCGGAAAATTTCACAATAATGTGTGTAAAGATAGCCTTGTAGGGCAGGGGCGCGCCCCTGCCGTGCAGTAACGTCCCGCATAATGTAACGATAACAGATAAAAATATAAAGAATCCCCGCACCAACGTAACTGCCAATCTAAACCAATGCGATCTCAACGACCACCGCGCGAAAAACCGCATCACCGCACGGCGCACTGCCGCCCTTCATGGTTTATGGTGTATTCACCCGTCAGCAGCAGCTCGGACACGGGCACGATACTGTACCCATTGGCGATAAGCCCCTCGATTATTCCCGGGAGAGCCTCCGGCGTGTGCTTGGCCGCATTGTGGAAAAGCACTATGCTTCCTTTCCCCACCTTAGGCAGCACCCTCTGCTGTATCTCCGTGGCCGACAGATCCTTCCAGTCCAGACTGTCCACATCCCACTGGATGGTCCTGACGCCCATGCCATCCACGGCGGCGATGACCTTATCGTCATATTCGCCGTAGGGGGCGCGGAAGAGGGTCGGGCGCTTGCCGGTAACGGCCTCTATCTTGTCGCTGCATGCGTTTATATTGGCCACTATGTCCTCGGCCGAGAGCTGGCTGAAATGGGCGTGGTCGTTGGAATGGTTCATGACCTCGTGACCCGCGTCCGAGAGAGCCTTCACCGACTCCGGGTACTTTTCCACCCAATCTCCCACCACGAAAAACGTTGCCGACACCTTATATTTCGCCAGAATATCGATGAGCTGCTGCGTGTCCTCGTTGCCCCACGCCGCGTCAAAGGTAAGGGAGCAGACCTTTTCGTCCCGCTCCACGCAGTATATGGGCAGCCGCCGTGTTGTGGCCGCCGCGCCCACCATCCTCGGGCTGCACACAGCGCAGAACACCGCCACAGCCGCCGCAAGTCCCGCGCCCGCCGCGAGCCAGCGCTTTTTCAGCACCAGCACCCCGCCGTGAAACTTTTTCTTCTCCTTTGTTTTTGTAAAAAATTTCATGCTTATCATCTCCCTGGATAAGCATATGAGCAAGTCCAGAAAAAAATACCGCTCCTGAGAGCGGTATCAGAGGTATGCTGCGCCCTGCCTACCGGCAGAAGCGTTCAACGTAATTATCCAGCGCGCTTTGAATGACCTCGATGGCCGCCGCGTGTCCGTTTACCTCGCCCGCCGCGGTGTCCTTGCCCTCCAGAGCCTTATAAACGCTGAAAAAGTGCGTCATTTCGCTGAAAATATGAGCAGGCAGCTCGGAAATGTCCTTATATCCGTTGTAGGTGGGGTCGGAGAACGGTATGGCGATGATCTTCTCGTCATTCCGCCCGCCGTCCAGCATGGAAATATATCCGATGGGGTAGCAGCGAACCAGCGTGAGCGGATGCAGCGACTCCGAGCAGAGAACGAGCACATCCAGCGGGTCGCCGTCATCACCGTAGGAGCGGGGGATAAAGCCGTAATTTGCCGGATAGTGCGTGGATGTGTAAAGGACGCGGTCGAGCATGATAAGGCCCGTTTCCTTGTCCAGCTCGTATTTGTTTTTGCTGCCCTTGGGTATTTCGATAACGGCCATGAAATCCTCGGGAGCTATGCGTTTGGGGTCTATGTCGTGCCATATGTTCGTCATGCGGCTTCCTCCTTATCGTATATTGCGTATATTATAGCATGGCATGCCGCGAAAAAGCAACTTTTATGTCAACTGCCTTTAAGAAACGCATCCACACCCCGCATAATACAGCGGCGAAACATTAAAGCAAAAAGACCCCCACCGTAGGGGCGACCATCGTGTCGCCCGCCGGTATGCAGTAACGATATGCACAAGGCAAAGGTAACACGCGCAAATGTAAATAATATGTCATTCTGAGCCCCGCCGCAGGCGGGAAAGTGAAGAATCTCCGCACTAACGAAACTGCAAATGTAACCTAACGTTGAGAATTCTTCACTCCCTTCAGAATGACAATATTTTTATGCTCACCCGCATTACCTTCTCTGCCATGAACCTTGCCCCATATAATGAACCACGGCGGCCGTTCAGCCGCCGTTAAGAATTTTTCCGCTGAGTATATTGCACAGCAGCTTTCCCATCTGCTCCGGGGTAACCCCCGGCTCCTCAGACAGCCAGCGGGATGCCATTCCTACATAGCCCACCATCATAAAGGTAAAGGACAGCTTTGCGCAGGCGTCGTCCGGACTGCAAACTCCCGCCTGGGCAAGATCTGTGAAAAGCTTATCGAACATCCGCTTGGAAAATTCCGCGTTTCCGTTCTCGCTGAGCAGCGAGCCCCATACGCCCGAATGCTCCCGGATATGGCGGAACAGCTCCGCGCAGACCTGCTCCCGCTCCTCTTCCCCGCCGGAGGCAATGCGCAGAACATACGTGCTCACCGTTTCCATTTCCACGTCCTCGGTGTGCCGCAGGAGGTCATACTGGTCTGAAAAATGCGCATAAAACGTGCCTCGGTTCAGCTCCGCTGTCTCGCATATCTCTTTCACCGTGATCCTCTGTATGGGTTTGCCTCTCATAAGTCCGGCAAGACTCTCCCGAAGCATCATTTTCGTGAATTCGACCCGTCGGTCATCCCGTTTTCCGGCCATACCCGCTCCTCCTTCCGGTCTCTTGCCAAACATTATAGTATTGCAGCCCGCCGGCGGTCAATCCCGGGAGGGTATTTTTTATATTTATTGCAAAATCATTTCGTCATTCCGCTCAAATATTTCAATATTTTTTGTAAATAACTATATATTTTCACTTTTAATGAACATTTCAAACCAAAATGTTCATTATCTTTCATGGAAATAAAAACTGATTATTGTCCGTTCAGAAATATTTCATTATAATTTATTCATATATTAGCAATACCCTCCGAGGAGGCTATGCAGTTTGGAAATTCAGTTGAAAGGAGTATATCAATGAAAAGGATCATATGCATCTTGCTCGCACTGACTCTCGCCGCCGCGCTCTTTACCGGCTGCGCCAGGACCACCCCCACGGTCTCTCCCACGGACGCTGGCAGCCAGCAGACCCCGGATGCCGCGGGAGCGACCTCGACACCCGATACCCAGGAACCGCCCAAATATCTTTTCGCCCCCGGCAACTACGCCACCGACGAAAAAGGCTGGCCCACCGAGGGATACGCCTATGATACTCCCTTCTGCCTTACAGAAGAAACTCTCAGCTACTGGACCGTAAACTGGACGCCCCAGATACTCCCCGCCGAGGGCATGGACGGCATCGACTTCTGCATAGCCGAGCAGGAGGCCACCGGCGTGAACATCGAATACATCGTCGTATCCTCCGAGACCCGCAGCGAAAACTTCTCCGTTCTTCTGGCCGCCGACGATCTGCCCGACCTGATGAACCAGGCCGACATCTTCTATCCCGGCACCGAGATAGACGCCATTGAGCAGGGCTACTTCGTCAATATCTACGATTACCGCGAATACTGCCCCAACTACATCTACTTCATCCGCTCTCACATGGATGAAGACAAGAATCTTTACGACCAGTGCTTCCTTGACAACACCCATATTTCCAAGTTTCTGGGACTGAACAACAAGGGCGGCCTGGACGCCACCATCATCGCCGTCCGTGCCGACTGGCTGGATAAGCTCGGCGTAAATAAGGACGATCTGGACACCATCGACGAATACACCGCCGTGGCCGAGCGCATGCGCACGGAGCTGGGCGCGGCCTACCCCATATCCCTCATCTCCGACAGTCTCGACTCCGGCAGCTACCTTGGCTGCTACGACACCTATACCACTCTCAGCTCCACCTACATCAACGCATTTCCCTCTCCCCACATCGAGAACGGCAAGGTCGTTTTCTATTTCAGTGACGACCATGCCAAAGCCTTCGTTGAGCAGTTGAGCAAGTGGGTAGCCGGCGGACTTATCACCCCCAACTGGCTGAACAACACCGACGGCGAGGCCAACGTGACCGGCGGCGTTGTGGGCATATGCAGCATGCCCGTAAGCACTCTGAGCTATTACTCGGCGCTGACCCCCGACCCCGACTGCCGCTGGGAAGTCCTCAAGAAGCCCAGCCTCTATGAGGGTCAGGTACACCACCTCGGCGTCAACAAGGGACTTTGCAACGGCTACGGCAGGACCCAGATAAGCGCGTCCTGCGAAAACATCCCCCTGGCCGTCACCTGGTGCGACTGGCGTTACAGCCCCGAGGGCTCCGAGCTCTCCGCCTGGGGCGTAGAGGGACGGCTCTGGGAGTATGACGATACCGGCAGGCGCGTTGCCACCGAGTGGGCATACAATAACCCCGACGGCCAGATATTCGGTTTCCTCATGTGTACCTATTCCTCCAACTTCCTCGCCGAGCACGGCCTTGGAGACGCCGCCGCCCCCTATAGCTATCCCGGCGGAGAGATGGCAATAGAGCACTTCAGCTATTGGTATCAGACGGCGTATGACGGCGCGTACGAATGGCCCAAGGGCGTCACCCTAACCGAGGAGCAGACCGGTCTGTTCATAAAGTACGCCGATCTTGACACATATATCTGCGAGAACATACTTGCCTTTGTCAGCGGCATAAAGCCCATGAGCGAATGGGACTCTTATATCGAAGGACTCAAGGGCATGGGCCTGGAAGAGGCCGAGGCCATCTACCAGGAGGCCTATGACGCTTATCTCCTGCGCGCCGAGGAACGCGATTTCTGACAGATTCATGGTCTTACGGGCCGCCAACTCCCGGCGGCCCGTAAATTTTTATCAGTATTTGAAAGATAAGCATTTACTGTTCGTCAAAGTTGTATTATAATACAAATATAATTGTAACATTTATTATAGGTCGAAAGGAGCATCCCCTAATGTTTGTTCTGAAGCCCATGACGGAACGTGTGCAGCGTATGCGCGCCCGCTACCGCGACACCATGCCTAAGATATGCATAGCCCGCTACCGCCTTATAACTGAATTTTATCAGCAGAACATGGCTCTCACCGGCGTGCTCAAGCGTGCCCTCGCCATGAAGCACATTTTTGAGAACATCCCCGTGCGCATAGAGGATGACGATATTATTGTCGGCGCTCAGGGCACCACCTTCCGTTCCGCCGCCATCTATCCCGAGTATGACCTCACCTCCCTGCCAGAGGAAATAAAGAGCGGCAACATCACAAACCGCAAATATGACCCCTACCTCATCGACAAGGAGGACGGCGACTACATCCTTGCCACCGCCGATTTCTGGCGGCAGGAGAGCATGGGCGCCAAGATGAAGTATTATGTTCTGGACGGCTTTCTGGAACACGATAACAGCGGCACCACCACGCACAGCGCCCGCTGGGGCAGCTCCGGCCCCGTCGGCCATTTCTGCACCAATTACCGCGCCGCTCTCCATAAGGGCTTCGGCGCAATCATGGCCGAGGCAAAGGAGAAGATGGCGAAGCTGGAGGAGGACGGCATCTACGGCAGCGACATAGATAAGTATTATTTCTATAAGTCCGTGGCTCTTGTCAGCGAGGGCATGATAACCCTCACCAAGCGCTACGCCGCCGAGGCCGCCCGCATGGCCGGGGCCGCCACCGACCCCGCCCGCAAAAAAGAGCTGGAGATGATGGCCGACTGCCTGAACCACGTTATGGAAAAGCCCGCCCGGGGCTTCCTGGACGCCGTTCAGTGCCTGTTCATGTACGAGACCTGTCTTGCTCTCGAGGGCAACATGCACGGCATGAGCATGGGTCGAATAGACCAGTATCTGGGCGAATATTATGACCGCGACATCGCAAGCGGCGCTATCACTCCCGAGTACGCTCAGGAGATACTTGATACCTTCTACCTGAAGATCGCCGAGATGAATAAATTCTGGGGCGACGGCGGCGAGGCCGGTCAGCCCGGCTACACCAGCGGTCAGCTCATGACCCTTGGCGGCGTAGACCCCGTCACCGGCGAGGACGCCACCAACGCCGTCACCTATATGATGCTTCAGTGCTCCGCCCGTCTGGTGCTCCATGATCCTCCCCAGGCTCTGCGCGTACACAAGGGCACTCCCCACGAGCTCTGGGAGGCCGCCATCGCCACGACCCGTATCTGCGGCGGCGTTCCCTCCTTTGAAAGCGACGAGGTCATCATCCCCTCGCTTCTCGACCGCGGCCTTTCCCTTGAATCCGCCCGGGACTACTGCCTCATCGGCTGCGTGGAGCCCGGCGGCACCGGCGACGAATGGCCTGCCTGCGGCGGCACCGGCGCGGCCTCCTATTGGAATATGGCCAACGCCCTCTGGCTGGGCATAAACAACGGCTATAATCCCATGCCCGTTTACACCTGGGGCGGCGAGCCCAAGCTCGGCGGTCAGGTGGGTCTGCCCACCGGCTACCTCTACGAGATGGAGACCTTTGAGGAGGTTCTGGAGGCCTACAAGAAGCAGACCGAGTTCTTCGTAAAATGGCACGTTTCCTGCACCAATAACTTCGAGTATCTGGCCCGCAATATCATCCCCCTGCCCGTGGTCTCCGCCACGATGGAGGGCTGCATGGAGAAGGGCGCGGACGTAATGTGGGGCGGCGCCAAATACAACTCCACCGGCCTTGCGGGCGTTGGCATCGGCAACGTGGCCGACAGCCTTCAGATGATAAAGCATCTCTGCTTTGACACCAGGAAATGCACCACCCGCGAGCTTTACGACGCGCTCATCAACAACTGGGAGGGCTACGAAGATCTCCACAGCTACATAAAGAACGAAGCGCCCCATTACGGCAATGGCGACCCCGAGGTGGATCAGTGGGCGCGCTGGGCCTCCGACGTTTTCGCCGACGCTATAAACCGCTCCACCGGCCCGAGAGGCCGTTACAGCGCGGGCCTCTACCCCGTCACCACCAACGTTGGCTTCGGTATGCAGACCGCCGCCACCCCCGACGGACGCAAAAAGGGCGAGCCCCTTGCCGACGGCATTTCTCCCGTCCAGCAGATGGATAAGAACGGCCCCACCGGCGTGCTCCTCTCCGTGTCCCAGATAGACCACCGGAAATTCCCCAACGGCACCCTGCTCAATATGAAGTTCAGCCCCTCCTGCTTCGAGGGCGAGAACAGCGTTGAGAAGCTCATCGCCCTGCTCAAGACCTACTTCTTCCAGCTCAAGGGCATGGAGGTACAGATAAACGTGGTCAGCGCCGACACCATGCGCGCCGCCCAGAAGGACCCCGCCAGCTATAAGGACCTCGTTGTGCGTATCGCGGGCTTCTCCGTCTACTTCGTTGAGATGCACCGCGCCGGCCAGAACGACCTCATCAACCGCACCGAGCTTTCCATGTAAAATTCAGGAGCGAGCGTTAAAGATTTGTCATTCTGAGCCCACCAACGGCGGATGCGAAGAATCTCCGCACCCACGTCACGCACGATCTAACACCCACACATCAAAACAAATTGTCAAAATAAACATATATAAGGAGAGACCAGAATGAAATACACAAGACCCGAATTCAACGACCCCAATGTTCCCGTTATCGAAAACAAGGGACTTTTCGGCGGCGGCAAGATGACCTTCCCCGTCCTCGAGCATCCCATTTCCATCAAGGAGAACTTCCGCCGCGCCTATACCCGCCAGAACCCCGTATGGGTTCCCAACAGCATGACCGACGTGTCCACCAATATGCTGGCCACCATGAACGGCATGCCAGAAGCCGACTTCTCCCGCACGGAGCGCTATGACTGGGTGGACTGGTTCGGCGTTGAGTGGACCTACGTTCCCGAGGCCGGCGGCCCCATGCCCAAGATCGGCACCCATTTCATGGACGATATCCTCGACTGGAAGGAAAAGGTGAAGTTCCCGAATCTGGATGATTACGATTTCGAGGGTCACTGCAAGAAGTTCATGGAGACCTATGACGGCGAGAAGGTCCTTCAGGTGAATATCGGCCTTGGCTGCACCGAGCGCTTCGTTTCTCTGCTGGGCGGCTATTCCGAGGCAATGGTAGCCATGGCCCTCGAGCCTGAGACCGTCCGCGAATACCTGGAAGCCTTCGCGGATTGGGAGATAACCGTTATCGACCGCCTGTGCAAGTATCTCCCCCTCGACATGATCACCTATCACGACGACTGGGGCACCGAGCGCGACACCTTCTTCTCCGAGAAGATGATGGAGGAGATCGTCTATCCTCCCACGAAGCGCATCGTCAGCCACGTCAAGTCCAAGGGCATCTGCTTCGAGCTGCATAGCTGCGGCCACATTGAGCGCTTCATCCCCTATATGATAGACCTGGGCGTAGACCTCATCCAGATTCAGGCCCGCGCCAACGATATCCCCGCCTATAAGAAAAAGTGGGGCGACAAGATCGGCTTCGACCTCTCCATCATGCCCGAGCCGGGCATGGATAAGGACGGCATCATCAAGGCCGCCCGTGATATGGTTGACAATTACGCTGCGGGCGGCGGCTTCTATTCCTCCGTGTACTCCCCCGACCCCGAGCTTCTCTGGTACGGCACCTCCGAGCTTTATTATTACAGCCGCGAGAAGTACGAAGAGGAGCAGGCCTGACCCAAAACGCTTTATCTAAAAATCTGTCATTCTGAGCTTGCGAAGAATCGACCCACCAACGTTACTGCCAATCTAAGCCCAACGCCGGAGATTCTTCACTGACAAGTTTTTTACATTTTTCCGTTAATTGTTTCTGCCATCCATAATCCAACTGCCCCGGCGGAGGCACGCCTCCGCCCTACGCTCTATCCATAAAAGGGAAGGAAACCTCGTAGGGCTGGGGCGCGCCCCTGCCGCGCAGTAACGATATGCGCAACGTAACGACAAAACGCAAAACCTAAAATTTTGTCATTCTGAGCCCCACCGAAGGTGGGAGTGCGAAGAATCTCCGCACGAATGGTACTTCCGATCCAAACCACATGCGGAGATTTTTCGCTGCGTTCAGAATGACACGCCGTTTTACATTTTCGTATTATCGTTTCTGCAGTGTGTATCCTATCTGCCGCGCGGGCGTGCGATGCACGCCCCTACGGTGTCATCCTTTCAGCAGCGAAAAACCGCAGAATATTATGACCCACCGTAGGGGCGACCATTGGTCGCCCGCCTTATCGCAATAACGATATGCACAATGTAGCGATAACACGCAAAAATGTAAATAACCTGTCATTCTGAGCCACGCGAAGAATCCCCGCACCAACGGTACTGCCAATGAAAATCCAACACCGGAGATTCTTCACTACGTTCAGAATGACATCGCTCGAGGCCTTATGCCGTGAACGTAGGGCGGAGGCGTACCTCCGCCGTGCAGTAACGACACCCACCGCAGAAATGACCAAACGCAAAAATCCTAAACCATGTCACCCTCAAGGCTTAGACTTCATCCATTACAAGGAGGTCAACACCGATGGCTCAAAACGAGATAAAAGTAGATTTTGAAGAAGAGACCCGGGACGCGTTCGGCAGCGCGCCCAAGGCGCCGGACACTGGGCTTATAGAGGAGGATCGCCCCGCGTGGCTCGGTGAAGCCCCGGGAATAAAGGACGAGGACGTGACCGCCTCCCATGACTGCGACGTGCTCATACTCGGCGCGGGCATCGCGGGCATTTCCGCCGCCAGAGCCGCCGCCGAGGCCGGCGCCGGCGTCATCGTGCTGGAGCAGGGCAAGAGCATATCTATCCGCGGCAGGGTATTCGGCTGCGTGGACTCCCATATACACAAGGAGCTGGGCTGCGAGATAGACAAGATGGAGCTGCTCAACCTTATCATGCGCCGCATGGGCTGGCGTCCCAACGCCCGTCTCTGGAAGCTCTGGCTCAATGAGAGCGGCGCGGCCTTCGACTGGTTCGAGGCTCCCGCGCTGAAAAGCGGCATGGAATTCGGCCAGCACCTGCAATATTGGCCCAACCCTCCCAAGTATGACCGCTCCCGCGAGCTTTTCCCCCAGTATTGCGCGGGCATCGAGTTCGAGGACTGGTACGGAGCCTGCAAGCTCCACTATAATGAGTCTGTGGCTCACGGCGCAAAGTATTTCTTCCGCACCACGGCGGCGGAGCTGATAAAGAGCGAAAAGGGCATAATGGGCGCTTACGCCACCGCCGAGGACGGCAGCATGCTGAAATTCACGGCCCGCAAGGCCGTCATCCTCGCCACCGGCGACTACGGCCACAACAAGGACATGGCCAAGGCTCTCTGCCCCGAGTTCTATAATACTCTCGGCCTTGTGGCATACCGCGGCTCTACCGGCATGGGTCACAAGATGGCCATCTGGGCGGGCGGCATGATGGAGGAAGGCCCCCACGCCCATATCAGCCATTCCTTCCCCGGCTCCTTCGTCCTGGGCACTACGGCCACCCTGAACCTGAACGCCAACGGCGACCGCTTCATGAACGAGGACGTTCCCGGCCAGATATTCACCAACCAGATCATCCGTCAGCCCTTCAAATTCGGCTGGCAGATATACGACAGCAACTGGGCGCAGATGCTGGATAACCAGAACATCGCCCACGGCGCGGTGGACATAAACCTCACCTCCGTGGAAAGCATGTCCAAAACGCTTGAGAAGGCCTGGGAGGACAATGGCGGTACAATGCTCGCCGCCAACACTCTTGAGGAGCTTATCGAAAAGACCGGCATGCCCAAGGAGCGTGCGCTGGAGAGCATCCGCCGCTATAACGAGCTCTGCGAAAAGGGCGTGGACGAGGATTTCGGCAAGCGCGGCGACCGTATGTACGCGCTGGTGAAGCCCCCGTTCTATGCGATGAAGTCCTTTATCGCCCGGGGCATGATAACCGGCGGCGTGGTAGTGGACGAGGAATGTCAGGTTCTTGAAAAGGATACCTGGAAACCCCTCGGCGGCCTTTACGCCATAGGCAACGTGGGCGGCGGACGCTACGCATGCGATTACCCCGTTTCCCCCGTCTGCGCCACCTCCCACGGCACGGCCATCACCTTCGGCCGCCATGTGGGCACAGCGGCGGCAAAGCGCGAAAGCAGATGATTTCTCTGTAAATATGCAATATCCCGCAGCCTCACCGCTGCGGGATATTTTTGTCTGTCAAAAGTAGGGGCGTGCATTGCACGCCAGCAGTTCTGATATTCACCGCAGAAGGAATCATGCGAAAAAAGGTAAAAACCTGTGTCATTCTGAACGTAGGGAAGAATCTCCCATGTTGGTTTTACATCGGCAGTCACGTTACTGCGGAGATTCTTCGCAAGCTCAGAATGACAAGTTTTGTGGTTTTGCGTGTTGGTCGTTTCTGCGCATAAGACCCCAAGTTATGTCATTCTGAACGAAGTGAAGAATCTCCGAACTTCCTCTCAGATTGGCAGTATCGATCTGTGCGTGCATCCATATAAGCACAATGGTTTTTTGGACAAGCTGAAGGGGCTGCGGCAAAACGAAAATTTTGCCGCAGCCCCTTGTGATATCATCACAGACTGTTTTCTGTACGGGCAATAAGGTCATTCTGGCAATCACGGGAGAGCTCGGTGAAGTAAGCGGAAAATCCCGCGATACGTACCACAAGATCGCGGTGGGTGTCGGGATCTGCCTGAGCTGCGCGCATGGTTTCCGAAGAAATGATGTTGTACTGAACCTCCATGCCGCCCATTTCCATATAGGTACGGGTCATGGTGCGCAGCTTTTCCGCGCCGTCGCCGTTCAGGGCGGAGGGATGGATGCGTATGTTCAGGGCAAGACCGTTCATGAACTTGCCGTGTTCAAAGCAGAGAGCGGAGCTGAGCACCGAGGTGGGGCCATTGCCGTCGCGGCCCTGCACAGGGGAAGCGGCGTCGGCAATGGGGGTACCGGCCAGACGTCCGTCCGGGGTGGCCCATGTGGTGTAGCCCTGCGCCACATGGCTTGCGGCGCTGTATAAACCGCCCTTGAATATCTTGCAGCGGCTGCTGTAGCATTCCTTACATATATCGTAATAGGCGTCCACGACCCACTTCATGTTGGCGTCGGCGTAGGGGTCGCCGTTGCCGTAATGGGGCACCTCGCTGATTATGCGCTGACGGAGCAGCTCATGTCCCTCCCAGTTTGCCATGTATGCGTCGAAAAGCTCGCGGGTGGTGCAGAGCTTCTTATCGAAGCACATATACTGGATGGTGGTAATGGAGTCCGCTACGGTGGCGAGACCAACGGCGGTGCAGCCGAAGGAATTGTACTTTGCGCCGCCGCAGACAACGTCCTTGCCGCTTTCCATGCAGCCCTCCATAGATATGGAGAGAATGGGGTGCTGGTCATAGTGTTTGAACAGGTGGTCTGCGAAATTGCCTATGCTGACCTGCGCCTTAAGCACATAAGAGGCCATCTTCTTCCATGCCTCTCTGACCTCGTCGATGGAGGTCATCTCGTAAAGGTAACCGGTGTGAAGCGACGCCTGCTCCTTGTTGTAGGGATTGCAGCCATCGTTGAGAGCCATGTCCAGAATGGTGCTGTACTGCGTGTAGGCTTCGGGCGGATTGTTTCCGTTGCCGCCCGCGTAGTCATTGCCTGAGCCGGTTATCTCCTGACATCCGATGAGGGCATAATCCCGGGCGTCACGCAGGCTGAAGCCAAGCTCTTTCATTGCGCCGGGGATGATTACTTCGTCGTTCTGATAGAGGGGGAGACCGCCCACAAGCTTATTGACGGCAATGGAGCATTCCCAGAGCTTGTCGGGGGTGTTCTTGTTGATACGCAGGGAAAGGGTGGGGTCATGAAGCTTAAGGCGTCCCAGCGTTTCAAGAACCATGTATGTAACGGGGTTGGAGGCGTCCTCACCGGTATCCGGGTCAACGCCGCCTATGGTGGTGTGGAGATAGGTGTTGCCGATGCCGATAATGACCGCGAGAGGGCCGGTTCCGCCGTTGTAGAAGGCGTTTACCTTCAGGAAGAAGCAGTCGGTTATCTCCTGTGCCTGATCCATAGTGATGCGTCCTGCCTCAAGATCGGCCTTAAGATAAGGCCATGTGTACTGGTCAAAGCGTCCGAAGGAGCCGATGTCGCCCACACCGGATATAGATATCATCATTTCGTAGAGCAGGGTTGCCTGACAGGCCTGCCAATAGGTCTGCACCGGGTTTTCCGCTATCCATGTGAGATTGTCGCCCATCTGCCTGAGCTCGGCTTTTCTGGCGGGGTCGGTACATTTTTCGGCTGCCTCATAGCAGGTCTGTCCGTAGCGCTTGATAAAGGTTATCGCGCCGTCACAGACTATTTCCACGGATTTATAGAAAATGCTCTTCTCAAGGTCGTCGCCCATCAGATTGTTGCGGTGGGCCTCCAGCCAGTCCCGGGCCTGCTGGCGGATCGCGGCGTAGCCAACGGAAAGTATCTTCTTGTAACCGGGGGTGGAGTGACCGGCCGGCATCATGACTATGGGCATGTTCGCGCCGAAAGAACGCACGCCCAGTCTGTTCAGCTCGTCGTAACCAACCGGCTGCCATGCCTGCGCCATTTCGCCGATGGTACGTCCGTTCCAGTAGTCACCGACGGATTTCAGACCTTCAAGGTCCTCGGGACTGATGACCATGCGCAGCTCATCGGTGTCGGGGTTATGATACAGGCCGTCCTCGCCCATCTTCCAGCTTCCGTTTTCCACATTGGCGACATAAAAACCGCCGCCGCCCCAGCGAGGGTCTATGTGGGTGCCGCTGAAAAATTTCGTAAGGTTCGCGACAAGTATCTCATGATCCTCCACGCGGGTGGTGTGCTCCTCACACACGGTCTTGAATATCATGGCGTTTTTGATAGCCGGGAGGAAGCTTTCGTATTTTTTGCTGGCTCTTGTCATTATGATGGAATTTTCGGAATCTATGTGATAGACTCGATTCCGGACGCGCTCACGCATGAGCTTCATTCTGTCGGATATAGGACGAAATTGATACATGTTTTGCCTCCGTTCTTGTCATAAAAATCTATGCTATGTTAATACTTATATCACATTTTACCGGTCAATACAAGTACTGCATATTTGCATATTTATATTGGTACGCACAAACACTCCGCACAACGTAACGATAAAACATTAAAATAAAAATCACACCGTAGGGGTATCGGTCGCCCGCCGGTTTTAAAACGAAATAAATCCCTTTCGGGATTTGTGAAATGCCCTGCGGGCGTGAAATACGCCTGCGGCGTGTGAAATCGCTGCGGCGGTGGGGGATTTCTTTCATTTCACTTTCCGCGCAAGCGGAAAATTTCACAATGCTCGCAGAGCATTATTTCACATCCGGAGGATATTTCACTTCACAATCCGTTCTTTCTGCTGTATAATCAGTTCGATAAATAAGAATTGGCGAGGTGTGTTTAATGGCAAAGATAAGAATCACAATCACAGAAAGTAATTGTAGGAACGGCTATCTTAAAAAGGGGCAAGAATTTGTCGTTGAAGATTTATGTCCGCCAATATGCCACGAATTGTGGAATTATATGTATCCATTTGTTTACGCACTTCAAAATGGAGCAGAATTGGACTGCGGAAATACTCGTGCAAAGATGTTTGATGTAAAATGTCCTGATGGAGGCAGGGTATGTGTCCACGGGGAAGTTTTAGAAGATTGAAAAATTCCAATTTGTCGAACAAAGCAGTCACACTATCCTAAAAATGCACCCCCTAAAATGACTTTGCACCCCCTTACCTCAAAAGGGGGTGCATTTGTACAAAAGGGGGTGCATTTGTATTAAAATTAGGGTTAGTCTTCAAAAACGGGTCATCCCATTTGGGATGACCCGTTTTTGATTCCCCGGAAGGGACTCGAAAGGGCGGCGGCAGCGCAAGCTGCCGTAAAAACAGTCCGGTGGACTGTTTTTAGCCCGTGGGAGAGTCCCTCCGGTTTCAGACGCATCCCGCAGGGATGTGGATGAAACCGGAACCGTTCGGATACCGGGAAACACGAACCAGATACCCATCCGGGTATCTGGTTTTTTGATATTCCGGAAGGGACTCGAACATTGAAATGCAGGTGTCCGGCGGACACCTGCCCGGTGGCGGCTGGACGCCGCCGGCACCATAATGAACCGAGTCCCTTCCGGTGTACCATAACGAGTGTTCTGATAGGATTTGATATCCTGTGAGAACACTCGTTGTTTTATTGCTCATTTTGGGCCGGTTCGTAGGTGACATATACACCTCTGCGGGTATTGACCGTCACATCCGGGACAGGCAG
>JAQXJB010000023.1 GCA_029008095.1 Clostridiales bacterium
AATCGCTCTCATCCGAAGCAAAGTAGACACACATATGTCCTATATCTTCCGGACATCCATAACGGTTTACCATGATATTACTCAGGAAAATATCCTTCAGTGTCTGTGGTACATTTGCTTCATTCTGCGGTGTAACAATCAATCCCGGACGCACACAGTTGCAGCGGATATTCTGCTTTCCATATTGCAACGCCGTAGATTTTGTCAACATGTCTACACCGGCTTTTGCACAGGCATAGGCTGTGGAACCAAGGTCACCTCCACAGGATGCCATAGAACCAATGTTAATAATGGAACCGCCTTTCTCATTTTTCTGCATATAAGGAAGCACACATTTTGTGGTATAGAATGTACCACGCATATCACTCTGGAAGATACCATCCCACATTTCGATTGTCAGTTCATCCACACGACCATCCTTCAATGCCACGTTGGCAGCATTGTTGACCAGTACATCAATTTTTCCGTATTTCTCGGCAGTATCGGCAAAGAGCGCCTCAACGCTTCCGGTATCGGTAATGTCCATGAAATGGTAGTAGGCTTCCCCGCCCTCTTTAGCGATCTCATCTACTACCGCCTGACCCTTTTCCTGTCTGCGTCCGCAGATGACCACCTTAGCGCCCTCCGCCGCAAACAGCTTGGCGATTCCTATACCAATTCCGCTGGTAGAACCTGTAACGACAGCGACCTTACCTTTTAATCTGTCCACTATAATACCTCCTGTTAATATATAATATTCTGCGTAATAAGGAAACAAGTTGAAAATACTACATACATACTATTATAATTATAATACTTTTTTCTTCGAACCACGTCAAGTTTTTTCTTCCAATTCTTTGCCATAGCGTATACAAAAGACCGCCCGCAGCCTTTCGCTGCGGACGGTCTCATTATCCGGGATTAGACTAATTGTCCGGGAAGCTTCAGTTTTTCCCTGGGTGGAAACGCGGAGTCAAAGGCTTCTGACGCCTCCTCATCCACGAAATAACCGTCGGGCTCCTTAAAGGTTCCGCTTATACCGTTCAGGAATCCCGGTCTCAGTTCGGCAATCAGAAAATAATCCGCTTCAGGGTCATCCTGATACCGGACACCTTTCGTCTTTGAAACCACGAAACCGGACTTGCCGTAAAATCCGATGTTGCCCGTAATTGCGAGGGCGCCTACGCCCATCTCCTTCGCCTTTTCCATTGAATAGCGCAGCAGCGCAGTACCATAGCCCTGTCGTTTCAGCCGCGGCGCGATGCTTATAGGGCCGAAGGTCATGATAGGCACCGCTCTGCCGTCATCGGTTTTGATAACAGAGCGGGCATACATCACATGTCCTATAATTTCGCCGTCCACTTCCATGACGAGGTCAAGCTCGGGTACGAACTCGGGTCTGTCGCGGAACTGATGCAGCACATAATGCTCAAGGCAGCCGGGACGATAGACATTCCAGAACGCCTCGCGGGTAAGATTTTCGACTATACGGTAGTCGGCCGGGTTCTCATTGCGAATAATATAGTTTTGCATGGTAATTCCTCCTGAAAATAGCAGTATTCACATTTCGGGAGGCGCGGGATCGCGGTACCTCCCGGGTCAGTCCGCAATCTCCAAGGTGTTGTTCATTTTCAAACAGCATTCTCCAAATAATTTATTCCGGCTCGGCCGGTACGAATATTATATTCCTCCATTACATACATTGCAAGAAATATATTAATTTTTCCCAGCGTATATATGCAAACCTGCATTATGGCGGCAAACGCAGCACTCTTAACGGATATCCTTTCCGGTATAATGCCGGTATCCGGCGGCAACGGCCACAGCCGCATAACCGATACCCAGCAAAACAAGCACCAAATCCAGCTTCCCGTCGCTTACGATGTCAGCGCCCTCGCAATAACCGAAGGGTGTGATATACTTCAAAAATTTCACGCTTTCGGTCATATTTGCGATAATATTCAGAAAATACATCATTGCGGCCAGGCCAAGGCCAATGCCGGTCCCGCCCCGGCGCAGGAACGCGGAAATACCGAAGCAGACACCTGCAAGTTCCGCCTGCAGCAGGAAATAGGCAAGGTGCATCAGCAGGATATCCTTCCACGGAATTTCTTCGCCGCTCGCCGCTATTGATGCAAGGGCTATGGCAAGGATAACAGCGTTCATAACGATTATCTGCACCATCACAGCAATCAGCTTTTCCGTTATCACGCGGGCTCTTGACACCGGATGGGTCAGCAGCAGCTCCGCCGTTCGGTTCTTTTCCTCCCCGGAGAGCGCGGCAGCGCCGATGAGAGAGGCAAAAAACGCACCGCCAAGCCCGACTATATTTCCGCATTCAATGGCGTAAAAGCCGGTAAGAGTGCCGAAATTCAGCCTGTCCATGCCAAAAGCGGCGGTAAAGCTACCCATAGAAGCAAACACGTTGCCCACGGCATCCATTTCGTTCTTCATCTCAGGAAACAGGAACACGCAGACCATCAGCAAAAAGGCGATGGCGCCCGTCCAGACGGCAAAGGACATTCTCCCCTGTCTAAGCTCATGCTTTACAATGGTCATTCTTCCCCGCCTCCATTCTCATAGTAATGCATAAATATCTCATCCAAATCAGGCTCGGAAACGGACAGATCCCGAATGTCGCCCCTGCTGAGCACAGACAGCAGCGTGTTCATATCGCCGCTGTACAGAAAATTCACGGTACCTGCGGAGCGCTGAACATCCCGAACGCCTGCCAGCGCGCTCAAATCCACCGAGCCGTGAACGCTCACCCGCTTTGCGGCGGTTTTCGCCAGAGCCTCCACGCTGTCGCAGGCTATGATCCTTCCCTCCCGAATAATGGCGGCATGGGTGCAGTTTCGCTGTATCTCCGACAATATGTGGCTGGAGATAAAAACAGTAGTGCCGGCCTCATTCCGCTCACGCAGGATATCGAAAAACTCCTTTTGCATCAAAGGGTCCAGACCTCCGGTGGGCTCATCCAAAATCAGCAGTCTCGGATCATGCTGCAAAGCGCAGACGATGGCGACCTTCTTCCGGTTGCCGAAGGACAACTCATCCACCTTTCTGCCGGTATCCAGCTGCAGCCGCCGGCAAAGCCTGTCCGCGGCCTCTTTGCAGTCTGTTTTACGCAGATCAGCGGAAAACTTAAGTACATCCCGCACCCGCATTCTGGGATAAAACACCGCCTCCGACGGCAGGTAGCCAACTTGAGCCAAGAGCTTTTTCTTCTCCTTCACAATGTCAAAGCCCAGCACGGATGCGCTGCCCGAGCTTGGTCTTATCAGCCCAAGCAGCGTGCGGATGGTGGTGGATTTTCCCGCGCCGTTGGGGCCGATAAAGCCGAAAAAAGCGCCATCTCCGACCGTCAGGCTCACTTGCTCGATGCCGCGGGCCTTGCCGTAATATTTGCTCAGGTTCTCAATTTTGATTGCGTCCATAGCTTCACTTCCTTCTCAGATAGATGCTTTTCCAGAATTTTATAAGCTTCGTAAAATCTTTTTCCATCCGCTCTACGTCCACGTCTCCACGCTGTACCATCTCCCAGAGATAGCCCTCCGAGGCCCAGTACATTTCCCGGTACATCATGGGGATATCAAGGTCGGGGATAAACTGCTCCGGCTCAAGCTTCATGCAGGTCTTTTCGGCTTTGAGTCTGAAATACCGCTGATAGCTCTCCTGCACGGTTTCTCTGATATCGGGGTCTTTTTCATAAAAAGCCTTTACCGCGAAATTACCCATGTCCGGATACAGCCGGATGATTTCCAGCTTCGCCCGCATTCCCCGCTCCATGCTCTCAAACAGCTCCTTCTGCTCATAGCATTCGTACATGTTCAGAAAGCGGATGGTCGTCTCGGCGCACTTGTCCCATAGAAACATATACAGCTCCTTTTTGTTATGGAAATAGTAGAAGAGCAGGGATTTGCTGATACCGGCGGCCTCTGCAATTTCGCTCACGGGACTGTTTTTATAGGAGTTTTGGGAAAACACCCGATATCCGGCGTTGATGATGGCCTGCTGCTTTTCCTCGGGCAGAGTGAAGAATTTATCATTCATGGCCTTACCTCCATTAACCGATTCGGTCAATTACATAGTATCTCCATTGACCAATTTTGTGAAGACCCCCTACCACTATTTTACCGGGAATCAAATGATGACCTCCCATTCCGCTATTGCACCCGCAGAAAGCATATGGTATTTTAATAATATAGTAATATTTCGGAGGTGTACTTATGTGGAATATCCCCTATGTAATTGACCTTGACGACCACGAGGGCAGCGGCATAAAGTACTTTACCCGCTATCACGCCAACGGCGAGCCGGAAGAGATCATGAGCGCGGTAGTAGACGGTGAGGGCGACCACGGTCTTTACAACGTGACCGATACGGTCATGTGCAAGATGCCCACCGGCGTTACCCCGGAGGAAGCCTCGAAAATGGCGCACATGCACCATAACGGCTTTGAGACCTTTTTCGTAGACAGCGGCCTGATGTACCTTTATGTGGACGGCAAGCGCTGCCTTATCAGGGAGGGCGACATCGTCCAGCTTCAGGCCGAGCAGATGCACGCAATGGCTTCTCTTGAGGACGTTAAGTGGCGCGGCTTCTTCAGTGACCTCGACTCCTTCACTGACGCGCTGATGGTCAACGCCGTAGCCGATCTCTTCCCCGGCGCGAAAGAGGACCCGGAATTTATCAAGGCAAAGGGTGAGCGTGATTTCGTGCGTCGCGAGCAGCCCGTATTCAGAGATGTACCCGCCGAGGAAGTGAACGCGGTAAAGCATCCCTCCCGTCCCCTTTATGAGTACGCCTTCGACGGTCTCACCGCCAAGGTCATTGTGCCCCGCTGGGAAAACGGAGGTATGAGAGAGCTGGTACTGGCGGAGATGGCAAAGGGCACGAAGATCGAATGGGGCTACCACACCTACCGGGAGCAGTATTATGTGCGCAAGGGACGCGTGCGGCTGGAGATCGGCAGCGAAAGTTATATAGCGGGCAAGTCCTGCATTATCAACGTACCCAAGCTTGCCCCCTTCTCCCTCACCGCCCTGGAGGATGCCGACGTATACGACACTGGCGGACAGACCCATTGGTTTTCCTTCCTGCTGGATTACGCCTCTCTCTCGGCCTACTCCACCGAGCGGTTCAACGATCCCGGCGAGATTGCCGCGCTGAAGGATAAGTTCAATATCCCTGTAAAATCCATAACCGCCGGCAACGAATGATGATATACGCAGACCCGGGCGCACCGTCTGATGCACCCGGGTCGGTTTATCTTATCTGACTATATCGAACTCGCAGTAATTAAAAAAATAGCCCTGTTTTGTGTCAAAGCTTTTTCCATAGCGGTAGTGCCCCGGTATAAGCTCTATTTCCCGCTCAATGTCTATGGTACGCTCATATTTTTTTAGTTTCTCAACATATGTAAGAACAAAGCCCCGGGCAAGAGTCTTTGAATTTATTTCAATCGTCGTACTGTTCCCGGCATACAGTTCGTGGGCATCTGTCCCGCTGAACGGTCCCAATGGGCATAAGGGATACCATGCACCGTCTATCTGTATATCCAAATAAAACTCGTACCCATACGAGAGCACATCATCGGGATCCGTGCTGTTGTTGGCTAAGACAAGCTCTATGGTCTCTCCCACTTGAAATTCATCTTTTACCAGCTCCAGTGTATATGGCTCCGGAAGAGCGCCCACATCATCCATTCTCTTATATAGCTCAAGAGGCTGAAGATACAGTTCCTGCTCACCATCCGCGTTTTCCCGTGGCCAAAGATGACCATAGGCATTTTCCTGCAAAGGGAACTTTACCACACATCCCTCACCATATATTTTTTCCAGCAGCTGCTCCAAATCCTCTATATCAGCGGTTTCTGCCTGCGGCTGAGGACTTGGCGTTGCAGCCGCTGTGGGCGTGGGTGAGGCAGTTTTTATTTGTTCATGGACACCCGCCGGCGCGGGCGCTGAAGCAGGCTCACAGCCGCACAGTGTCAGTGAAAAAATGATGGAAATACAACTGGCCATGAGTCTCTGGAATTTCATGCCCGCAGGCCTCCTTTCCTATCCATAAAAATCAAATTCACTACCGGTTCCGGTATATAATGTAGCTCCAAATGCACTAAACGCTAAATTTGCCTTTGCTACCGCTGTATACCTATATGTCATATATGGTGTTCCTCCGACATAAATAGTTCGTTGGTCAAATCCGGAGGAAACAAACCCAACGAGCTTATTTACTCCGTTTTGCTTGACATAAACAGCTCCACCGCTATCGCCCTTATATGTGCCTATACTGCTCCCGTGGTCAACAAGTATTCCGGTAGATATTGATCCTCCATTACCTATTATAGTCTGGTCTCCTGCTACAACACCCGTAACCTCAACAAGGTTATTTTGTAAAATCTTTTGCCCCACTGTAACAATAGTACCTTCAGGCATTCCACTGCCAGAATATAAGGAGGTAATTCTCTCACCATTTACAGCTTCTGACGTAGGCACGTAGGTTTGAAAGCTCAAATTTGATGGAACAATAAATGCAAAATCATATGCAGAATTACCAACTCCGTACAAAACATTAGATTCGCTCGCTATTCCCAATTCCCTTGTACTGCTATCTATGTAAACCGTTGCACGGGTTGCGTTATATACAGAGTTTGAATCATAAAATGCATGCCCACACGTGATCACTCCAAGGACTGATATGTTGTTAATATACCTTGTAGCCCATACTCCAACCGAAAAAATATCACGCGCTGCCTGGTTAGGATTTTGATTAGTTATTCTTGAACCTGGCTTTATATATGTACGCCCATATTCGTCTTCATCGGATAACGTGCTTGCTACTTCTAACGCATCATCGCTTTCTTCCACAGTTGAAATATTTTGCGCTGATAATATGTTATCATCTATTTTATATTCTACCAACCCACTCCAATCAATCTGTTGTTCTCTCCAATTCGAATACGTGTTTGTTCTTAAATTGGACTCAATGTACTCACTTATATATTGTTCAAGTTCCGCTTGCGTAGTTTCATCATTAACCCAAAGCTGCACTTTATTGAATCTGCTGCTATATACAGCCAGTAATTCGTCAACATTTTCATTTTGGCTCAAAATCTCATACAGTTCTTCGACATCACGTTTTGAATACTCCGCATCCTGAAACAGAACATCAGTCTCACAAATTATGCTGTATTTTACCTGCATTGTTGGAGTGTTTTCCACCAGACAAACAACAAGTTCGTCATCATCGTTGATATAACATCCGGCATATTCTTCTGGCCATATGACCTCTTCATCTTCTTCAAGTTCGTCCAGACCCAGATAGTGAGCCAGTTTATCATAGGCGTTCAGTGCTGCATCTTGATTTCGCTTGCTAACATCGGATGTATTTGACACCGTATTAATTGCGCCAACGCTGCAATTAAGTACAAACACAAAAGCCAGCATAAGCGAAACATAGCGTAATTTTCTTTTCATATTATCTCCTTTCTCAGTTAAACAAACATTACTTTTTTCCAAGGTGCGTTTCTGAAAACATTGAAAACACGTCCTTTCTCTTTATCCGATAACGGTCTCACCTTTTTAAAAGTATAACAAAATTGTTTTAAATTGGCAATCGGCGAAACTTATACAATTTTCCTTGTTGTTTTGTATATTCACACAAAATTCATACATTTTTATGCCGCAAAATTGCTTTATCCGCGGATTATGGGCAGTTTTAAGCATCCCATATTATATAATATAATAACCGCAGGGCGGTGACCTTACGGCCACCGCCCTGCGTTATTTATCGCCGCTTACTGCTGCTGGCTGAGCTTCTGCTGGGTCTGCTGTATCTTCTGCTGTTCCGCCTGCTCGGGCTGATACCAGCCGTTCGCCTGAAGATCGCTGAAAATATCGGCCTGTATCTGATGCTCATCGCCAAGTATATTCAGAAAAGCATTTCTCAGACTCGGGTTCACGCACTCGCCGGCAAAGGTATTATAGCTGGCGGTTATCTGCTTCTGGCTTGCAAGGAGATCGTTGAGCATCTCCTTCTCGCGCAGGATCTGGGCGCACTGCTGCACATTGGAC
>JAQXJB010000024.1 GCA_029008095.1 Clostridiales bacterium
CCCACAACCATGTACAACGACTACTCTATCAATGAGAGCTTGTTCCATTGGCAGAGCCAGAGTACGACGGCGGATAATTCACCTACCGGTCAACGCTATATTCACCACAAGGAGCGCGGCAGCAAGGTGCTGTTGTTCGTCCGCGAGTTCAAGTCTGACCGTGTAACCGGCGGCGCAGAGGCGTATACCTATCTGGGAACAGCAAACTATGTGAAGCATCAAGGCTCCAGACCGATGAATATCACATGGCATCTGGATCGTCCAATCCCGGCGAAGTTCTTGAAGAAAACAAATAAATTAGTGGTGGGATGATTTGTGAAGTATGTATTCTATTTTGATGAAGCCTTCCATGATCGAAAGATTGTAATATCTGAGCGAGGAAGTATTAATACTCTGCGTGAAGAAGCTATCGATGATTATGTTGGTGTGTTTTGGGGATGTAAAAGAGAATGCCTTAACGGATATGTTCAGCAGCTCACTGACTTTGAGATGAAATATCGGAAAAGCTTTGGTCTTGCTGAAGATAAAGAACTGAAGTCTGAGATAATAGGAAAGAAGAATTATCAGTACGGCCTTCGTAGCTTTAATAAGAATGCACAGAGCTTCTATACCGATCTATTTGAGATGCTTTCCCGGTGGAACATTATCCTCCAGATACGTTTATCTGATTTGCTGAGTGGTTTTGTTGGGCGAATGATTTATGCATTGAAACACGATGAAACTGCACAGGAAAAAGTGCTAAAGGATTATCGCGAAATTGATCTTGAGGATATTAAGAAAAAACGTCTTTTGAATCCCAAGTGGTTTGAACTTAAAGAAAGCCATTTTAAAATGTACAAGCTAATATATGAAGTTCTAATTGTACAGCATGAGCATTGAAGCCAATACTTGCAAGCAAAAGCAGGGATAAAACTATGAGGAGTATAATCATCTTCTTTGCAGAGAGTTTTGTGTCGTTTCTCATTTTCTTGACCCCTTATTTACTCGTATAATGGAGCAGACTTGTGTATTTTCATTATAACACATTATGCGTCTGTTGAGACAGATTTTCAATCCCAAAATCTGTTCTCTTGGTGTAGAGGTTTCCCCCATTATGGCGGCGCAATTCAACTTGATTTTCAAAATTTCCATCAAAAATCAAGTGCACAGGCGCAAATAGCGAATATCGCGAACCTCCGTTTATTGTATAGTAAAACCGGGTGGTTTCACTATACAATAAGGGCTGCGCAAATTTTGCGCAGCCCTTATTTCATTTAAAGATTATACACCGCGAAGCAGGGAAGTTTTGCGCAGACGAGGGATGAGCTGGCTGTCCATAAGGGAGATGACAACTGTTTCCAGCGGCAGCATAATAAGAGCTTTGAGGATTCTGGTGGGATACATGGCCGCATAGCTAAGGTTATAATAGATATGCAGTGTAATGGGCGTGAGTATAAATGTGACAACGATGATATCAAAAAGCACTGCGATGGCGCCAACAATAACAACGGCAATACGCTCGGGGTGTTTGGAGCTTTTGAAAAGCTTGCAGAAGGAAGCGGTGAGAGCCTTGTTGACAGGAGAACCACTATAGAGAAATACGCCGTAGCCGAGACCCATAATAGCGGCAATAATGGTTATAAAGGGATTCACACTGCCCTGGAAAAGCAGAGCTCCGACGAAATCAGCAAGCGCCGCTATAATACAGGCGGGGATGGGGCCAAGGTACATTGCAGCGAAAACGATGGGAATAAAATTGAAACTGATCTGTATCATTGGCAGATTGATGCCGAGAAATTCTGCGAGAACGATGGTCATAGCGGTGAGAATGCCGCAGATGGCAATCATTTTTGCATTCAGTTTTTTCATATTATGTTTCTTCCTTCCTTTACTCAAAAATACTGAGTCCGAAATATCTTCTTACGTCGCCAACCTGATAGAGCGAACCGAATATGCAGATAATATCATCCTTTGCCGCGTTTGCTACTACATCGTCGAGAGCCTCAGAAATTGTGTCATAGGACTTTACGGGTACATGGCAGCGCTCGGTTATTTCTGCAGCAAGCCGCTCGGCTGAAAGAGCGCGGTAGCTGTTTGGAGCCACTGCATAGAATTTCTCGGCAAGGGGAGCGATAATATCCAGGCTGGAGTCGTAATCTTTATCGGCGAGAACGCCGCAGACAAACGTGAATTTGCGGTTGGGGAAGATAGAGCGAAGAGCATCGGCCAGCGCGGCGGTTCCCTGGGGGTTGTGAGCGCCGTCAACTATGATAACGGGATCCCGCTTGAGAACCTCAAGACGGCCGGGCCATTTTGCGGCGGCAAGACCATCGCGCATATTCTGCTCGCTTATGTTCCAGCCGCGGGCGATGAGCTGTTCAATGACGTTGATAACGGTTACGACATTGCGCACCTGATAACTGCCAAGCAGGGAAATGCGCAGATCCTTATAATTCTTATAATCGAGGACCGTGCCGTCAATGTCCATGCGTTTGACAACGGCAGCGCTGCTGTCAGCTGCTATCATTTCCTTTCCTTTTTCGGAGCATACACCACGGAACACGTCCATTACGCTCTTGTCCTGGTCGTAGACAACAACAGGGCCGCCAGCCTCCTTGATGATACCGGCTTTTTCACCGGCGATAAGCTCAAGAGTATCGCCAAGCTCGGCCATATGGTCAAAGCCAATATTCATAATGGTGTATACCTCAGCCTCGCTGATGGAGTTGGTAGCGTCAAGCTTTCCGCCCATTCCGACCTCAAGAACTACTATGTCGCACTTCTGGCGCTTGAAATAAACAAAGCCAAGCGCGGTAATGAGTTCAAAAACAGTGGGACGGCGGTAGCCCCTCTGCTCTATAACATCGGAAGCTTTAACGAGCTCTTCGGTAATAGAAGCCACATCATCCTTGGATATCATTACGCCGTTCACTTGTATGCGCTCAGTGAATTCCTGGATGTAAGGGGAAATGTAGAGTCCGGTGCGGTATCCTGCGCTGACGAGTACAGAACTTGTGAAAGCGCTGCATGAGCCCTTTCCGTTAGTGCCGGCAATGTGCACATACTTCATGCCGTGGTGAGGATTGCCGAGCTCCAGAAGCAGTGCGTCCATTACGTCACGCTGCAGGATGGAGCCGGACAAAGAGGCTCTGTCGAGGTATAAGAGTGCTTCTTCGTAGGTCATAGGCGGTTCCTCCATATTCTTTCTCGCTGGAAGCATAAAAAAACACCCTCTTTTGCCGTGTACACAAAAGAAGGTGCGACAAGCCATAATTATAATTATAGACTGATCCCATCATATGTGCCAGCGGACGCGAGACTGAATCATAAACCTCAAAGGGTTTTTCGTCCGGGGGGCGACTTCCCATCCCGCCGGCACTTCATGCACAGCCTCTACTCTGACTTTTATTTTCACTGCAATCTTAACATAAAAAAGAAGGATGTCAATAGCCTGAGACTATAATTATTCATTTTTTTCAAATTCTTCTGAAAATATGCAGCCGCCGGCTGTCACTATAATATCCACCTTGTGGTCATGCTCTTCTGCATCAATGTGTTCCAGAAGCTGAAAATCATAGGCAAAGGCTACCTTGACGAAGCGGCAGCCCGGCTTGCGGTCGAGGTATCTGTCGTAAAAGCCGCCGCCATAGCCGATGCGGTTAAAGCTCATGTCAAAGGCGAGACCGGGCATAAGTATGAGAGCCTCGGAATCATCTGCTCTATCGCCGCCGATAGGCTCAGGAATATCACAGTAACCGGGCGCGACTTCCTCAAAAGAACCGATGCGATAAAACTCCATGCTGTTATTATCGCCGCATTTGGGGACGGCGACCTCCTTGCCGTCCAGCCAGGCACGCTCGATAAGCGTATCTGTGATTATTTCCTGGTTGTATGCAAGGTAAGGGTATATGACTCTGGCATTCTTATATACAGGCTCGTTTATGAGAATGGAGCAAACCTTTTCGCTGTATTCTCTTATTTCATCGGGCGTCAACTGCTTTTTCTTTTCGCGTATCATGCTGCGTATTTCTTTTTTTGTCATATTAATCCCTCGTTCAGCCGCTATGAACGGCCTTTTTGTCATCTTAGCATGTTTTGATATATTTTGCAATTTACTGTTGACAAACAACCGTGTTATTCATATAATACAGTTGTAAAGCGTGTTATCTGAGTAATACAGTTTTGCACCTGGCAAAAAGAGAGGGGCGTGAACGCATCGTGATCTCTTTTGAAAATTTTATTATGGAGGATGGCAGCCCTATCTATCAGCAGATACTGCGCTATATAAAGCGCGGTGTTATAGCAGGCAGCATCAAGGATGGAGACGAGCTTCCTTCCCGCCGCGTGCTTTCGGCTATGCTGGGAGTAAATCCGAATACAGTGCAGAAGGCGTACCGTATGCTGGAGGAAGAAGAACTTATCTGTTCTCATTCCGGCGCAAAAAGCTATATGCTGCTGGGCGAGGATAAGGTGAGGCTCATCAGGGCTGAGATGTTGGAAAATGATACGATGAACGCGATACGAATGCTGCGCCAGATGGGTGTTAGCAGGGAAGAGGCGGTCGCGCTCATCGAGGAACTATGGGACAGGAGCGAGGAAAGTTGAGAAAACATATATCAGTATTTATGCTATATACACGCAGCTCTGTATTCCGGCTGCTGATACTGTTCGTTCTGATGGCTGCCGCCGAACTGCCCATGTTCTTCTTTGCGGCCGATCGCTGCTTGGATTCAGCGTCGGTAACTCTTGAGCAGATGCTTGATAACAGCGGCATGACAAGCATGCAGACGAGCGTATCGTTGTCGCTTGAGCGGATGTTTGATAACAGCGGTATTGCCATTGTGCTGGCAGCGGTATTTGTGCTGATGAGTATTCAGCTCTGCGGCGTTGGCTGCGAGTTTGGAAGCAAGCAGGGATATACTTTGCGCAGGCTCTCTGTTTCGGAGGAGACGGTGTTTGCATGGCAGGCTTCCTTTAATGCCTTGGCGTATTTTGTGCTTTGGGGAATGCAGCTTATGCTTGTGCTGGTTATGTGCTCCTACGGCGTTGAAAAATTGGGTGCATTGGCAAGCAACCAGACTGTGTTTCTTGCCTTTTACAGAAACAAATTTCTTCATAGCCTGCTGCCGCTGGATGAGTGGAGCCGATATCTTCGCAATATCTGCATGATACTCGCCCTTGGTACGGCTTCAGCCTTCTTCAGCTATAACCAACGGAGAAAGAAAGTGGGTCTTTCGATGATCGTCATGCTCCCAGTGACGGTGCTGGGATTTTGCGGAAGTACCGGAAGCTCCGGCGGAGACGCTTGTCTGACGCTCTTTTTCATCGCGGTAACAGGCTGGTGTGTTTACAGAGTGTATGGTAAGGAGAAAAACGATGAAGATTGACCTTTCCCGTTATGCTCCTCCGGGCATAAATCTGAACCCGGAAAAGAATGTTTTCCTGTGGGGACTGGCGGGCGCGGCCTGCTGGAGCTTATCTTTCCTGTTTCGCCTGTATGAAAAATGGGACGCTCTGTTTCAGCGGATAGGCAATGAGAATGTGCTCCGTAAGGGAGCTGTAATGCCGGACTATACCGAGGTGCTGGGCAATGCACTTATCGGATTTGCCGTACTTGCCTTGGCTATGCTTTCTTTTATTGCTTACCATTACGCATATCACCGGCAGGGGAGCAAAAGCATATATCTCATGCGCAGGCTGCCTGACCGCTGGGAGCTGCACCGCCGCTGCTTGACCATACCGCTGGTTTCGGCGCTTCTGTGCGTGCTTGCCGCATTCGTACTTCTCTGCGTTTATTATTGGATATACCTTGCCGTGACCCGGATGTCTGTCTGGTTCCCGGACAGTGGCAGATGATATGGAGGCTGACGATATGATAGAAATTAAAAATCTTACAAAGTCCTACGCGGGCAAAAAGGCTCTCCAATCCGTTAGCCTTACTATTCCGCGAGGCGAGATAATAGGCTTATTCGGCGAAAACGGTGCGGGTAAGACCACGCTTATGAAGTGCATCCTGGGTTTTCTGGATTTCAGCGGAGAGATAACGCTGGACGGAGAGCCTGTCAGCCGCAAGAATATCGCGAAAATATCCTTCGCGACCAGTGAACATTCCTTTATCCCCAACCTGACGGCTCAGGGCCACAAGGAATTTTATAAGGAGCATTTCCCGAATTTTTCGGAAAAGCGCTTCAAGGGACTGATGGAATTCTTCGACCTGCCGATGCATAAGCCGATTCGAACCTTCTCGACCGGACAGAAGAATCAATTTGAGGTCATCATGGCTCTCTGCCAGGGCGCGGACTATATCCTTATGGATGAACCGTTTGCAGGCAACGACGTATTCAACCGCGAGGACTTTTATAAGGTGCTGCTGGGCATACTTGAGCCTACGGAGACGGTGCTGCTGTCTACTCACCTTATCGAGGAGGTGTCAGGGTTCATCGGACGCGCCGTGCTTATACGCCGGGGCAGTATAGTAGGCGATGTATCCATGATGGAACTCGATGACTCCGGAAAGAATTTGATGAGCTATATCAAGGAGACCTACAGCTATCGCGCCGACCGCGTCAGCAAGGCTCTTGATGAACTGAGCGGTAAGGAGGAGTGACGATGCGGAAAGCGCTGGCTTTGCTGCTTGTTCTCGTGCTGATCTGCTCCGCCGGCATGATCGGCGCTCGCGCCGTAATCAACGCGGAGCGGGATCAGGTAACAATTACCGAAAATATCATTTACGGCGACAAGCTTGCCGCCGATGGCCTGAACGTAATTCGTAACGCGCAGTGGCAGTATCATCTCCATTGGAGCACGGATTACAATATCTCGGCCGAAAACCGATACAGTACGAATTTTGATTTTACCCAGAACGAAGAGCGCGGCGAACGTATTGCGGCGGGTGCATACGCCGAACTCAGCTTCAGCGGCTATATCAACGGAGGAATGGGCTCAAACAGCGGAATCGGCAGGGAAGAGCTGTCCGACTTTTTCACCGGGCTTGAGGAGCTTTGTCTGGACGTGATGGAGCGTGCGCCGGCAGGGGAGGAGTATACCGCATATGTAAAGCTATCGGATTACTGCGAATTTTATCCTCTGTTCATGTCGATTGATCTTCCTATGGTTTATTATCTGAAAACGGATGATAACGGAAATCAATATGTCCGTTTTGCAGAGGGGAATGACTGCGAGCCGATCAATACCGCGCTGCGGGAGTATTTTAAAATTCCGGTAGACAGTGAGGAGCTTTTGGAAGTACGTGTATATAAAGCTCCGAACGGCGCGGTCACATCACTTGATCTGTATTGCGCTGCCGGTGGAAGCCGATTCTATGTATTGTCTGCCGTAACAGAGAAAGCGGCATACTTTACCTTTGATACAGGCAGCGAGGTGGATTTTTCTCACATTCCCGGCGGTTATGGTATATACTGCCTTCCTTTTTCTGATGAACTCACATTCAAAGGAGAAACATTTCCGACTGCGGCTGCCGATGCGCTTGAAATGGTATATCCCCTTGATACCGACATAGTGATACAGACGATGTTTACCGACCAAAGTGAAGAACGGCTGATCCTAATCAGCAAGGAGCATGGTAAGTATATGTTTACGGTCATCAATCTTGACACAATGGAAACACTTCAGCGCTTTGAGATAGATAGCTGTGATGAACGCGGCGGTGACTGGTATATCTCAGAAAGTGAGGAGTACCTTGTTCTTACTTCGGGCTACCGAATTGCCGTTATTGATATTCTGGAAAACGGAGACTATTCTCTGAACTATGTTGTAGAACGCTGCCCGGAGGAAGTGGCGGATGCGCTTTATTATACGACGGAGATCGTAACCGCCTATGACGGAGAACGGCTGGCGATGGGCTGGGAACTCCACAAGGATACACCACCCTACCGTAGCTGCGGCTTCAGCATTGCGGTTTACAACAGAACAGGGCTGCTGTATTACGGCGATTACGAAAGCGGACTGATGAGCGGCATGGAATCCTCCTATCAATACATCTGTCAGCACACAGATTATGACAGTCTGCTTCTTGAGTGGAAGTAGCGAATCTAATAATGCCATAGAAAATGGACGGTACAAATGTACTGTCCATTTTTCGTGTTTCGAGCTGTGTATTTTAATCGATACGGGAAATAATAATAACCAAAAAATGCAGAAAAAGAAAATATAATTCGTATATTATTTTATATAAATTACTTGACAAATTATTGATACTGCGGTACTATAAATTCGAAAGGATAGGTGACCGAATTGAAGAAAACCTTATACAGCCTTATGCTGAATGAAGAAGTGGTGCGCGAGGTGGATGCGCTGGCTCACCGCCTTGGAACCAACAGGTCTAATCTTATCAATCAGATATTGGCTGAATATGTGAATTATACAACTCCCGAACGCCGAATAAACGATATTTTCAGCGCCATCGAGCAGCTCATGAAGCCATCAAGAGACTTGGTGCCGTATTTTGCGCCAAATGCTCCGACCATATCCATGAAAAGCTCTCTTGAATATAAATATCGTCCCACGGTAAAGTACGAGGTGGAGCTGTATCATACCGGGGAGAAGGCTCTGGGCGAGCTCTCGGTGATATTCCGCACTCAGTCGGCTTCGCTTATTTCCGCGTTGGCGGATTTCTTCCGGCAGTGGAAGCGGATAGAGGACATTCGGCTTAACGGAAAGAATATCAGCTATGCCATGTACGAGGGAAAATTCGTCCGAAGCATATCGGTGCCGGATTGTGATTGCAGCTCAGATGAATTGGCCGCTGCCATTTCAGATTATATCCAGCTTCTTGATAAGGCTATGAAGGGATATCTGGCAGGCAGAATGGACGTATCCGCGCTCGACTCACTCTACGCGGCATTTATGAAGCAGCAGAAAATTTTGATTTGACTTTCCAATAAGGAGGATAGTGTGAAAAATCACACTATTGTATGAAAAGCCTATCTGCTCGCCGCTTTGCGGCAACAGCGGATGATGGCTATGATCCCCCGTTTCGCCGGGGGAGTATTTCATTTCTATTTGTGCCGCTCAATGCGGCGGAATGGGGGATTAGTATGAATTCTCAGAACCTGACTCAAAAAACTATAGAAACTATCAACACAGCTCGCCAGATGGCTGACGAAAATAATAATCAATATATAATGCCGGAGCATCTGCTCTATGCTCTGGTAGACCAGGATGGCGGACTGATTCCGTCCATATTCAGCAAAATGGGCGTTGACTGTGACGCGGTGCTGGCAGAGCTCGATACGGCAATTGCCGCGCTGCCCAAGGTTTCCGGGGACAACAGAGAGGTATATCTCTCGCCCGAGGGCGACCGCGTGATTCGCGCCGCCGAAAAAGCGGCAAAGAGCATGGGCGACGAATATCTTTCCGTTGAACACATTATGATCGGTATCTTTGCTGACGCCACCCCGGCCATCAAGCGTATACTGAGCGACCACGGTATCACCAAGGCAGCGTTTTCCGAACAGCTCAGTAAGGTAAAGCGTGGTCCGGTCACCAGCGATAATCCGGAGAGCACATATAACGCTCTTGAAAAATACGGTACCGATCTGGTAAAACGCGCCCGCTCTCAGGAACTTGACCCGGTGATAGGCCGTGACACCGAGATACGGAATGTTATCCGTATTCTCTCCCGTAAGACGAAGAACAACCCGGTTCTGATCGGCGAGCCCGGCGTTGGCAAGACGGCCATTGCCGAGGGACTTGCTCAGCGTATCGTGCGCGGCGATGTGCCCGAGGGACTCAAGAACAAGACCATATTCTCCCTTGATATGGGCGCTCTGATTGCCGGAGCCAAGTATAGAGGCGAATTTGAAGAGCGTTTGAAGGCAGTTCTTGAGGAGATCAAGCAGTCTGAAGGCGGAATCATCCTCTTTATCGACGAGCTGCACACCATTGTAGGCGCCGGTAAGACCGAGGGCAGCATGGACGCCGGCAATCTTCTCAAGCCAATGCTGGCTCGCGGTGAGCTGCACTGTATAGGCGCAACTACTTTGGACGAATACAGAAAATATATCGAAAAAGACGCGGCTCTGGAACGCCGTTTCCAGCCTGTGATGGTCGATGAACCTACTGTTGAGGACACAATTTCCATTCTGCGTGGTCTCAAAGAGCGCTATGAGGTGTATCATGGCGTGCGTATCCACGATAATGCTCTCGTAGCTGCCGCGACGCTTTCAAACCGGTATATCTCAGACCGGTTTTTGCCCGATAAGGCCATCGACCTTGTCGACGAGGCCTGCGCTCTTATCCGCACGGAGATAGACTCGATGCCTGCCGAAATAGACGATATACGCCGCAAGATCATGCAGCTTGAGATAGAGGAAATGGCTCTGAAAAAGGAAACAGACCAGCTATCGAAGGAGCGGCTTGAAAAGCTGCGCGAAGAGCTTGCAAATTTGAAGGATAAATTCAATGAAATGAAATCCCGCTGGGAGAGCGAGAAAAACAGCGTAGATGAGGTCAAGAGCATCAAGAGCGATATAGAGCGCGTCCACGGAGAGATCGAAAACGCCCAACTGCACTATGAGTATGAAAAGGCGGCAAAGCTGAAATACTCCGATTTGCCTGAGCTTGAACGTCGTCTCGAAGAGGCCGAGAAGCGCAGCGAGGAAAAGAAGAGCAGCTCGCTTGTGCATGATACGGTAACTGAAGAGGAGATCGCAGGTATCGTCGCCAAGTGGACCGGCATACCGGTGGCAAAGCTTATGGAAGGGGAGCGCGAAAAGCTGCTTAACCTGGATAAGATAATCCATAAGAGAGTTATTGGCCAGGACGAGGCCGTGCAGCGCGTTACCGAAGCCATACTTCGCTCCAGAGCAGGTATAGCAGACCCGAACCGTCCGATAGGAAGCTTCCTCTTCCTTGGACCAACCGGCGTCGGCAAGACTGAGCTGGCTAAATCCCTTGCGGAATGCCTTTTTGACGATGAGCACAGCATCGTAAGAATTGATATGACCGAATATATGGAGAAGTTTTCCGTCTCCCGCCTTATAGGAGCGCCTCCGGGATATGTGGGCTATGACGAGGGCGGCCAGCTTACTGAAGCCGTGCGCAGAAAGCCTTATTCCGTTGTACTCTTTGACGAGGTCGAAAAGGCGCATCCCGATGTGTTCAACATTCTTCTGCAGATACTTGATGATGGACGCATTACCGACAGCCAGGGCAGAACGGTGGATTTCAAAAATACCATTATAATCCTCACATCCAACCTTGGCAGCCAATACCTCCTTGACGGAATAGGGGAGGACGGAGAGATATCCGAGAACGCAAGACAAGCTGTTCAGAACGAGCTGCGAATGAGCTTCCGCCCCGAGTTCCTGAACAGACTGGACGAGATCATTTTCTTCAAGCCGCTCACGAAGGAGAATCTGTCGCATATTATCGATATTCTGGTATCCTCGCTCCGAAACCGCCTTGCGGATAAAACGCTGAAGCTTGATATAACCGATGAAGCCAAGGACATGATAATTGAGCAGGGCTTCGACCCTGTGTACGGCGCAAGACCGCTTAAGAGATTTTTGCAGAGCAGGGTGGAAACGCTCATTGCCCGCAAAATACTTGCCGATGATATAGCACCCAATTCTACCATAACGGTGACACTGGATAACGGAGAGCTGGTGTGCATATGATGTAAATAAGGAGTCGCCTCTTTGACGAGGCGGCTCCTTATTTTGATATAGCCAAGCTGAGTAATAAAAGAAAAAGGACTCATATGAGTATTTATAAGCCTAATGTATTTATCAGCAGTATCCATGCCAATCCATAATAAGTTACAACGGCAACAAGGTCGTTGACAGTAGTGATCAGCGGCCGGAAGCAATCGCGGGGTCTATTTTGATTTTTTTGAAAATAAGCGGTACGACCGTTTCTATTCAATAATGATATTTTTTCTTTTTAGCCACAAGGAATATTGCACCAAGTACAACTGCCATACTATCACTTCCTGCTCTTTGAGGCAGAACCCGTAACTAACCCCGGAAAACCAAAGCGTGAGCATCTCACGACTTCGATTATCCATGATATTCACAAGGTTTTGCGCTGTGCCTTTAATCAGGCCGTAAAGTGGGAGTACATCGCGAAGAACCCGTTCTTGAACGCGACACTCCCGGAACACAAAGAGAAAAAGCGTGCCGCATTGACGCCGGAGCAGCTCCAGAAAGTCATGGAGTTTACGGACAGACCGGGTATCTATGACTATTATCTGATCCACTGCGCGATTCATCTGGCATTTGCCTGCAGTATGCGCGGCGGCGAGGTTGGCGGCGCACAGTGGGACAGATACGATCCCACGAACCGGATGCTCTATATCGACAGGGTAATCGACCGTGTGGACAAAAAGCTCGCAGATACCCTTACCAAAATGGATATCATGTTCCGGTTTCCGAATCTGTATCCCGGAACCAGAACCCTGATCGTCCTGAAACAGCCTAAGACTGAGGGCATCGTCCGAAATGTTTACATCCCGGAGACGGTTGCCCAAAAGCTGAAGGTTCTGAAGCAAATGCAGGACAAGCTCAAGATCGAGCTGGGCGATGACGGGTACATGGATTATGGGCTTATCATCTGTCAGGCAAACGGCAGACC
>JAQXJB010000025.1 GCA_029008095.1 Clostridiales bacterium
AACGTTCCGCATAATGTAACGATAAACCACAAAACCTAAAAACTTGTCATTCTGAGCTACGCGAAGCGTGTGCGAAGAATCTCCGCAGCAATGTGACTGCCAATGCAAAACCAACGCAGGAGATTCTTCACTACGTTCAGAGTGACGTATTTTTTTTCATTTGACCGTATTATCGTTTCCGCCGCAAAAAACGTTGCTGCCACGGCCTCTGCCATACATTCTCTCGCCCTCTCTGCAATTTTTCCACACGCTGCGACAAAAAAACAGCCACCCGCGCGGTAACGCAGGTGGCTGTCTGAATGTTAAAATCAGCAGATGCCGTAGTGCTCCATGTTGTACTTGGAGATCTCGTCGTCGATGATGGCGTCGTGGTCGACATAGATGGTGCCGGGGCCGCCGTAGGTAATGCAGGGAATGAAGTGACCCTTTGAGCCGTACTTCTCGCAGACCTCGCGAACGTGGGTGCGGATCTCCTCCTCGGTGGAGTCCTCGCGGTCAACAACGGCCATGTCGATGCCGCCCATGAGGGTGATGCGGCCGTCGGCCTGCTCAAGAAGCTTCTCGATGTTGTTCTGGGGGAGAACGCCCTGCCAGATATCTATCTTCAGGTCAATGAGGTCCTCGAGGATGGGTTCCATGAAGCTGTCGGCGTGGTGCATGATCACGATGCCCTGGTCATGGATGTAGCCGTAGATCTTCTCATACTGGGGCTTGATGAACTCGCGCCAGAGGTCGGGGCTGACGAAGAGGCTGGTCTTGGAGCCCCAGTCGTCGTGGGAGAGGATGAGGTCGGGATGCACATGGTCAATGAGGGTCTTGAAGACCTGGAGACGATAGTCGCCGATGGCGTCGCAGAGCTCATGCATTGCTTCGGGCTCCTCATAGAAGTTGATGAACATGTCCTCAAAGCCCATGAGGAAGTGGAGCTGCTCGAAAACACCGGTATACATGAAGGGCATGAGCATCTGCTCATTGCGGTCAACGGCGTTGCAGCGCTCGATGAAGGGCTTCCAGATCTCCTCGTCCTCGAGAGCCTTGTAGATATCGGGGATATTGACGTACTCGCGCCACTTGGTAATGTCCTTGATGACCTTGTTCTGCTCAGTAACGTGGGGCATAACGGCAACATAGCCATCGGGCCAAATGAGCTCGGTGCCGAAAACGTCCTTAATGGGGTCCATACCCATGTAGTAGGGCCCGCGGACGAAGCCTTCAATGGGGTCGCCGGGCAGGAAGGCTCCGGCCTCGTACTGCTTTACCAGGCGGTCGGGCTTGCCGTCCTTCTTAATCGTTTCCAGAAAATTCTGCTTTTTAGTGAGCATTTTCATACCACCTTCTATATAAATTATGGCAGCGCCGCAGACGCATTGCGCGGTGCTGTCTTTGTAACTATAAAGCCTACAAAACAGCATATCCTAAACCGGGATTTTTGTCAATAGCGGCGGCCGGGGGAGTTGGAACAGTATTATATCAGGTTTTATCCACGTTTGGCCGCGAAATTGTGGAAAAGGCCTGGCTTTAGGCAGGAAAAAGTATCCGCGGCGCTTTACATAAACAGCCGGTTGGGCTTGTGACCGCCGCAGACCTCCGCCATGTTCTTGGAAAGCATAGCCACAAAATTTTCCTCCAGGCGGCGGGCGCCTCTGGGACAGACGGCTATGCAGGCCATGCAGGAGATGCACTTCGCGTCGTCGGGCTTGCAGGGATCATCGGCGGGGATGGCGCCCACGGGGCATTTTTTCGCGCAGGCACCGCAGCCTATGCAGGCTTCCCTGTCGGGTATGGGCTTGAGGGGGATGCCGCCGTAGGGCTTATATGGCTCATTACCGGGGACCTCAAGGGTCTCTGGGATATTGCCGGCTCTGATGCGGGCGGCTATTTTGGCGGCCAGGGAGCGCAGCTCGTCCATATCCTCGGTGTCCGGGCGGCCGGCGCCGAACTGACGCATGATGGAATGCTCCGCCACGGCGGAGATGCCGCCCGCGCAGCGGAAGCCCGCGTCCTTCAGGGTGTTCACCAGCTCCAGCATGGTGTCGTCAATGGCGCGGTTGCCGTAGGCCACCACGGCGATAGCGGCAGCGCCGCCGCCCTTGACCGCGCGGATGCGCCGGACGGCAACGTCCGGCACTCTGCCGCCGAAGGAGGGGACAGCCACGATGCAGATATCCTCCGCGGTGAAGCTGATTGTGGAAAAGTCCGTTTCCCGGGACATAAGATCTATCATCTGACATTTGGGGTCAACGCCGATGGCGACGATGTCGGCAACACGCCGTGTGCCGCCGGTGGGGCTGAAGACCAATGCGTAAACACTCATGTATATTACCTCCGTGATTTTATTATACAGCGCCGCGTTCGCGCGCATAGCTTTAAGGCAGCGGGAATCGAACCCGTGCCGGTTTTTTCGGGCGGATTTCCGCCCATGCTGCGTGACGCAAGACAGGGACAACAAGGCAAAAAGCGTCGAACAGGGCCGCCGGGATGCGGCACGGGTTCGACTCCCGCTGCCTTAATAACACAGTACCATAATCCGACAAATTCTTCAAGCCTGTGTTGCGGTCAGGGGTGAGCACAATGTTGCGATAATATACGAAAGCATAAAAACCATGTCATTCTGAGCCACGCAGCAGGCGTGATGCGAAGAATCGACCCACCAACGGAACTGCCAATGTAAATCCAACGCCGGAGATTCTTCACTGCGTTCAGAATGACATAACTTTTTGCATCTTTTCGTATTATCGTTTCTGCGGTTTGTATCTCAACTGCCGCCAGGCGTGCACTGCACGCCCCTACGGTGTTGTTTTTCCCCTTTGTCCGCATTATCGTTTCTGCTGTGAGCGACGTCACGCCGTAGGGGCGACCATCGGTCGCCCGCCGGTACGCAATAACGATATGCACAATGTAATGATAAATGTATATATGTAAAACGCACTGTCATTCTGAGCCACGCCGCAGGCGGCAGCGAAGAATCTCCGCACTGATTTGACTGCCAATGTAAACCCAACGCCGGAGATTCTTCCCTGCGTTCAGAATGACATAACTTTTCCGATATCTTCCTTATGCCATTGTAAAAACCGGAAAATTGGCGTACAATAGCTTCACAAGGAAGTGAAAAATGTGGAAAATACCTTATATATAGTCGTACCCTGTTATAACGAGGAGGAGGCGCTGCCCCTCTCTGCGCCGGTGCTGCTGGCAAAGCTCGAGGCGCTGGAGGCGGCGGGACTGGCCGGGCAGGAAAGCCGCATACTGCTGGTGGACGACGGCTCCAAGGACAGCACCTGGGACGTGATAAAGTCCCTGCACGATCATGATAAACGCTTCGCCGCCCTGCGGCTGAGCCGCAACAGAGGACACCAGAACGCCCTGTTGGCGGGTCTTGAATACGCCGCGTCCCACGGCGACGTGAGCATATCCATCGACGCCGACCTTCAGGACGATGTGAACGCCATGGACGAGATGCTCCGCCGCTGGGCCGAGGGCTGCGACATCGTTTACGGTGTGCGCTCCGCCCGGGATACCGATACCTTCGCCAAGCGCTTCACCGCCGAGGGCTATTATAAGCTCATCGCCGCCCTCGGGGGCGAGGTGGTGTTCAATCACGCGGATTACCGCCTGATGAGCAGCCGTGCCGTTTCCGCGCTCCTTGAGTTCCCGGAGCGCAGCCTGTTCCTGCGGGGCATGGTGCCAATGATAGGCTATAAGACCGCCACGGTGGAATATGAGCGCGGAGCCCGCAACGCCGGGGAGAGCAAGTACACGCTGAAAAAGATGCTCACCCTCGCCATAAACGGCGTTACCGCTCTTTCCGCAAAGCCCATCCGCATGATCGCCGGCTTAGGCGCACTGCTCTTCGCCGCCGCCCTTGCCGCAATCATTATCATGCTCATCGACGGGGCTTCCGCCGCCGCGGTCGCTGCCGTTTCCGCATGGGGCGCGGCGGGACTTGTGCTGCTTGCGCTGGGCGTAGTCGGCGAATATGTGGGCCATATTTACGAGGAGGTCAAGGGCCGCCCGAGATATTTTATTATGGATAAGCTGGAATAAGCGCGTTGCAGTTGCCTCTGCGCACAAACGGTACACACAATATAACGTATAGACCGCAAAATCTAAAGATTTTGTCATTCTGAGCCACGCCGCAGGCGTGATGCGAAGAATCTCCGCACCAACGTGACTGCCAATGTAAATCCAACACCGGAGATTCTTCCCTTCGGTCAGAATGACATAACTTTTAGTCACGCACAATGTAACTACCAAAACGCAAAACGAAAAGATTTGTCATTCTGAGCCACGCCGCAGGCGTGATGCGAAGAATCTCCGCACCGAAGGAACTGCCAATGTAAATCCAACGCCGGAGATTCTTCCCTGCGGTCAGAATGACATATTTTTTACATTTATCATATATTATCGTTTTTGCTGCACATTCCACGCGCAACGCAACAAAAACACCAGAAACGCAAAAAAATAGCTGTCCTTTCGGACAGCTATTCATTATCATACCAAAGCAAAATTACATTGCGTTGATGGACAGGGTGAGCCTGCTCTTCTTGCGGGCAGCGTTGTTCTTGTGAATAAGACCGGTAACGGCAGCCTTATCGATGGCCTTAACTGCAACCTTGTAAGCAACGGCTGCTTCCTCCTTGTTGCCGGCGGCAACAGCGGCGTCAAACTTCTTGATGGTGGTCTTAAGAGCGGACTTCTTGGCCTTATTGGCGGCCTCGGCTGCTCTGGAAAGCTCAACTCTCTTGGATGCGGACTTAATATTGGGCACTATACTCACCTCTCTTTCGCCAGACTGTCAAAAAAAGCTTGAATAAAGCTTCAGGCCTTTTCTGACAGCCTGCATGCTGCCGAAGAATACACTAATCCCCGTGCGAGTGATTATTGTAGCACCTTTTTCCCTAAATTGCAAGCGGTTTTTCAAAATATTTTGCGGCTCTGAATAAATTTTCGGCATGCACACAAAATATGGAAAACCGGGGAAAAAGGGGACGATATATTGTGATAAAAAAGCGTACAGACCTGGCCGCGGAGGCCAGAGAGCTATGGCGGGAGAGCGCCGGAGAGACCACGGAGCTTTCCGGAGTTGAGGCGCGGACAAGCAGCGAGAGCGGCTTTGCGGTAGAGACCGTGAAGATACTTGATGAACGGGGCGAGGCGGCTCTCGGCAAGCCAAAGGGGACATATATCTCCATCGATCTTGACCCCCTGATGAAGCGGGAGGAGGGAGCCTTCGCCCGGGCGGCGGCGGTGGTCGCCGATAAGCTGCGGGGGCTGCTGAAGCTGAAGGAGGGCGAGTCGGTACTGGTTTGCGGTTTGGGAAATTCTGCCATAACTCCCGACAATATCGGGCCGGGCGCGGTCAAAAACACCCTTGCCACGCGGCATCTGGTGGCGGCAATGCCTGAGGATTTTGCCGCGTTTCGCCCGGTGGCGGTGCTTGAGGCGGGAGTTCTGGGCACAACGGGCGTGGAAAGCGCGGAAATAGTGCGGGCAGTGGCGGAAAAGGTAGCGCCCGCGGCGGTCATCGCCGTTGACGCGCTGGCGTCCCGGCGCATGGCACGCATCTGCCGCACCCTGCAAATATCCGACACGGGCATCGTGCCCGGCTCGGGAGTGGGCAACGCCCGCAGCGAGCTGAGCGAAAACACCCTTGGCGTGCCTGTGATATCCGTAGGCGTGCCCACTGTGGTGGACGCCGGCACTCTGGCGGCGGATCTGATGGAGCAGGCGGGGATCGGGGAGAGCAGCTCCGCCGATTTTGCCCAGTTCGGCGGCAGTATGGTGGTAACGCCCCGGGAGATAGACAGTCAGGTTGACGAATGTGCCCGGCTGATAGGCTACGGGATCAATATGGCGCTGCATGAGCTGACCGTTGAGGACATCGCCATGCTGGTGTAGCGGGTAAATTTAAAAATGCAGAGCGGAGCTTCTTCGCAAGCTCCGCTCTGCATTACATCGGCAATGCCGTTGATACGTTACGGCGAGCCGCCCTTACTTTATAAATACGATCTTGCCGTCCTTGCGGGGAGCGCCCTTGGGGTTCTCGCAGTCGGGAGTGCCGACGGCAAGGCCGATGGTGAAAATCTCGCCGTCCTTGAAGCCGAATTTAGCTCTCCACTCAGCGGAGGCGGCGTCAGCCATAAAAAGGCGAATGCAGCCGAGAACGACGGTGCCGAGACCGAGGCTTTCGGCGGCAATGGCCATGTTTTCAACGGCGATGCCGGAGTCAATGGCCGTAAACGGAAAATCAGCGGGGCCGCAGAGAAGTATCAGCGTGGGAGCGTCGAAATAGAAGCTGTTCAGCGCTCTTCCGCCGTTCGCGGCGTCGTATGCCCTGAAATCGGCGGAAAAGGATTTGAGCAGCTCGGCGTCCTGGATGACGATGGCGCGAACCTCCTGCTCGTTGCGGGCGGTGGGCGCCCAGGTGAAGGCGTCAAGAATGGCAGCGAGCTGTTCTTCGGTGATCTGGTCGGGCTTATACTTGCGGATGCTGCGGCGGCTCATAATGGCCTGCATTGCGGTTTTTTCCATAGTTGTTCTCCTTTGCTTGTTTTGTTGTTTATATGAATTAGACCATTTTATTTCCGTCATGGCAACCGGGAAAAGATATGTTTCACGTGAAACAATGCCGCACAGATTTAGACGCAAAAAACCTTGTTTCACGTGAAACAAAATTCAACAAAAACCTTGCTAAACGCCGCGATGCTTGCTATAATTGTCTAACAATATTGAGAATGCGAAGGAGGGCCAAGATGGCGAAAACGATAGCGCTGTTCAACCAGAAGGGCGGCGTTGGCAAAACCACAACCTGCGTGAATTTGGCCTGCGGCCTCACTAATCTGGGCAAAAAGGTGCTCGTGGTGGACACAGACCCTCAAGGGCACAGCACCTCCGGCCTTGGCGTGGACAAAAACGCCGCGCCAAACGTGTATGACGTTCTGCTCAACGGCGTGGAGGCGGAGAAAGCCATTGTTAAGACCAAATACGCCGACGTGCTGCCTTCAAATAAGAGCCTGTTCGGCGCGGGCATCCAGATGGCAGAGCTGGAAAACCGGGAATACATACTGAAAAACGCTCTTGCCGCCGTAAAGGACAGATATGATTATATTTTCATCGACTGTCCCGCACTGCTGGAGCTTCTGACGCTTAATTCCCTCGCCGCCGCCGACACCCTGCTTATCCCCGTGCAGTGCGAATATCTCGCGCTGGAGGGCCTGAGCGGCCTTATGGGAACAGTGCGCATGATGAAAAAGAGCATCAACCCCGGCATTGAGATCGAGGGCGTTCTGCTCACCATGTATGACGGACGCACAAATCTCTCCCTTCAGGTGGCAAACGAGGTCAAGCGGTTTTTGAAGGATAAGGTGTTCAAAACCGTCATACCCCGCAATGTGCGCCTTTCCGAAGCGCCAAGCCATTTCAAGCCCGTCATAGCCTATGACCGGGCGTCGAAGGGCTCTGTGGCCTATATGGAGCTTGCGGAGGAGCTGCTCAAGAGGAATAAATAGCAGTAAATTTCTACATTATAAATATAAAGGAGAGAACGGCTTTGGCAAAGGGCCTGAACTTATCCGGCCTGGGCGCGCTTTTTGGCGAAGAAGCGCTGATAGACGACCAGGTGGAATGCGCCATGATACCTGTGGCAAAGATATCGACCGCCGCGGGGCAGGCGCGAAAATATTTTGACGAGGAGCTTATCGACGAGCTTGCCGACTCAATAAAAGAGCACGGCATCATTCAGCCGCTGACCGTGCGCCAGCTTCAGGACGGCTGCTACGAGATAATCGCGGGCGAACGCCGTTGGCGGGCCGCGCGAAAGCTGAATATGGACAAGGTCCCCGCCCGGATCATCGAGGCGGATGACCGGCAGGCTATGGAAATGGGCCTTGTGGAGAACCTCCAGCGGGAGGATCTGAACCCCATCGAGGAGGCGCAGGGCTACCGCACGCTGATAAATACCTATGGGCTCACCCAGGAGAAGGCCGCCGAGCGCGTGGGCAAATCCCGCCCCGCCGTGGCGAACAGCCTGCGTCTGCTGAGCCTGCCCGAGGACGTAATTGTCCTCATTGAGAACGGCGAGCTTTCCGCCGGACACGGCCGCGCGCTGCTGGCCGTGGAGGACGGCGAAGCCATTTCCGCTCTGGCGGACAAGGTGGTGAAGGACGCTCTCACCGTCCGGCAGACCGAGGCGCTGGTCAGGAAATACCTGCATGAGCAGGAACTGCCCGAGCCGGAGGCGAAGTCCATCGCCAAGGATGACGCGAAGCTCCATGCCCGCGAGCTGAGCCGCCGCCTTTCCGGTGAACTGGGACGCAAGGTCAAGATCGTTCTCGGTGAGCGCCGCAGCCGTATTGAGCTGGAATTCTATGATAATGACGACCTTGATATGCTCATTGAGCAGCTCAAGGCGAAATAATACACAAATTTTCTTTGGGAGGAAGAAACCAATGATAGATATTAGGCTTATCCGCGAAAATCCGGAGCTTGTAAAGGAAAATATCAGAAAGAAGTATCAGGACGCAAAGCTGCCCCTGGTAGACCAGGCCGCCGAGCTGGATGCCGCCAACCGCGCCGCCATCAAGGAGGCTGACGAGCTGCGCTCCAACCGAAACGCCCTGTCCAAGAAGATAGGCCAGCTCATGGGCCAGGCGAAAAAAGACCCATCCAAGCTGGCAGAGGTTGAGGAAATAAAGGCTCAGGTCACCGCTCAGGCCGAGCGTCTTGCTGAGCTTGAAAAGCTTGAGAACGAATACGAGGAAAAGCTGCGCGCCGTGATGATGGTCATTCCCAATATCATCGACGCCTCCGTTCCCCTCGGCCCGGACGATAGCTGCAACGTGGAGGTGGAGCGCTTCGGCGAGGCCGCCGTGCCCGATTTTGAAATTCCCTACCACACCGATATTATGGAGAGCTTTGACGGCATCGATATGGACGCCGCCGGCCGCGTTTCCGGCAACGGCTTCTATTACCTCATGGGCGATATTGCCCGCCTGCACGAGAGCGTTATCGCCTACGCCCGTGACTTCATGATAAACAAGGGCTTCACCTACTGCATCCCGCCCTTTATGATCCGCCGCAACGTGGTGGAGGGCGTTATGTCCCAGACTGAGATGGACGCCATGATGTATAAGATAGAGGGCGAGGATCTCTACCTCATCGGTACCTCCGAGCACTCCATGATAGGCAAGTTCATCGACCAGATCATCCCCGAGGCGACCCTGCCCCAGACCCTTACCAGCTATTCTCCCTGCTTCCGCAAGGAGAAGGGCGCTCACGGCATCGAGGAGCGCGGCGTTTACCGCATCCATCAGTTCGAGAAGCAGGAGATGATAGTGGTCTGCAAGCCCGAAGACAGCATGAGCTGGTACGAAAAGATGTGGCGTTACAGCGTGGAGCTCTTCCGCAGCATGGATATACCCGTCCGCCAGCTTGAGTGCTGCTCCGGCGACCTTGCCGACCTGAAGGTCAAGTCCTGCGATATCGAGGCATGGAGCCCCCGCCAGCAGAAGTATTTCGAGGTCTGCTCCTGCTCCAACCTGGGCGACGCTCAGGCTCGCCGCCTGAAAATGCGCGTAAAGGGCGAGGACGGCAAGATGTATCTGCCCCACACCCTTAATAACACCGTTGTGGCTCCCCCGCGTATGCTCATCGCCCTGCTGGAGAATAACCTCCAGGCCGACGGCAGCGTGAGAATACCCGAGGTCCTCCGCCCCTATATGGGCGGCAAGGAAGCTATCGTCCCCAAGAAGTAAGGGTAATTTGCGTGGCTCAGGATGACATATTCTTTACACATTTTCGTGTTATCGTTACTTTGAGAATATCGTTACTGCGAACCGGCGGGCGACCGATGGTCGCCCCTACGATGTTGCGATGCTTACAGCAGAAACGATAATGCGTACAAACGAAAAAAACGGCATCGTAGGGGCGTGCATCGCACGCCCGCTTATGGAACGAGCTTTTCCGCAGAAAGGATATACGGATATACGGATAATTAGAAAAAGCCATGTCATTCTGAAGGTCGTCAAGAATATCCTGAGTTGGTTTTAGAATGGCAGTTCCGTCAGTGGGTCGATCCTTCGCACACGCGACCCGTGGCGAAGAATGACAAATCTTTGGATTTTCTGGTTGTTCGGTTCTGCGCATAAGGCCAAAGCTTATGTCATTCCGCCAGTTTTATTAGCAAATAAATTAAAATACACAACAGAAAAGAAAGGATGGATACATAATGAAAAAATTCCTTAGCGAATTCAAAACCTTTGCCATGCGCGGAAACGTGCTCGACCTGGCCGTAGGCGTTGTCATAGGCGGCGCTTTCGGAAAAATCACCACCTCCATTGTCAACGACCTCATCATGCCCATTATAAGTATACTCACCGGCGGCATTAACTTTTCGGACTGGAAGATCGTTCTCAAGCACGCCGTTCTGGACGCTGAGGGCGCCGTTACCAACCCCGAGGTAGCCATTACCTTCGGCAACACCATCGCCGTTATTCTTGACTTCATTATCATCGCTTTCGCGGTATTCTGCCTTGTCAAGGGCGTGAACAAGCTGCACGATCTGAAGAAGAAGGAGGAGGAAGAGGCTCCCGCCGCTCCCCCCGCCGAGCCCGAACCCAGCAAGGAAGAGCTGCTGCTCACGGAAATCCGCGACCTGCTGAAGACCAAGTGATAACCTCGTCTCGCCTGATTCTGCTTTGCCGCTATGCGCGCGGCGTAATGGAAGATTAACTGAGCGTAATGGGAGATTAATATGAAAACTACCTTTAAAGTAATAATCGCCCTTGCCGCGGCCATACTCGCCGCCTTTGTCGTCAGGGCAATGCACCTCTCCGTCGGTACGCAGCCCGAGGGCGGCACGGTTCTGGACGTCTATCAGAACATGATGCTCCAGTCCCGGGAGATGTTCCTTGAAAAGTCGGAGGATATCCAGCTCGCCACTCTGGCGCTGCTGGAGCAGGATGATCTGAACATAATGAGCGACAGCCAGGGGCACCCCTGGGTCATGGGCGAGAACGACGAGCTCATTGAGCCGGAGACCGTGGTGTCCGGCGAGCTTCAGCCCTATCTGGACAATATGTTCGGCGAATACGCCTGCGGCGGTAAGATGTATAACGTCCGCGTGACCGACAAGGCCATTCTCTTTTTCACCGGCTACCATAAGAGCGGCAGCGTCGGCTTCCTTTATGAGCGGGAGCTGGGCTCCCTGACGGATTTTACCGAGCTGCTAGAGCTGAGCGAGAACTGGAAGATATTCTATAATATGCCGGAGGGGTAAATGTTTAAGGAGACTCTGACCGCCGGCCTGCCCGGTATTTCCCCGGAAACCGTCCGGAGCTGCGAGGCATACTGGCAGCTTGTGAAAAAGAAAAACGAGGTGATGAACCTCACCGCCGTCACTGATGACGGCGAGGCCGCCAAGCGCCATTTTCTGGACTCGCTGGAGCTGATGGAGCTGGCTGATTTTTCCGGCGCGCGTGTCATCGACGTTGGCACAGGCGCGGGCTTCCCCGGCGTGCCGCTGAAGCTGGCCGTGCCGGATATGAGCCTTTGCCTGCTGGACAGCCTGGGAAAGCGCGTGGACTTCCTCCGGGAGGCCTGCGGCAGCCTTGGCGTAGAGGGTGAGTTCATCCATGCCCGTGCCGAAGAACAGGCCATGCTCCCGGAATATCGGGACAGCTTCGACTTTGCCGTGTCCCGAGCTGTGGCAAGGCTGAATATGCTCGCTGAGCTTTGCCTGCCCTTCGTTAAGCCGGGCGGCGCTTTCCTCGCCATGAAGGCCGGAGACTCCGGGGAGGAGATAAACGAGGCTAAGACCGCCATACGCACCCTTGGCGGCAGGCTGGAACGGGTCTATGAATACGAGCTGGACGGCGTGACGCGCTGCGTGGCGGTCATCCGCAAGGCCGCACCCACGCCAAAGGGCTATCCCCGGGCGTTTGCAAAGATAAAGAAAAGCCCTCTGTAAAAGAATACCAAGCATCCGCTGCATAAAGCAGCGGATGCCTAAGGAACCTCTGAATCAATACGTCTGCGGCATCTTGTGGAAAATTTTCGCGGTAATTTCGTTGTGTTTTCTTGCAATAAACCAATTATTCCTGCAAAAACACGCCTCATTGCCACAAAAATTTTGCTCACAAGCTGCTCTTGCCGATTGAGTCAGAGCTTCCTTACCGCAAAAAAAACGAACACATTCAATGCAAAATTATCCGCAAGGAGAGATCAATATATGAAAAAAGTGCTCTTCACCGAGACGGTTCTCCGCGACGCGAACCAGTCCCTCATCGCCACCCGCATGCCCATCGAGGCATTTGAGCCCATCCTTGAGACTATGGATAAGGCCGGGTACTACTCCGTGGAATGCTGGGGCGGCGCGACCTTTGACAGCTGCATGCGCTATCTCAACGAGGACCCCTGGGAGCGCCTGAGAAGAATAAAGGCCAAAATGCCCAATACCAAGCTGCAGATGCTGCTCCGCGGCCAGAACCTGCTGGGTTATAAGCATTATCCGGATGACGTCGTGCGCAAGTTCGTTGAGCGCAGCGTAGCCAACGGCATAGACGTTATCCGTATCTTCGACGCTCTCAACGATATCCGCAATATCGAGGTCGCCGTGGACGAGACCCTGAAGAACGGAGCCATTGCCTCAGGCGCCATCTCCTATACCACCAGCCCTGTCCACACCCTTGAGAAGTATGCCCAGCTCTGCGCCGATATGAAGAGCATGGGCGTGCAGACCATCTGCATCAAGGACATGGCCGGCGTTATGACCCCTGCCGAGAGCTATGACCTTGTAAGCGCCATCAAGGACAAGGTGGATGTTCCCATCGTGCTCCACACCCACTGCACCACCGGCATGGCCTTCATGACCTACCTCAAGGGCGTAGAGGCCGGCGCGGACATCATCGATACCGCCACCTCCTGCCTCTCCGGCGGTACCAGCCAGCCCGCCACCGAGACCCTTTACCATGCCCTCGAGCAGCTTGGCTACGAGACCGGCCTCAAGGAAGAGGTCATCAACGCCGTCAACAACCACTTCAAGAAGTACAGCGAGGAATGTCTGCAAAGCGGCCTGCTTGACCCCAAGGTCCTCAAGACCGATACCAACGCCCTCAACTACAAGATACCCGGCGGCATGCTCTCCAATCTTATCAGCCAGCTCAAGCAGCAGAACGCCATTGAGCGCCTTGACGAGGTTCTCGCCGAGACTCCGCGCGTCCGCGAGGATCTGGGCTATCCTCCCCTTGTGACCCCCATGAGCCAGATGGTAGGCGTTCAGGCCGCCACCAACGTTCTCCTTGGCGAGCGCTATAAGAGCATCGGCAAGGAGGTCAAGGCCTACCTTCGCGGCGAATATGGCCGCGCGCCCGGCGAGGTCAACGCCGAGCTGGAGCAGAAGGTGCTTGGCGAGGGCGGCAAGCCCATGGAATGCCGCTTTGCGGACACCCTTGAGCCCATTTTTGAGAAGACAAAGGCCGAACTGGGCAGCCGCGCCAAATGCGACGAGGACGTCCTCTCCTATATCTCCTTCCCCCAGGTGGCGGAGAAATTCTTTGCCGACAGGGAGAAGGGTGCAGAGCGTCCTGTTAAGTATAAGATAGAGCTTATCGGCTAAAGGGAGGGTAAAGATATGCTTAGCAGCTCCGCATTGACCGCTCTCTGCGTTCTCCTTGGCTGCGCGGTGGTGTTCGCCCTGCTGGCGGCTGTGGCGGTCATCGTCCTCTGCTTCAGGGTCAGCAGCCTTGAAAACGAGGTTCGCGCCCTGAGCGCCCCCAGGACCTCCCTGCCCGCTATGTACGACCCCGATATCACCATCGTGCCCGTCGTGCCCTCCGAGCCTATCGCCCCCGCCCCCGTATATGACCCCAACAGCACCGTCGGCGAGATGTCTGTTTTCGACGTGCCTGACCGCACCGCCGCAAAGCTTATGGCCATCGTCGCCAATGAAATGAAAACTCCTCTCGCCCAGCTTAAGTTCATTTCCATCAAGGAAGTAAAGTGAGGTAACATAAATGAAGTATAGAATAACTCTTAACGATAAGGTCTATGAGGTCGAGGTGGAGAAGGGCGAGGCCGCCATTACCGCCGAATACGCCGCTTCCGAAATTCCCGCGCCTACCCCCGTTGCCGCTCCCACGCCCGCCCCGGTTGCTGCTCCTGCGCCCGCCCCTGTTCCCGCGCCCGCGCCCGCACCTGCGCCTGTCCCTGCTTCCGCTGCCAACGGCGGCGAGACCGTCCTCGCTCCCATGCCCGGCAACATCCTTGACGTCTGCGTCAAGACCGGCGACAGCGTCAGGGCCGGTCAGCTTGTCGCCATCCTGGAGGCAATGAAGATGGAAAATGAGATACTTGCACCCGTGGACGGCGTTGTCGCCGCCGTGGGCGTCGCCAAGGGCGCCACAGTGAATACCGGCGACCTGATAGCGGAGATAAAGGCTTAAGGCGGTACACAGCCTTATCCATAGAAAGGAAACAGCCCGATGACAAACTTTGTTAATTCCGAAGCTTTTTTCAAGTGGTACGATTCGGTGAGCGCCGATAAAAGGTACGATAAGGATAAGCTGCTGGACGAGGTATTTCAGCAGTATTGCCGAACCCGGAAAAGCAGCTTTGAGCTTCCCGCGGAAAAGACCGTCACCGGCAAGGCCGAGACTTACAGCTACGAGTTTGAGGATCTCGGCAAGTGCGGCGGAAGCGCGCTGTTTATTTATTTCTGATGACAAGCAGAATGTAACAATCAAAACGCATAACAAAAAGACGATGTCATTCTGAGCCACGCGAAGAATCTCCGCACCGAAGGAACTGCCAATGTAGACCAACGCCGGAGATTCTTCCCTGCGTTCAGAATGACATAACTTTTACATTTCTCCGATAACCCTTTCTGTCACCAATATCCCAATAACTCTCCCGGCGGAGGCCCGCCCTACGTTCTATCAATAAAAAGGGTGGAGTACCGTAGTACCCGTTCCCCCACGACCTCATTCAGTGAGCGTAGGGCATGGGCGCGCCCATGCCGTGCAATATCGACACGCACAATGTAAAGATAAAACGCATAACAAAAAGACTATGTCATTCTGAGCCACGCGAAGAATCTCCGCACCGAAGGAACTGCCGATGTAAAACCAACGCCGGAGATTCTTCACTGCGTTCAGAATGACATATTTTTTACGCTTATTCGTGTTATCGTTTCTGCAGTTTGTATCTCAACTGCCGCGCGGGCACAATGCACACCCCTACGGTGCAGTTTTTTCTCTTTGTCCGCAATATCGTTTCTGCTGTGTGCATCGTCACACCGTAGGGGCGACCATCGTGTCGCCCGCAATTCCGCAGCAACTGTTTTTTACATTTGTACGCAGGGTACTTTCTGCTGCGGATATCGCAAGGGCCTGTTATCCGTGGAAGATATATATAAAACTAATACCCTAAATTAATAGTTTTTTTACAAAAATACTGTTGACAATCCGCATATTTATATTATACTAAGCGTGTACCGTCTGTATAGACGGTTTTATTTTAGTAAACTAAATTAAGCGTTTTATAATAGTACGCTTAATGGAGGTGTTTTGTTTGGTAAAGCGTATTGCAGGCTGCATACGCGAGTTCAAGGTGTACGCCATTCTGGCGCCTATCTTCGTTGCCCTTGAGTGTTTCCTTGAGGTGTTGATCCCTTACCTGATGTCCAAGCTTCTGGATAAGGGCATCAACGTCCCCGGCGGCGATATGAGCCAGATTTTGAAGTACGGTTTGATCATCGCGGGCTGCGCCATTGTTTCCCTGATTTGCGGCGCATGCTGCGGCGTAACCTCTTCCCGCGCGTCTGTGGGCTTCGCGAGAAACCTCAGACATGATATGTACCACAAGGTGCAGGAATACTCCTTCTCCAACATCGATAAGTTCAGCACGGCCAGTATCGTCACTCGTCTGACCTCCGATGTGAGCAACGTCCAGATGGCGTTTATGACCATTATCCGCGTTATGGTAAGAAGCCCGCTGATGATGATATTTGCCCTCTTCTTCTGCTTCCGCATCAACCATAAGATCACTTGGGTGTTCCTGGCGGCTGTACCCGTCCTGGCGATCGGTCTCTTCCTGCTCATGAGCAAGGCTCATCCCATCTTTGAGCGCGTCTTCCGCAAGTATGATAAGCTCAACGAGGTCGTGGAAGAGGACCTGCGCGGCATCCGCGTGGTCAAGGCATTTGTCCGCGAAGACTATGAGCGGGATAAGTTCAAGGCCGCCTCCGCCGACATCTACAATGAGTTTGTCACCGCCGAGCGTATCCTCTCCTTCAACCGCCCGCTGATGTCCTTCTGCATGTATGCTTGCCAGCTCCTTGTTTACTGGCTGGGCGCGCAGATAATCGTCAACAGCGGCGGCACTGAGATGACCGTCGGTACCCTCTCCAGCTTCATGAGCTACGCTACCCAGCTTCTCATGAGCCTGATGATGCTCTCTCAGGTCTTTGTCATGATAACCATGGCTCGCGCCAGCGCTGAGCGTGTCTGCGAGATACTCACCGAGGAGAGCGACATTCAGAACCCCGCCACCCCCGTCACCGAGGTAAAAGACGGCAGCGTCCGCTTCAAGAACGTAAGCTTCGGCTACGGACGTACCGGCGACGGCCGCCAGTGCCTCTCTGATATAAACCTGGAGATAGAGTCCGGCCAGACCATAGGCATCATCGGCGGCACCGGCTCCTCCAAGTCCAGCCTTGTGCAGCTTATCCCCCGCCTTTACGACGTAACGGGCGGCAGTGTTGAGGTTGGCGGCGTTGACGTCCGCGATTACGATATCACCACTCTGCGCAACTCCGTTGCCATGGTGCTGCAGAAGAACGTCCTCTTCTCCGGTACCCTAAAGGAGAACCTGCGCTGGGGCAAGGAGGACGCCACCGACGAGGAGATAATCCACGCCTGCCGGCTGGCTCAGGCCGATGGCTTCATAAGCGAGATGCCGGATGGCTACGATACATATATCGAGCAGGGAGGCTCCAACGTATCCGGCGGCCAGAAGCAGCGTATCTGCATCGCCCGCGCGCTGCTCAAGAAGCCCAAAATACTCATTCTTGACGACTCCACCAGCGCCGTAGATACCGCCACGGACGCGTCTATCCGCCGCGCCTTCCGCGAGGAGATACCCAATACCACCAAGTTCATCATCGCTCAGCGTATCGCCTCCGTACAGGACGCCGACAAGATAATCGTTCTGGAGAACGGCCGTATAGACGGCTTCGGTACTCACGATGAGCTCATGGAAAACAACGAAATATACCGCGAGGTATATATGTCTCAGCAGAAGGGAGGCGGAGATTTCGATGGCGAACAAGGATAATATGAAGGAAAACCTGCCCCCTCAGGAGGCGCAGAACAAAATGCCGCCTCCGCCGGACGCGGATAACGACGTTCCCAACCAGTTCAAGGATTTCGGCATCGAGACCCCCCAGGGTCACAGCGCCGCGAGCAAGCGTATGCGCGTCAACCCCTCTCTTCGTGGCGGAGGCCCTCCGGGCCCCGGCCGCCGTGGCGGCCCCAAGGTAAAGCTGACCGGCGAGGCAAAGGCGCTTATGAAGCGCCTCATCTGGGGCTATGTTATCAAGCCCTATAAATTCCGCGTCATCGCGATCGTTCTCTGCATCCTGCTCACATCCGTGGCCTCCTCGGCCTCCGGTATCTTCCTGGGCAAACTGATCGACAACTATATTACCCCCCTCTCCTCCGCGGTGAACCCCGATTTTCACGGGCTGTTTATGGCAATTCTCGGCATGGGCGGCATATTCCTTGCCGGTATCGTCTGCGAGTGGCTGCGCCAGTGGCTTATGATAACCCTTGGCCAGGGCGTGCTGCGCGATGTGCGTGACAGCATGTTTGAGCACATGCAGACCCTGCCCATCAAGTATTTCGATACCAATACCTACGGCAAGGTAATGAGTCACTTCACCAACGATACCGATACTCTCCGCCAGCTCATTACCATGACTCTGCCCCAGGCCGTCACGTCCCTTATCACCATTGTTGTCGTTTTCATTTCAATGGTCAGCGTAAGCATCTGGCTCACCATTGTTGTACTGCTCTTTGTAGCTCTGATGCTGTTCATTACCGGCAAGCTGGGCGGCCTCTCCTCCAAGTTCTTCATTAAGCAGCAGTACTCCCTCGCCGTCGTAAACGGCTACATTGAGGAAATGGTAAGCGGCCAGAAGGTCGTCAAGGTGTTCTGCCATGAGGATATCGCCAAGAAGGAGTTCGACGAGTGCAATGACGAGCTTTGGGAGAACGCTACCAGCGCCAACACCCTGACCAGCATCCTCATGCCTATCCTCGGCAACATGGGCAACCTCCAATACGCTGTCATCGCCATAGCTGGCGGCGCTCTGGCTGTCGCCGGTATGGGTATATCCCTCGGTAATATCGCCTCTTTCCTCCAGCTCTCCAGAAACTTCACCATGCCTGTGACCCAGATATCCGAGCAGTTCAACTCCGTGGTCATGGCAATGGCCGGCGCGGGCCGCATCTTCAAGCTTCTTGATGCCGAGCCCGAGACGGACGACGGAGACGTTACCCTCGTCAATGCCGTTGAGAACGCCGACGGAACCATCACCGAGACCAGCAAGCGCACCAACACCTGGGCCTGGAAGCGTCCCAATCCCTCCGGCGGCTATGATTACACCAAGCTCACCGGCGATGTGGTGCTCAGCAATGTGGACTTCGGCTATACTCCCGAGAAGATCGTTCTTCATGACGTAAGCCTGTACGCCGAGCCTGGTCAGAAGGTTGCCTTCGTAGGCGCTACCGGCGCGGGCAAGACCACCATCACCAACCTTATCAACCGCTTCTATGATATCCAGGACGGCACCATTACCTATGACGGTATTCCCGTCAAGGAGATAAAGAAGGCTGACCTTCGCCGCTCTCTGGGCATGGTTCTTCAGGACGTCAACCTCTTCACCGGCACCGTCCGCGAGAATATCCGCTATGGTAAGCTGGACGCCACTGACGAGGAGATAGTCGCGGCGGCAAAGCTTGCCAACGCCCACGGCTTCATTTCCATGCTGCCCGAGGGCTATGATACCGTCCTTTCCGGCGACGGCTCCGGCCTCTCTCAGGGTCAGCGCCAGCTTCTGGCTATCGCCCGCTGCGCCGTTGCCGATCCCCCGGTCATGATTCTGGATGAGGCTACCAGCTCTATCGATACCCGAACCGAGGCGCTGGTACAGAAGGGCATGGACCGGCTCATGCAGGGCCGCACGACCTTTGTTATCGCCCACCGCCTTTCCACCGTTCAGAACTCCGACGTTATCATGGTTCTTGAAAACGGCCGCATCATCGAGCGCGGCAACCACGATGAACTTATTGAGCACAAAGGCAAGTATTACCAGCTCTATACCGGCAACTTCGAAGAAGTAGAATAAAACGCACAGGCTCCCCCTCCGGTTTCGGAGGGGGAGCCTTTTGTCCGCCTTGGAGTTAGGAATAAGGAGCTATTGAGTGTAGGATAAGTGCATTCGTCTTTCCAGCAACCTCATGCAGTGAGCGTAGGGCAGGGGCGATTCTCAAACGAAAAAATCCCTTTCAGGATTTGTGAAATTTGCTTCGCAAGTGAAATATGGCTTCGCCATGTGAAATGCCTGCGGGCGTGAGGGGATTTATTTCCTTTCACTTTTCGCGTAAGCGGAAAATTTCACAATGACCGAAGGTCATTCTTTCACATCCGAAGGATATTTCACTGCCGATGTAAAACCAACGTCGGAGATTCTTCACTGCGTTCAGAATGACATTGCTTTTACATATACTCGTATGATCGTTTTGCGTTAAAAATCGCAACTGCCACGGCGCAGGGCAAAAAATCTTACATTTTACTGGCAGTATTTTCTTGAACAAAGCAAAAATTTGTGATATACTGCAAAAAAGACCCCTCGGGAAAAATTGATTTTGTGCAATAAGTTTAAATGTGGCCCGCACATTGAAAGGAGAAGCTCAAAATGGCAGCAACCCGCACAATGAAGGAAAACTATCTCGGTATGGCAAAGGGTATTGCCCCTGATTTCCTTCTTCAGTACAGCTATGGCGTAAACCCCTATTCCAAGCGCGCTCCCTTAACGATCGGCAGTGGCCCCTCCATTCTCCGCGAGCGCAGAACCGCGGACGGCGGCTATGACGTTTGGGGCGTAAAGTACGTGGCCAACCGTGAGGCCGGCTTCGCAGGCCTGCCCGAGCCCGGCAACTTTATCCTTGACGATATTACAAAGTGGCGCGACGTTATCAAGGCTCCCGACCTCTCTGACGTGGACTGGGAGAAGGTTGCCAAAAAGGATATGGAAAACCTGGCCAAGTCCGGTCTTGACCCCAACCAGAGCGCTCTATCTTTTCATATGCACGGCGGCTATTTCCAGGAGCTTATGGCTTTTATGGGCTTCGTTGAGGGCCTCTGCGCCATCCAGGAGGAGCCCGAAGAGGTATATGCCCTCTTTGACTATATGTGTTCCTTCTATGAGGACGTAGCAAAGAAGTCCATTAAATACTATAATGCCGAGCTGTATCAGATCACCGATGATGTGGCAGCCTGGGGCGCGCCCTTCGTATCCCCCAAGCAGTACAGAGAGCTTATTAAGCCCTTCCAGGTACGCGAAGCCCAGATAGGCAACGATTTGGGTATTCCCATTGCCATGCACTGCTGCGGCAAATGCGACATGCTGGTGGACGATTGGGTAGAGTTCGGCGTAAGATTCTGGGATCCTCCCCAGACCTGCAACGACCTGCTCTCCATCCAGAAGAAGTACGGCAACAAAATCATTCTCGCCGGCTGCTTCGATGTTCTCGGCGATATGCTCAGCCCCAACTATTCCGAGGAAAAATTCAAGCAGGATGTCAGGGACTGCATCGATACATACAGCAAGGAGGCCCTCTTCGTATTCAACCACTGGCTCTTCGGCGACCCGGACAATGACCTCTTCAATGACCGCAACCGCTGGATGACCGAGGTAGTCGAAAGCTACGGCCTGGATATTTATAAGTAAGAGCCGTTCCGCACCGTAGGGGCGACCATTGGTCGCCCGCCGGTACGCAATAACTATGTCATTCCGAGCCACGCGAGGAATCTCCCAGCCAACGAACCGCACAACGGAACGATAAAACGCAAAACCCTAAAACATGTCATTCTAAACGTTGTGAAGAATCTCCCGTGTAACGACAATGCCCATCTAAAACCAGCATGGGAGATCCCTCGCAAGCTCAGGGTGACATGTTTTTTTACATTTCTTCCTATCATCGTTTTTGCGGTGGATATCGGAACCGCTGGCGTGCAATGCACGCCCCTACGGTACGCAGCCAAACACCCGCTCAACGGAACAAAAACAGGAAATCCCGCCCATCCAGTTTGGATGGGCGGGATATTTTACGCGGTGAAGGGGTTATTCCTTGTTTTCGTACATCGCCTGCTGGCGCAGGAGATTTGCGTACTTGGTCTCGGCGTTTTCGGCGGCCTTCTTGAAGAGCTCCTCAGCGCGCTCGGGGAAGGAGAGCTTCAGGGAGCTGTAGCGGACCTCGCTCATGATGAAGTCGTCATAGCTGGCGGAGGGAGCCTTGCTGTCAATGGACAGGGGATTCTTTCCGTCCGCCTCAAGGCGGGGATCGAAGCGGAAGAGATTCCAATAGCCGGCCTCAACGGCTGCCTTGGCGGTGCTCATGGACTTGCCCATGCCGTTTTTGGAGCCGTGGTTGATGCAGGGCGCGTAGGCAATGATGAGGGAGGGGCCGTTGTAGCTCTCGGCCTCGCGGATAGCCTTGATGGCCTGGTTGTAGTCCGCGCCCATGCTGATCTGAGCAACGTAGACATAGCCATAGGAGATGGCTATCTGAGCCAGATCCTTCTTCTTCACGGACTTGCCCGCGGCGGCGAACTGAGCGACAGCGCCGGTGGGAGTGGACTTGGAGGCCTGACCGCCGGTGTTGGAGTAGACCTCGGTGTCGAATACGAAGATATTGATGTCCTCGCCGGAAGCGATAACGTGGTCAAGACCGCCGTAGCCGATGTCGTATGCCCAGCCGTCGCCGCCGAAGCACCATACGGAGGGCTTCACCAGCAGGTCGGCCTCGTCGATGATGCGGCGGACGATGGTGCAGGCCTCGCAGGGGCACTTCTTGCCGTTGGCGAGCCAGGGACCCTCAAAGGGAGTGCCGGTAAAGTCGCGGGCGTCCAGCTCCTTGCACTTGGCGAGCAGGTCGGCTGCGGCAGCCTTGCTGCCCTCGCCGTCATCCTTGGCATCCAGCCATGCCTTTGCCAGAGCGATGAGCTCCTCGTCGGCGTACTCTATCTTGGTGAGGCGGGTCACAGCGGCGGCAAGACCGCTGCGGCGCTGGGTTACGCCGTGGAGCATACCAAGGCCGAACTCGGCGTTATCCTCGAAGAGGGAGTTGGACCACGCGGGGCCCTGTCCCTTGGAATTTACGGTGTAGGGGGTGCTGGGTGCGCTGCCGCCCCAGATGGAGGAACAGCCGGTGGCGTTGGCGATGTGCATTCTGTCGCCGAAGAGCTGGGTGATCAGCTTGGCGTAGGGAGTCTCGCCGCAGCCGGCGCAGGCGCCGGAGAACTCGAAGAGGGGCTTCTTGAACTGAGTTCCCTTTACGGTGCTCAGAGCGAAGGGCAGCTCCTTCTCGCGGGTCTTTACGGCGTAGTCGAATATGGGCTGATGCTTGGTCATTTCGTCGATGGGCTGCATCACAAGAGCCTTGTTCTTGGCGGGGCAGACGTTCACGCAGGAGCCGCAGCCGGTGCAGTCCAGAGGAGAGGCGATGACAGCAAGCTGATAGTCCTCGCAGCCCTTGCCCCTGAGCTGGACAAATCTGGTCTCGGCGGGAGCGCCGGCGACCTCGTCCTTGTCATAGGCGAAGGTGCGGATGGCGGCGTGGGGACATACCAGAGAGCACTGACCGCACTGGATGCAGTTCTCGGGAATCCACTTGGGCACTTCAACGGCGATGCCGCGCTTCTCAAAGGCGGCAGCACCCTGAGGCACAGCGCCGTCGGCCATATCCATGAACGCGGAAACGGGCAGGGAGTCGCCGCGCATGTCGTTCACGGGGGTCATGATGTTGTCCACATACTTCTTCAGGTCAACGCGGTCGGTGTCAACGCCGTGGCTTGCCGCATTGGCCTCGGGATTCTTCCAGCTCTCGGGAATGGATATCTCAACAACGTTATCCAGACCGGCGTCCACAGCGGCAATGTTCATGTTGACGACCTTCTCGCCCTTGCGGCCATAGGTGGTCACGACCGCGTCCTTCATATACTTCACAGCGTCCTCGATGGGCAGGATGCCGGAGAGCTTGAAGAAGGCGGACTGAAGGATCATATTGGTGCGGCCGCCAAGACCTATTTCCCGGGCGATCTTTATGGCGTCCACGGTGTAGAACTTTATGTTGTTCTCGGCAAGATACTTCTTGCAGGCGGCGGGCAGACGAGCCTCAAGCTCCGCCATATCCCAGCCGCAGTTGAGCAGGAAGGTGCCGCCGGGCTTGATGTCCTGAACGATGTCGTAGCGCTCGATGTAGGAAGGAGCGTGGCAGGCCACGAAGTCGGCCTTGTTGACATAGTAGGTGGACTTGATGGGGCTGTCACCGAAGCGCAGATGGGAGATGGTGACGCCGCCGGACTTCTTGGAGTCATACTGGAAATAGGCCTGGACCTTCTTGTCGGTGTGGTCGCCTATGATCTTTATGCTGTTCTTGTTCGCGCCGACGGTACCGTCAGAGCCGAGCCCCCAGAACTTGCAGGCCACGATATCCTCGGGGGTGCAGTTGGGCTCCTCGGTGATGGGCAGGGAGAGATTGGTAACGTCGTCGGTGATGCCGATGGTGAAGGAGTTGACGGGCTTCTCGCTCTTTGCGTTGTTGAAGGCGGAGATGATGGCGCCGGGAGTGGTGTCCTTGCTGCCAAGACCGTAGCGTCCGCCGATGGTGGTGACGGAGCCGTGTCCGGCGCGGGCCAGAGCGGTGGTAACGTCCAGATAGAGGGGCTCGCCGATGCTGCCGGGCTCCTTGGTGCGGTCGAGAACCACAACGGTCTTTACGGTCTCGGGCAGGGCGGCGGCGAAGTGCTCAATGCTGAAGGGACGATAGAGGCGGACCTTCACAAGGCCGACCTTTCCGCCCTTGGCGTTCAGATAATCAACGACCTCCTCAGCGGCTTCGCATACGCTGCCCATAGCTACCATTACCTCGGTGGCGTCGGGTGCGCCGTAGTAATTGAAGAGCTTATAATCGGTGCCGAGACGTCTGTTGATCTCGTTCATGTATTCCTCGACCACCGCGGGGAGCGCGTTATAGGCGGAGTTTGCCGCCTCGCGGTTCTGGAAGAAGATGTCGCCGTTCTGGGCGGAGCCGCGGAGAACGGGGTGAGCGGGCATGTTCGCGCGGGCGCGGAATTTTGCCACCGCGTCCTTATCCAGCATCTCGCCCAGCTCTTCATAGTCCCAGACCTCGACCTTCTGCAGCTCGTGGGAGGTGCGGAAGCCGTCGAAGAAGTGGAGGAAGGGCACGCTGCCCTTGATGCTTGCCAGATGAGCCACGGCGGAGAGGTCCATTACCTCCTGGGGGCTGTTGGAGCAGAGCATGGCGTAGCCGGTGCTGCGGCAGCCCATAACGTCGGAATGGTCGCCGAAGATGGAGAGGGCGTGGGTAGCAAGGGCGCGGGCGGAAACATGGATGACTCCGGGCTGCTGCTCGCCGGCGATCTTATACATATTGGGGATCATCAGCAACAGACCCTGAGAAGCGGTGAAGGTGGTGGTCAGGGCGCCGGAGACGATAGAACCGTGGACAGCGCCTGCCGCGCCGCCCTCGGACTGCATTTCCACGACCTTTACGGTCTGGTCAAAAAGGTTCTTTCTTCCGTCGGCAGACCATTTGTCAACCAGCTCTGCCATAACAGAGGAGGGGGTAATGGGGTAGATGGCAGCCACGTCGGTGAACGCATATGCTACATGCGCCGCGGCGGTGTTGCCGTCCATGGTTTTCAGTTTTCTTGCCACAAAAAATACCTCCTTGAGCATAGGCTCAAATATGTTAAATAATTTTTATTTTCAAAATAGTGTATTCGCATCCATTCTAACAGAATTTTACCATTTTTCTTTAATGCTGTAAATATAAAAAACGCCGAACAAAGCCCAATAAAATTGAACAAGTTCTACACTTCCGGCAAAATGACGGGCAAAATTGCAGGATTTACCTGCCGGACTTGCATTTTGGGGCGCCGCGGCAGCTTCAGTATTTTCCGTCCAGCACGGCGTTCTGCAGGCGGGTGAACTCCGCCTTTTCGGTGTTGTCCCTGGCGGAAAGCTCATGAACCAGATACTCCGGCGCTACGCGCTCCACCACGCCCCGGACGGCGGGGTCGGTGAAGGGCTTGTGGGTATCGATGGTGAGAATATGACTGTAAGAGTCGGCGAAGCTGCGGAAATAGTCATAATCATGGGGAGGTGGATTTTTTATTGCCTCCTCCACATAAGCGCCGCTGACCGACTGATGCAGGTGCATGCCCCGGATGTATTTGCAAAGCTCGCCGTGGCGGTCAAGGCAGCGGTGAATGAACTCGCAGCCCTCGGCCTGACTGCGGATGGCGGTATTGGCGTTCATCAGGTGGCCGGTGTCCAGCATGATGCCCTTGTTTTCGTAATGCACCTGATCCAGCATATAGCCGGTGAGGGCGGGATCGGTGAAAGAAAAGCCCTTCCACCAAAGGTTTTCCAGCAGCAGCTCAAAGGTGTAGTCCGCGCCGTCGGTGCAGATGTTCAGCAGCTCGATAGCCGCGTCGATAACCTCCTTGTCCGTGTGCTCCCAGCGGTAGCTGTAGCCCTCGTCGATGGAAACGTCGGAAACATGGAAAACGGCGTATTTAGCGCCCATGCGCTGGGCGTAGTCCATGTCCGCCTTGAACTGGGCGATGAAGCCCTCCCGGCAGTCGGTCAGGTACATCCGGCGGATGACCTCCTCCGAGCCGAATTTATACTTCAGCCTGTCCTCGCGTCCCTGCCAGAAGTCCACCCAATCGGAGTAAAAGACCAGATGGCAGCCCACCACCATTTCCGGCGTGACTATGCCCCGGGCGTCATCGCCGCAGCGGATGACCTCAAGGCCGTCGCAGCCGCAGGAGCGGTAGTATGCTTCAAGGGCGGCGGGGTTTTCGTATTGGGAAAGTACGCTGTTTTCGCTCACAGCGTTTATCAGGCGGTACATAGCTTCATCTCCAATGCTTTTGATCCGGATGTTATTATAATGTCTGCATTTCGCGGCTTTTGCCGCGCAAATAAACCGCTTTGCGGTTTCAGAGTGTCAAAAAAGCGTTTTTCCGTAAGTGCCTATCTCTCAATCAGGTCGGAGATTCTTCGCGCTCCCTGCTCCGCAGGGGCTCAGAATGACATGGTTTTTCAGATTTTGCGTGTCGGTCGTTATATTGCATAAGACTTCAAGTTTCTGTCATTCTGAACGAAGTGAAGAATCTCCCATCTTGGTTTTAGATAGGCAGTAACGTTTGCTGGGAGATTCCTCGCGTGGCTCGGAATGACCTGTTTTTTGGGATTGTGCGGATTGTTGTTACATTGTGCGTATCGTTACCGCGCGGCAGGGGCGCGCCCCAGCCCAACAATGTTATCTTTACATTGTATATATCGTTATTTCGTACAAACCGGCGACCAAAGGTCGCCCCTACGGTGCGGAGGCACTCACAGCAAAAATGATATTGCGGACAAGCGGAAAGAGAAACACCGTAGGGGTGTGCATTGCACGCCCGTTTGCTGGGAGATTCCTTGCAAGCTCAGAATGACAGAATTTTTCGATTTTGCGGTTTATTCGGCAGACACATTATAATATTTTTTTTACGGATAAGCAATGGACAAGAGCTCTACTTTTGGATATAATATGTATCGTATAAAAAGAGTAATGCCCGGACTGCCGCCGCGCTGAGCTGACAAGCGTCACCGCCGCGGTTTTTGCCGTCCGGCATATTGTTTTGCCCTAAGGCACAAAAACACCGGGGCCTGCGCCCCCTATATATAAAAGGAGCGATATGATTATGACACTCAATGAAGCCCTCGCCGCCATAAAGCCCGCTGACAGAGCCGCCTACGACGCGGCGAAAAAGCGCTGGGACAGCATTGCCAAGCCCCTGGGCAGCCTCGGTCTCATGGAAGAGGCCGTATGCCGCATGGCGGCTATGAAGGGCAGCGCGAAGGTGAAGATACATAAACGCGCCGTGGTGGTCATGTGCGCGGATAACGGCGTAGTGGCCGAGGGCGTTACCCAGACCGGCCAGGAGGTCACCGCCATCGTCACGGAAAATATGTCCACCGGCGATACCAGCGTATGCTGTATGGCGCGCGCCGCCGGAGCGGAGGTCGTGCCCGTGGATATCGGCGTGTGCCGCCCTGTGACGGGCGATAAGATACGCCACCGCTGCATCCGCCGGGGCACGGACAATATGACCCTCGGCCCCGCCATGAGCCGGGAAGAGGCCGTCGCCGCCATCGAGGTGGGCATAAACATAGTCCGTGAGCTGGCTGCGGAGGGCTATGACCTTCTCGCCACCGGAGAAATGGGCATCGGCAACACCACCACCAGCTCGGCTATAACCGCCGTCCTGCTGGAGAAAGAGCCCGCCGAGGTCACCGGCAAGGGCGCTGGACTTTCCAGCGAGGGTCTGAAGAAGAAAATAAACGCCATTGAGCGGGCCATAGCCCTTAATAAGCCCGATAAGAACGACGCCATAGACGTGCTCGCCAAGGTCGGCGGCTTTGATATCGCGGGTCTCGCGGGCGTGTTCATCGGCGGCGCGGTCTGCGGCATCCCCGTGCTGGCGGACGGCTTCATCTCCTGCGTTTCCGCCATCGTTGCCGAGCGCATATGCCCCGCCGTGGCAGACTATGTGCTGGCAAGCCACGCCTCCAAGGAGCCCGCCGGACGGCTCGTCATTGAGGCGATGGGCGCGCGTCCCTTCCTCTACGCGGATATGTGCCTTGGCGAAGGCACCGGCGCGGTGGCTGTTATGCCCCTGCTGGATATGGCTCTCGCCGTTTATGACGGCATGAGCACCTTTGAGGACATCAACATAGATGCGTACGAGCATCTGCAATGAGCCCGCTTTAGGGATTTTCTTTAACGCGAGGTAGATAATATGCTCACAATCGTGACCGGCGGCTCCGCCTCGGGCAAATCCGAATTTGCCGAGAGCCTTGTGACCGCCGGGGAGAATAAGAACAGGATCTATATTGCCACCATGCAGGTCTACGACGCCGAGGGCGAAAAGCGGGTCGCCCGCCACCGCGCCATGCGGGCGGAGAAGGGCTTTGACACCGTGGAATGTCCCTCCGGGCTTGCCGGGGCGGATATCCCGGAGGGCTGCACCGCGCTGCTGGAATGTATGTCCAACCTATGCGCCAACGAGTGCTTCGACGTGGGCTTTGAGGGCGCGGCGGAGCGCATCATGTCCGGCGTGGAGCGGCTCTGCCGGCGGGCGAAGGACGTTGTCATCGTCACCAATGAGGTCTTTGGCGACGGCGTGGATTACCCGGAGCTGACCGAAAAATATCTTGCCGTGCTGGCTGAAATGAACCGCCGTATCGCCGCCCGGGCCGACCGGGTCTATGAGGTGGTCTGCGGCATACCGATCGAGTGGAAAGGTGGTTCAAAATGAGAATACTGCGCTCCCTTGCCATGTGCTTTCTGATGTATTCCCGGGTGCCCATGCCCCGGGTGGAGTGGAAGGACGAGAACATGGCCTACGCCATGTGCTTCTTCCCTCTTGTGGGTCTGCTGGAGGGCGCCGTGCTGCTGCTCTGGTATCTTTTCTGCTCGGCGCTGAATATCGGCGCTGTGCTCTTCGCCGCCGGGGCGGTGCTGCTGCCCGTGGCGATAAACGGCGGCATACATCTGGACGGCTTCTGCGACTGCTGCGACGCGCTGGCTTCTCACCAGAGCCGTGAGCGTAAGCTGGAAATCATGAAGGACTCCTCGGCGGGCGCGTTTGCCGTCATCTGTTGCGTGGTCTATCTGCTGCTCTATACCGCCGTCTGGACGGAGGTTGAGCTGAGCGGCGGCGTGATGGCTGCGCTGGCTCTTGTTCCGGTGCTGTCCCGCTCCCTCAGCGGCTTCGGCGTGGTCAGCTTCAAGAACGCCCGTACCGGCGGCCTGCTGGCCACCTTTTCAAAGGCCGCGGACAGCAAAAAAGTGCGCGTGGTGATGGTGCTCTGGTTCATCCTTGCCTGCGCCGCCATGATATGCCTTTCGCCCGCGGTGGGCGCGGCCTGTGCCATCGGCGGGCTGGGGATGTTCGTGTTTTACCGGGTTTCCGCCTACCGCCAGTTCGGCGGCATCACCGGCGACACTGCCGGATGGTTCCTGCAGCTCTGCGAGCTTGTATGCGCGGTGTTCGCGGTTCTGGCTCAGAAAATCTTTTAAAAGGAAGTGAGCGTATGCGTCTTATTATAGGAGGAAAGGGGCAGGGCAAGCGTGAGTACGCGGCCTCGGCCTATGGGCTCGCCCCAAGCGAGATAGCCGAAAGGCTTGAGGCGGCAAAAACCGCCAGGGCGCTTTATGGTCTCGAGGAAGAGGTGGCGCGCTGCCTGCGGGAGGGCGTTGAGCCTGAGCCGCTGGTGGAGGAGCTTTGCCGGGCGAACCCTGATATAATCATCATATGCCGGGAGCTGGGCTGCGGTGTCGTTCCCATCGAGGCATTTGACCGGGAGTGGCGGGAGCGCACCGGCCGTATCTGCTGTGAGCTTGCCGGGCAGGCCGAGAGCGTTGAGCGCGTCCTCTGCGGCCTCGCCATGCGGCTGAAATAAGGAGAGCGGCTTTATGGAGATCATGCTCATCCGCCATTCCTCCACAGAGGGCAACAGGCAACGGCGCTATGTCGGACGTACCGACGAGGGGCTTTGCCCCGAGGGCATTGAGCTTGCCAAAGAGAAGGCGAAGCTGCTGCCCGAGCCGGAGCTTGTTTACAGCAGCCCCATGCTCCGCTGCCGCCAGACGGCGGAGATCCTTTTCCCGGGAAAAACGCCCATCATCATGGACGGCCTGAGGGAAACGGATTTCGGAAAATTTGAATACAAAACCTACGAGGAACTCAAAAGCGACCCGGATTACGTCGCCTGGCTGGACAGCGGCGGAGCGGGAGAGATACCCGGCGGCGAGAGCATGGAGCAGGTGAGCCGGCGGGTCATTGAGGAATTCGGACGGCTCATTATGGATATCATGCTTCAGGACTATGCCGAGCGAGTGGCTGTGGTCGCCCACGGCGGCACGATAATGACCATCCTCGCCGCTCTCGGCCTGCCGGAAAAGGGCTATTACGATTGGCAGGTAAAAAACTGCGGCGGCTACGCCGTCGCTCCCGAGGGAGAGCGCCTGCGTGTTTTGCGGGAGCTGTGATTGCATTCTCCGTGCAGCCGGAGTATAATACTCTGAGAAATAGTCATTCTGAGCTTGCGAAGAATCCCCGCAGTAACGGGAGTGCCGATCTAAACCAACATGGGAGATTCTTCCCTACGGTCAGAATGACACAGCTTTTCGGTTTATCGTATTATCGTTTTTGCTTCAAAAATCGCTTCTGCCCCGGCGGAGGCACGCCTCCGCCCTACGTTCTATCCATAAGATTGAAGGTAAGTTCGTAGGGCAGGGGCGCGCCCCAGCCGTGCAGCACCAACGCCACGCACAATGTAACGATCAAACCGAAAAATCTAAAACCCCTGTCATTCTGAGCTTGCGAAGAATCTCCGCACTAACGATACTGCCCATCTGAAACTAAGATGGGAGATTCTTCACTACGGTCAGAATGACAAGACTTATAGTCTTGTAAGCAGTAACGAACAAACGGAAAACAAAAAGACTATGTCATTCTGAGCTTGCGAAGAATCCCCGCAGTAACGGTACTGCCAGTGTAAACCAGCATGGGAGATTCTTCACTACGGTCAGAATGACACGGATTTTAAGTCTTATGCAATGTAACGATAAAATTAAAAAACAAAAAGGAGTGACCATAGTTGAAGGGTTTGGAGCTTTCCAGAGGTTATTATGAGGACGTCGTGCGTCCTGCGATAGAAGAGAAATTCGGCGACAAAATAGAGCGCATGGCCTTCGGCCTTGTGGGAGACGGCTCGGAGTGCTACGGCTTCGATGACGAGATATCCCAGGACCACGATTTCGGCCCCCGCGTGCAGATATGGCTCACCAAGGAGGATTTTGAGGACTTTGGACGCGATCTGCAGAAGTTCATGGAGACCGTCACCAAGGAGTATAAGGGCTATCATGGCGTGAACATGAGCCAGTACGGCGACGGCCGCGAGGGCGTATTCACCATCGGCGGCTTCTTTTCCCGCTTTATCGGCCTTGACCGCACCCCCGCCACCATGCAGGAATGGCGCATGATACCCGAGGTCAATCTTTCCATCGCCACCAACGGCGAGGTGTTCAGCGACGAGCTGGGCCGCTATACCAAGTTCCGCAAGATACTTCAGAAGCAGTTTCCCGAGGAACTGCGCCTGAAAAAGATGGCCGCCCGCTGCATGACGATGGCTCAGTCCGGCCAGTATAACTACTCCCGCTGCATGCGCCGGGGCGAATACGTCGCCGCGTGGATGGCGGCGTCCGAGTTCATGAAGACCGCCTGCTCCATGGTGCATCTGATGAACAAAAAGTACTGCCCCTTCTATAAGTGGGCTCACCGCAGTCTCAGCACCCTGCCCATCCTGGGCAAGGAGGTCGCCATGTATATGGACGGCTTCATTTCCGCCACCGATGTGGGCGCGTCCGCTCAGATAATCGAGAAGATATCCGAGGTCATCATCAATGAGCTGAAGAACGAGGGACTTACCAGCTCCAATTCGGACTTCCTCCTTGACCACGGCCCCGAGATACAGGCCCGCATCAAGGACGAGCAGCTTCGCCGCATCCCCCTCTGGGGCGAATAAGGAGAGAAAAAATGACCAGAAAAGAACTGATTGACGAGATAATACGCCTTGAATGGGGCATGTTTACCACCGCCCATAATAACGGAGGCCGCGCCTCCTGCCAGGATGACTGGCCCACCTTTGAGATAATGCGCCGCAGCCAGCACGAGATATGGGCTATGGACACTCTGGACAGCTACCGCGCCGACCTGAGCGAGGCTCTGGGACGGGGCGAGAACCTTGTGGCCTTCAAGTACGGATATATGATGCGTATCACCTTCCCGGAGGAATATGAGGCCATAAAGGCCATGCTGCCCGCCGTGACCCCGGAAAAGCGCGCTATCGTGGACGAGATAGCGGCCATCCACGCGGATTGGGCGCTGGAGAAGGCGGAGAAGTACCCGCTGGTCTCCGGTATGGGTCGTCCCCGTACCTCTCAGGAGGGCGGGCGCTGGGCGGCCATCGATAATTATCTTTACAGCGAGCTGCTCACATACTCCGAGCCTACCCTTATCCTCTGCCTGCGGGATACCCGCGCCGCCAGAGATCGGGGCGAGAATCTTTCCGTGAAGATCGTGGAGAACACCGCCAGACTTTACGGCTATACCAGCCTTGACGCGCTCGAGGCATCCATGAGGGGCACAAGGATGGATTGAGCCGCCGCAATGTTCAAAAAATGTTGGTAATCAATTCATGAAAAATACATAAATCCATGTTATCCTTAGGACAATGGAAATTGAATACAGGGTTTCAATTTCCATTGCCTTATAATAGACCACATAAGTGGGAACACTTCCTTAGAAGGAGGATGACTGTATTATGAGCGATTACAGACCTGAAAATAACGGCTACGGATATGGCTACGATCCCAACTACCGTCCCGAGCCGCCTAAAAAGAAAAAAAGAGGACGCATTGTGGCTCTCTGCCTTGCCTGCGTTATTCTCGCGGGCGCTGCCGGCATCGGCACGGGCGTGCTGGTGGCCAGCATGAACGGCGTTACCGTTGCCCAGACCGATAAGGGCAATTCCGGCGCGGTGAACGGCGAGGTCAAGCCTCAGGTGACCCCCGATATACCGCCCTCCGGCATCACGCTGGATACACAGATAAACGATGGCTCGGGCAGCGGCGTCGCTAATATTAACGGCATATATACCGGCAAGACCCTTTCAGCCTCGGAGCTTTACGCTATGGCTGTTAATTCCTGCGTGGGCATAAAGACCGATGTTACCGTCGCCAATGTTTTTGGTCAGGTGACCTCCTCCGCCATCACCGGCTCGGGCTTCATCATCTCCACCGACGGCTATATCCTCACCAATTACCACGTTGTTGAGACAGCCGACGAGCAGGGGCTGGACATCACCGTAAGCCTCTATAACGGCGATGAATATATCGCCGAGCTCATAGGCAAGGAGGCGGAGAACGACGTTGCCCTGCTGAAGATAGACGCGAAGAACCTGCCCGCCCTGGTGCTGAATACCAGCGGCGACCTTGTGGTTGGTCAGAACGTCTACGCCATAGGCAATCCCCTTGGCGAACTGACATATACCCTCACCGAAGGCATCGTAAGCGCCCTTGACCGTGACATTGCCGTTGAGCCCAATGTGAGCATCAAAATGTTCCAGATCAGCGCCGCCATCAACTCCGGTAACTCCGGCGGCCCTGTTTTCAACGATAGGGGCGAGGTCATAGGTATCGCTTCCGCCAAGTACGCCAATACCGGCGTTGAAGGGCTGGGCTTCGCGATCCCCATTGAGGACGCTATGAATATAGTCGACGACCTCATTCAGTACGGCTTCGTGCGCGGCAAGCCCTATTTCGGCATCACCGTCCGCACTGTGACCCAGAGCGTCGCTGAGTATTATAACTGGGTCGCCGGCGCTTATATCGTCGAAGTGGACCCGGATAGCTGCGCCGCTCAGGCGGGTCTCGCATCCGGAGATATCATAGTCAAGATGGACGAGGCGGTCATAAGCTCCAGCTCCGACCTCATCATCGCCAAGAAGAATTACAAGGCGGGCGACACCGTAAGCCTTGAGGTATTCCGTAACGGCGAGTATTTCCACACCATGCTAACCTTTGACGAGGAGGGCGCCCGCGCCTACCTTGCCAAGAATCAGAACGGATAATTATGATAGGCACCCATTTCATTTGAAGTGGGTGCCTGTTGTTTTGAGCGAAATAAATCCCTTGTGGGATTTGTGAAATTTGCTTCGCAAGTGAAATATGGCTTCGCCATGTGAAATGCCTGCGGGCATGAGGGGGGGTATTTCACATCCGAAGGATATTTCACTGCCGATGTAAACCAACTTGGGAGATTCTTCACTACGTTCAGAATGACATAATGTTTTGCATCTTTTCGCATTATCGTTTCTGCGGTGTGTATCGCAGTTGCCCCACTGGCGTGCGATGCACGCCCCTACGGTGCTGTTTTTTTCCATTTGTACGAATGATAGTTTCTACTGTGAGCGACGTCACACCGTAGGGGCGACCATCGGTCGCCCGCCGCTTGATAAACGAAATAAATCCCTTTGGGGATTTGTGAAATTTGCTTCGCAAGTGAAATATGGCTTCGCCATGTGAAATGCCTGCGGGCGTGAGGGGGCTATGTCATTCTGAGCCCGCCGCAGGCGGTAGCGAAGAATCTCCGCACCAACGTGACTGCCAACATAAATCCAGCGCCGGAGATTCTTCACTGCGTTCAAAATGACACGGCTTTTATATTTGCCCGTAGTGTCGTTTCCGCGAAAAATGTTAAATTTCACAAAAGCGGAAAAAACTCTTGCAAAATAAAAACAGTTGTGATATATTAACAACGTAGTATAAGAGGTAAGCTATTGGAGTGGGTCGCATGACCCACTCCTTTTGATTGCGCGCCGGAAAAGGAGACTGCAAATGAGCAAAATCACAGAGCTTGTCTGGCAGATGGCGGAGCCGGTGGCTCAGCGCCATGGCTGCACTGTCTGGGACGTTGAGTTCGTCAAGGAGGCGGGCGAGCGCTTCCTCCGCGTTTATATCGACAGCGAGGAGGGCGTGGACATAGACCAGTGCGAGGCCGTCAGCCGCGAGCTGGACCCCATGCTGGACGAGGCCGACCCCATCCCCGAGGCCTATACCTTCGAGGTTTCCTCCGCGGGAGCCGAGCGGGAGCTGAAGCGCCCCGGCGACTTTGAGCGCTTTATGGGCAGCTACGTCGCCGTTAAGCTTTACAGCGCCAAGGGCGGACGCAAGGAGCATCTGGGAACCCTTACAGGCTACTCCGAGGATACCGGCGTAGAGATAGAAGAAAACGGCAAAAAGACCGTTTACGCGAGATCCGAGGTCGCGCAGGTGCGGCTTCGCATAATGTTTTAAGGAGAACGGGACATGAACAGCGAATTTTTTCTCGCCCTTGAAGAGATAGAACGCGACAAGGGCATCCCCAAGGATTACATGCTTGAACGCATCAATCAGGCGCTTCTTGCCGCCGTGCGCAAGGATAATCCCGCCGTTGCCGACGGCGTTGTGGTCGAGGTGGACGAGGCCAAGAAGAAAATCGGCATTTACATCGAAAAGACCGTCGTTTCCGAGCCCGAGAACGAACTGGAGATATCTCTGGAGCAGGCCCGCACCATTCGCCCCAGAGCCGAGATAGGCGACGTTGTCCGCTTCGACGTGGAGACCAAGAAGTTTGGCCGTATCGCCGCTCAGGCCGCGAAGCAGGTCATTATCCAGGGCATCCGCGAGGCCGAGCGCGGCATGATTTATGAGGAATTCACCTCCCGCGAGCATGAGGTGCTCAGCGGCGTTGTGCACCGCATCGACCCCAAGAACGGCAACGTTTACATGAAGGTCGCCTCCAAGGGCGACATGACCGAGGCCGTCATGCTGGCCGGCGAGCGAATAAAGGGCGAGGTCATCAACGAGGGCGACCACCTTAAGGTATATGTCGTTGAGGTGCGCCGCAGCACCCGCGGCCCCCAAATCATCATCTCCCGCACCCATCCCGGCCTGGTCAAGCGTCTTTTCGAGCTGGAGGTTCCCGAGATTTTCGACGGCACCGTGGAGATAAAGAGTATCGCCCGCGAGGCCGGCAGCCGCACCAAGATAGCCGTTTGGTCCAACGACCCCGAGGTCGACGCCATCGGCGCCTGCGTCGGCGCCAAGGGCGCCCGCGTTGACAACGTTGTCGCCGAGCTGGGCGGCGAAAAGATAGACATCGTCAATTACAGCGACAACATAGAGGAATTTGTTGCCGCCGCCCTCGCTCCCGCCGAGGTCTATTCCGCCACCCTTCTGGAGGACGGCAGAAGCTGCCGCGTCATCGTGCCCGATAACCAGCTCTCTCTGGCCATCGGCAAGGAGGGCAAGAACGCCCGCCTGGCGGCCAAGCTCACCAACTGCAAGATAGATATCAAGCCCGCCTCCCAGATGATGGAGAGCGGCTCCATCAAGATAGACCTCTCCAAGCTGGACCTCTCCGAGAAGCCCGCCGAGGAGACGGAAGAAGCCGGGGAGACCGAGGAGTAAGAGCAAATATTACCGCGCACGGAACGTAAGGAGGTCAAGCATGGCCGTACAGAAGAAAATACCGATGCGGCAGTGCATGGGCTGCCGCGAAATGAAGCCCAAGCGGGAGCTTATCCGCGTTGTTCGCTCGCCCGAGGGCAGCGTTTCGCTGGATTTCAAAGGCAAAGCCCCCGGCCGGGGCGCTTATCTCTGCCCGGATGTTCAGTGCCTGAAGAAGGCGCGCAAGTCCGGTTCCATCGGCCGAGCGCTGGATACAGAGATACCCGCGGAGATATATGACGAAATGGAGGCCGCAATGGAAAGAGAGGCCGAAAATGGATAAGGTGCTCAATTTCCTTGGCCTGTGCAAGCGCGCGGGCTCGCTGGTCACCGGCGAGGACGGCGCGCTCGGCGCCGCCCGCTCCGGCGAAGCCAGACTTGTAATGCTGGCCTCGGACGCGGCGGAAAACACCTCCAAAAAGGCCGGGTTTTACGCCGAGACCTGCGGCGTCATCCTTGTCCGCCTGCCCTATGACAAGGACGTACTCGGCGATATGCTGGGCAGAAGAGTCTGCGCCATAATGGCGATAACGGACAAGAATTTCGCAAAATCCTTCCTTGAAAAGCTCAGCTCAGACTATCCCGGCTATAAGCCGGCGCTGGAGGAGCTTACGGAGAAGCTCAAGTCCCGGAAGGAGCGCCGCGAGAAGCTTCATTAGAAGCCGACCTATATATCCATATCAGAATTCCAAGCAAATATCGGGGAGGTATGCGCATGATTAAATACAGAGTGCATGAGGTGGCCAAGGACTTCAAGACCACTTCGAAGGTCATCACGGAGGTTCTTACCAAGTATGCCACCGCGCCTAAAAATCACATGCAGGTGCTCACTGACCATGAGCTCAATATTATTTTCGACTATCTCACGCTGAATAACCAGATCAGCGATATGGCGGAGATATTTGCCGGAGCTGCTCCCGCCGCGAAGGCCGAGACGCCCGCCGCGCAGCCCGCGGAGGCGAAGCCTGCCCAGCAGCCCAAGCCCCAGCAGGCTCAGCAGCCCAAGCCTCAGCCCGCGCAGCAGCAGGCAAAGCCTCAGCAGCAGGAGAAGCAGGCTCAGCCCGTCCAGCAGCCCCAGTCCCGCGTGCCCCAGAAGCGCATAATCGATACCAGCGGCGCCACTCTCAACGCCGCCAAGTATGACGAGCGCCTGGATAACTTCGTGCCCGACCGCCTTGCCAATGCGAAGCAGGGCAAGGAGAAGTTCGCCAAGCGCGGCGGCGATAAGCGCGGCAATATGGCTCAGGGCGCAAAGAAGCGCCAGGAGCAGAAGGCTCAGATGCAGAAGCTCCAGCTCGAGATAGCCAAAAAGGCGCCCACCAAGGTCTCCATTCCGGACAGCATCAACGTTGGCGAGCTGGCCTCCCGCATGAAAAAGACTGCCGCCGAGGTTGTGAGAACCCTCATCAAGAACGGCGTTATGGCCTCCATTTCCGATGTTATCGACTTCGACACCGCCGCTATCATTGCCGAGGAGCTGGGCTGCGTTGTTGAGAAAGAGGTAGTTGTCACCATCGAGGAGCGCCTGATTGACGATTCCGAGGACAAAGCGGAGGATCTGCGTCCCCGTGCTCCCGTTGTTGTTGTTATGGGTCACGTTGACCACGGTAAGACCTCCCTGCTGGACCGCATCCGCAACGCCCACGTCGCCGACGGCGAGGCCGGCGGCATTACCCAGCACATCGGCGCTTATCAGGTGGAGATCAACGGCAAGCCCATCACCTTCCTTGACACTCCCGGCCACGAGGCCTTCACCTCTATGCGCGCCCGCGGCGCTATGGTCACCGACGTGGCCATTCTGGTGGTAGCTGCCGACGACGGCATTATGCCCCAGACTATCGAGTCCATCAGCCATGCCCGCGCCGCCGATATACCCATCATCGTCGCCGTGAACAAGATGGATAAGCCCGGAGCAAACTCCGACCGCATCAAGCAGCAGCTCACCGAGCACGAGCTGGTTTGCGAGGAATGGGGCGGCGACACCATCGTCTGCGAGATCTCCGCAAAGACCGGCATGGGTGTGGATAACCTGCTGGAAATGGTTGCCCTCTCCGCCGAAATGCGCGAGCTGAAGGCCAACCCCAACCGTCTTGCCAAGGGTACTGTCATCGAGGCAAGACTGGATAAGGGCCGCGGCCCCATCGCCACCGTCCTCGTCCAGAACGGTACTCTTCGTTCCGGCGATATCATCATCGCGGGTACTGCCGTAGGCCGTGTCCGCACCATGATAAACGATAAGGGCCAGCGCATCGACAAAGCCGGCCCCTCCGTGCCCGTGGAGATCACCGGCATGAGCGAAACTCCCGGTGCGGGCGACGTTTTCAACGTTGTTGAGGACGAGCGCATGGCCCGTGAGCTGGTCGAGCAGCGCAAGGAGGAAAAGAAGAAGAGCACCACCGGCAGCGAACGCAAGGTCTCTCTGGACGATCTCTTTGCCCAGATCAAGGAGGGCGAGCTCAAGGAGCTGGCCATCATCGTCAAGGCGGACGTTCAGGGCTCCGCCGAGGCGGTCAAGTCCTCTCTGGAGAAGCTGAGCAACGAAGAGGTGCGCGTGCGCGTCATCCACTCCGCCGTCGGCGCCATCAACGAGAGCGATATCATGCTCGCCTCCACCTCCAACGCCATCATCGTCGGCTTCAACGTCCGCCCCGATGCCGCCGCCCGTGACAGCGCCGTCCGCAACAAGGTGGATATGCGCATGTACCGCGTCATTTATGAGTGCATCGAGGAGATCGAGGCTGCTATGAAGGGTATGCTCGCGCCCCAGTTCAAGGAAGTCCTGCTGGGTCACGCCGAGGTTCGCCAGACCTACAAGGTTTCCAAGATCGGCACCATCGCCGGCTGCTATGTTCAGGACGGCAAAATCATCCGCAACGCCTCCGTGCGCCTTGTCCGCGACGGTATCGTCATCCACGAGGGTGAGCTGGCGTCCCTGAAGCGCTTCAAGGACGACGTCAAGGAAGTTGCCAGCGGCTACGAATGCGGCCTTTCCATCGAGAAGTACAACGATATCAAGGAAGGCGACATCATCGAAGCCTATACAATGGAACAGATAAAGCTGTAATTTGCGCATAACATAAAGAATATGTCATTCTGAGCCCGCCAACGGCGGAAGCGAAGAATCCCCGCAGTAAAGGAACTGCAAATGTAAACCTTCTGCGGAGATTCTTCACTTCGTTCAGAATGACATATTTTTATATTTATCTGTATTATCGTTTCTGCTGTAAAAACCGTTTTTGCCCGGCGGAGGCACGCCTCCGCCCTACATACCAACGATAAGACTTACGGTATTTCGTAAGGCAGGGCGATTGCATGGGGAGTTAGGAGTTATTGAGCGTAGGGCGAGTACGTTCATCCTTCCGGATATCTCATTCGGTGGGCGTAGGGCAGGGGCGCGCCCCTGCCGTGCAGTAACAATACGCACAATGTAAAAATAAAACATATTAACATAAAGAATATGTCATTCTGAGCCCGCCAACGGCGGAAGCGAAGAATCCCCGCAGTAACGGAACTGCCAATGTGAACCTTCTGCGGAGATTCTTCACTTCGTTCAGAATGACATATTTTTTTATGATATCGTAAAAGAAAGGAGGGATAAGCGATCCCTTCATACAAGAATACTCCTTTCCTGATCGGCAGTCCTGTTCCGCTGTCTCTCAGGAAGGGAGTATCTGTATTTTTGCTTTATGACAGTCCGTCAGGGAGTGAATGCCGCCCAATAGAAGCTGTAATCCTTCCCGTTCACGGTGAAGGTCAGTTTCGCATGGCCATCCCCCACCACGGTCACTTCCACTGTGCCGTCATCCAGCAGCCGATCCCGGATCACACTTTTGTCCGCATTGGTATAGGTGAAGTTGGTGATGGGCTTCCCGTCCAGCATAGGGATAAGCCGATAGGAGCCCTCCCAGCTGCCAAAGCTTGCACCGGGGTAGATGTCAATGCCCAGCCACTCCAGGGTGAAATTCTCCGGGTCCTCAGGCACGCACACATCTCCGTCGAACCCCTCCGTCACCCAGATAAAGGGATAGTCTTCGCCGTTATAGTGAATGATAAACGGCGTTTCCCCGTTTCCAATCACAGTCACGGCAATGCGCCCGTCCCTGGTCTTCTGGTGATAAAGGATCCCGTCTTTTTCCACCGTATAGGTGAAGTCGGTCACTTTCTGCCCGCCTACGAGCACATCGATATCGTACATCCATTTCCATGCGCCAAACCGCTCACCGGGTTTTACCGTAGAGCCTATAAAGCCCAGTGTCAGATCCCCCTTCGGGATCTCACCGATGGCTGAACTGCTGGCATCGGAGAACCAGCGGAACCGATAATCCACACCGTGAACGGTGACTGTGATGGTCTCATAGCCGCCGCCCACCACCTGTACCTTGATGCCGTCGTCAGCGGCGCGGCTGTGGGTCAGCACCCCGTTGCTGCTCATGGTATAGGTATAGTCGGTGATGACTTTGCCGTCCAGCATAGGGTAGAGCACATACTCTCCCTGGCCGCTTCCGCAGGTCTCGCCGGGTCTGACCGCAGCATCGCCGTATTTCAGCGTAACATTCTCATACTTAACGATGGCCTTCTCAGCGACCTTATCCGCGGCTGCCTGATCGGTGACATTGTAGCGCACCATCATGTTCAGCACGGCCTCCAGGCTGGTGTCAGCGCTGCACCACACATCGGGATCATAACCCTTTCGGTCCACGTTTTCCATCACAAAGGGGAAGGTCAGGCTCACGCCGAAGTAGGCGTAAATGCCCGTGTTGGGCAGGGTCACGGAGATGTTGTTGCCGCAAAGCTGATAGCCGCCGGAATTGGTGCCGATGACGATGGTATTGTCCATGGTCTTCAGGAAGCTGAGCATACTCTCGCCGGAGGAGGCGCAGCCGTCATCCACCAGCACGATGATGGGGATGTCATTGGGCAGGAATGTGCCTGTCTGTTCGTAGCGCACGAACTGTCCGGCCAGGCCCTCGCCCTCGTTCCAGGCCGCGGCGCGCAGCTTGCTGTACCGGTTGCCCACCGCCACCGTGTAGCGGGCTTCCTTCCCAATGAAGCTCCGCATCCAGCTCTGGCCATAGCCGTCATTGCCGCCATGATTGCCCCGCAGGTCAAAGATGATGGCCTTTGCCGTTTGGGCCTCCTTGCCGCTGTTGATAAAGTCCTGCAGATCTATCCCGTACTCTCCCATGAAGCTGCGCACGGAAATGTACTGGATCCCCTTCGCCTGGAAGCTCTTCACATCCGGGCGGGTCTGGAAGCCGGAATAGGCCTGGCTCTCCGTCCAGCTCACGGTCTCGCTCCTGGTCTTGCCTGCTTCGTTTTGATAGGCTATGATGCAGCTCTTCACTTCCGTTCTGGGCACCAGAAGCACCGGCGCATACACAAGCTCGCCGTCATCCATCAGGGTCAGTTCCACTGTTACCCGGGCATCGGAGATGGTTTTCAGATACCATCTTTCGCCGTTGTCCAGCTTATAATAGCCATCTTCGCCTTTGTAGAGGCGCAGATCCTTTACATAAAAATACTCGTAGCGGGTAGAAGATTCATCCGGAGCGGCCCCGAAAATGGCGTGGGCATCCCGGGCAAAGCTCAGCTCATCCGCGATCTTCCGCTCCAGGTCGGATACGTTCACGGTACTGAACTGCGCGACCCACTCCTTCACATTCTTTTCCGCAGTTTCAAACTTGTCCTGGCCGAAATAGTAGTAGGCGCAGTAGGCGGAGTGCAGCATCCGGAAGAACAGATCCACATCGCTCTGCGCCTGTGCACAGCTCACAGTGGTCTGATGCGCCGACGACTCCAGCAGGGAGCGGATCTCGCCGTCCGTCAGCAAGTCCGCCGTGGCGCTGTCATTTACCGTGTATTTGCTCAGCGTGGATGTATCGATGGGCGCGGTCACCACCGCCTCATGCTCCGCGGAGTATTGTAGGAGATGATCGCCAGATCACCGCGAAGGAATTCCCCTTCGCCGGTGTACTCGCCCTCAGTCAGACCGATCTTGTCAGACAGCTCCCACGCTGTATCCCATTTGAAATCCCTGTCGCTCTCATACCCCAGTGCGCGCAGAACAAAGGTGAGATACTGGGAGACCGTGACCAGTTCCTGAGAACCAAACAGCGTATTGCTGATGCCCTCGGTCAGGCCGTTGGCATAGGCGTATCCCACATAGGGCTTGGCCCAGTTGGGCACATCCGTAAAGGGCGTTGTCCAGGCACCCTTTTGTGCCGCTTCCTCCTTGCCCAGCAGACGCACCAGCATGGTAATGGCCTCCGCACGGGTGGGTTCACTGCCCAGATTAAACTCAGGCGACCCGTCGTTATGAGTTCCCGTCCCAAGGAACAGGCCCAGATCATAGAGGGCTTCCGCACAGGCCGCCCCCCTGTCTTCCTAAGCCGTTTGCTCTGCGGCAGACGCCGTCACAGGCAGGACGGAGCATAGCATACAGACGGCAAGAAGCAGAGTTAAGACTCTTTTCATCATGGCATCATCCTTTATATTCGTTGTTTATCTGCGCGGCACTACACTCTGCCGAGTCATCTCCTGGCGCAGACTGCAGTATTGTCTGTTGCGCTCATCCCTGAAAAAGGTGAGTGTAAAAAGGGTATAGCAACTTTAATAACATTCTATACGGGCCACCCCATATGCGTACTACGCAAGGAAAAATGACCGGTACTTTCAAATGTCCGAAACGATTTACGCCACTGCGTTCCGAACAAGGAATTATCTTCTTTGCGCCGCTTTGCGGCTATACACATAATAGAAAATACAAGAGGCGTGACTTTTTAAGGCCACGCCTCTTCAATTGGACCATCTTATGAACACCCTGCAAACGGTGCGGGCCGTGTTGTCATTATCAGGGGAATATCAGCAGCGGAGCATGTAGCCGCCGTCAATGACCTGAATGGTGCCGGTGATCTGAGCGGCAGCGGGGGAAGCCAGGAATACAGCCAGAGCGCCGACCTCGATGGGCTCGCCGAAGCGGCCTGCGACGGTCTGGGTGTTGATGCGGGCCATGTTCTCGGGAGGAATGTGAACGCTCAGCTCGCTGTTGGTGAAGCCGGGAGCGATACCGTTTACGCGGATATCGTACTCAGCCAGCTCGCAGGCCATGCAGCGGGTGAAGTGGTTCATGGCAGCCTTGGCGGAGGAATAGGGGCTCATGGGCTGGCCATGGTTTACCATGAAGCCGGCGTTGGAGGTGATGTTGATGATGTTGCCGCCCTTGCCTGCGTCGCGCATTCTCTTGGCGACCTCATAGGTCATATGTACGCAGCCGTTGAGGTCGGTGTTGATGACCTTGTACCAGTCGGTGAGGTTCTCGTCCATGTCCAGGAGGGACTTGGTGCAGGAAACGCCGGCGTTGTTTACAAGGATGTCAATGTTGCCGAAATCGGCGTAAGCGGCGGCAACAGCGGCGCGGACGCTCTCCATGCTGAGAACATCGCAGGAATAGCTCTTGCAGGTGGTGCCGTAGGGCTTGAGGGTCTCGAGAGCCTCGGCGGCCTTGGCGGAGTCGCGGCAGAAGATGGCGATGTTAGCGCCGACCTGAGCCATAGCCTGAGCGATACCGAGACCGAGGCCGCGGTTACCGCCGGTGATGATAACGTTCTTGCCCTTCAGGCAAAAAGCGCCTTCCATTGAAGTAATGGGCTGTATCATAATGAAATCTTCCTTTCTTAAGCTTTATAAAGCGGGGAGAAAATTACTCCTCGTCAGCCCACCAGCGGGGCAGGGGGATACCGTCATCGTCATTCATGTCGCTCCAGCTCCACTCACGGCCGCCCAGGAACACGCTGGAGTTCATGTCGTTGGAGAGGAAAATAAGAGTAGCCTCGGGGAACTTCATGCACATATCGTAGAAGAACTCCTTGACGTCCTTGGTCTTTTCCAGCTCGCGCTCGGTCTCGCGGAGGTAGTCCATGGTGAACTTGAAGGCGCGCTCGTCGAGCACCTCGCCCTGTCTTACATGGCCGGGAACGACCAGCTGTGCGCCGAACTGGGAGAACTTCTCCAGATCCTTATACCACTTGTAGCGGCCCTTTGCAGAGACCTCGCAGGTGAAGGGGTGAGCGTTGGAGAAGAGAACGTCAGAGCCGATGAAGGTCTTGATGGAGGGGACCCAGACAACGGTGTTGTACTTCAGGTCGCCCCAGACATGGGGATAAACGATGATCTCCTCGCCCTCGAGATCGATGATGTTGCTCTCGGGCAGGGGCTCAATGGTGGGCTTCAGGCGGCAGAGGTTGACCTTGCCGATGATGCTTTCCCAATGCTCGGTCTTGGAGTTGAACTGCTCGTCGATAACGGGGATGTCCTCCGCCATAGCGTAGAGCTTGGCGTTGGGGAAGGCTTCGCCGATGTGGCCGATGCCCCAATAGTGGTCGGGGTGAGCGTGAGTGGCGAAAACGGCCTTGAGGTTCAGGTTGGTTTCTGCGATCTCGGCGATCACGCGGTAAGCGTTGGAGCGGGTCCACTGGCAGTCCACCAGAACGCAGTCCTTCTCGCCCATAATAAGGGTGCTGGTTACGCAGAAGCCAAGCTCGTCGGAAATCATTACCTTGACGCTGAGCTTGCTGCCGGGGAAAGTATAATTGCGAACTTCCATGCTCATTGTACTATACCTCTTTCATATTTTGATTGTAAATTATTGCCTGCAACTATTCATAGTAATTAATTATAGTATAGCATAGACTTAACGAATTGGCAATAAAAAAGCGCAGGAGATCAGCGGCGGGGATTTAAAATCAGACCAGCTTGGTGGAAAAGCCGCCGTCCACCTTGATATCTGCGCCGTTGACGTAATCGGAGGCGCGGGAGGCCAGAAAAACGATAGTGCCCATCAGGTCGGCCAGGGTGCCCCAGCGTCCGGCGGTGATGCGGCGGGTGATGCGGGCGGTGAAATCATCGTCGGAGGTGACTCCGGCGGTGCAGCCGGTCTCAATGAATCCGGGGCAGACCACGTTGGTCTGAATGTTGTACTTGCCCAGCTCGTTGGCGAAGGAACGGGTCAGACCGATGATGCCGTGCTTGGCGGCTATGTAGGAGGGGCAGCGCTCATCGGCGGTGTAGGAAAGGGCGGAGCCGATGTTGATTATCTTGCCGTGACCCTGCTTTATCATGATCTTCGCCACCTCATGGCCCAGGAAATAAACGGAGTTGAGATTGGTGTTGATAACGCGCATATAGCCCTCGTCAGGGAAGCTCTCGAAGTCCTCAAAGCAGTTGGTGCCCGCGTTGGTGACGAGGATGTCTATCTTGCCGTAGGCGGCCATGCAGCCCTCAACTATGGCGTGGATATGCGCCATGTCGGTCAGGTCGCCCTGGATGAATTCCGCCCGGCGTCCCTCGGCCTCAATGAGCGCCTTTACCTCGCTGATGTCTCCGCTGCGGTAGGGCAGATAAATATCCGCGCCCGCCTTGGCCAGTGCTGCGGCGTAGCCCATGCCCAGACCCTTGTTGGCGCCGGTGACTATTGCCACCTTGCCGTCCAGGCGGAAGTAATCAAGAGAAAAATCCTTAATGAGTTCGATATCAGACATTGGTATACCTCCCGAGATTTGTTTATGGGGATATTGTATCATAAGGGAGGCCGTTTGGCAACGGGGGCGGATAAATGAAAAACAATGTCATCCTGAACGCAGTGAAGAATCTCCGCAGGCGGTCGACATCGGCTGTCAAATCAATGCGGAGATTCTTCGCATCCGCCTGGGGCGGGCTCAGAATGACAAATCTTTAGGTTTTGCGTTTTAATTGTTATCTGGTACAAGGCTAAAAGTTATGTCATCCTGAACGCAGTGAAGAATCTCCGCAGGTGGTTGACATCGGCAGACCAATCAATGCGGAGATTCTTCGCAACACGCTTTCAGCGCAGCTCAGAATGACATATTTTAGGTTATGCGTATCGCGCCCTTCCAATCATTCCGCGACGACTATGCGGATCTTGCCGCCCTGGTCGGGGCTGCGGTCATAGTAAACGGTGAGGGTGGAGGAAAAGCGGCGGGCGTCGTCGAGGCTCTCGAACCACTCGCGGGCTGCGCCGTTGTAGCACTGTACGTTATCCGCAACGGGGTAGGTCACGCCGTCCACGGTGAGGGTGGTCACGCCGTTCACGGTTCGGAAGGCCGAGCGGCTGACGTCCTTGATGCGGGTGAGGTTCACGGCGGAGATCACGCGCCGTCCGTCAAGGGAGGCGACAACACCGGCGTAGGAATTATTATTCAGCACGTTCACGGGGTAGCTGTCATAGGTTGCTGCGCCGTCCTTGCCGGTGATAGTGAGCACGGAGCAGGTATACGAGCCGGTGAATTCATTCCACCTGTTCTCGGTACCGGTAGTGGCCGCACCGTAGGTGTAGCAGTCACCGGTCACGTCGTTGAGCACCAGCATATCTATGCGGCCCGCGTAGTCCTTGCGGGCATAGAGCACCTTGTCGTAGGATATCTCTTTAGGCAGGGAGGAGAGGGACACGCTGACGGGCATGGAGCTTCCCACGCGGTCAAAGACCTTAACGGCGGGGCTGATGGCACATGAGCCATAGGTCATGGCCTCGGTGTCTATCTTTTCGGCCTTGATAGTGTCCCCAAGGGGGCGGACGGATATTTTTCCGCCGTTAGAGCCGGAGACTACCACCAGCTCGCCCACCAGCGATACGCCGGTGCTGACCGCCTCGCCGCTGATGGTCATACCGCCGCGTCCGGCGGACAGCAGCTCAACTGTGATATTGCCGCTGTTCCAGCTTTTTACGATGCCAACGGCGTTGCCGGCAGCGTCAGCGGTGGCAACAGCGCCGGCCACGCGCATATCGGAGGTGAACAGCAGAGTCATCATGTCGCCCAGCTTAAATTTGGCGAGACTTTCCTGAGCGGAGGGAAGAACCTCAAAAACCTGACCCAGAAGCTTGATCTTCTCGGGGGAGGCGGTGCCGGGATAGGCGTTTTCATAGCAGCCGGTGAGCTTCACGTCGTTCACGCGGAGCAGCTTTGCGGCCTTGTCGTACTCTGCCACGTCATAGCGGCGCAGGTCGGAAACGGACGCCTCCGCGCCGTTTTTGTAAATCGTATAGCCCGTGGCGGCCTCAAGCAGAGAGGTGAAGGGATTCCCCTTCACCTCGTCCATAGCAACGGCCACGTTGTCGTTTGCGGCAGAGGTGGCGTAAAACAGCGCCTCAACGCTGCCCTTTGCGTCAAAATACACGGTGATATTGCTGCCCACCGGCATATCCAGCCATATGTCGCTCCAGGTCTTTATCTCAGAATCGGTATAGACCACGGTGGCGGGAGGCACGGAATAGCGCACTCCGTTGGAGTCCTTGAACCAGCTTGCCTCAATGACAGAGGCGGAAACGGTCGTTCGGCTGCCGCCGGTGGGGATGAATACGATCAGCTTGCCGCCGTTTACCACCACGGTGCCGCGCTCGCCCACGTAGGAATCGGAGATGTCCACATCGGTCTTATAGGTTCCGGCGGAGGTGAATACGCCTCCGCTGCTGCCGTCGGCGGCCACGGCGTCGTTATTGAGCAGGATAACGTTCTCGGTGACTGTGCCGAAGCGGGAGAGGAACATGCCGCCGTCTCTGGTGTCGCACTGGAGCATGGCGCAGAAAAGCTCGGCGGCCTGACCGCGTGTGATGGCGGCATAGGGGTCGATGCTCAGACCCTTGGTGAGGCCGATGCTCTCAGCGAGGGTCATATAGCCGTCAGGCCACTGCATACTGGTGTCGCTGTCGCTGTAGCCCAGCAGGCGGGAGAGAATGGTGACGGCCTGGGCGAAGGTGATGTTCTGGTCGGGGGCGAAGAGGCCGTTGCCCATGCCGGAGATGATGGCGTTCTCGCCGGAGGCGGCCAGATTAATGTAGCCCCTCGCCCAGTGGGTGGAGGTGACGTCGGAGAAGATGGTGCGGCTGCGGTAACTGGGCTCAAGACCCTCCGCGCCCTTCATAATGATCGCCATCTTGCAGAATTGGGCGCGGGTGAGATGATCGCCGGGAGCAAATCTGCCGTCCGCAACGCCGTCTACCACGCCCAGAAGGCGCAGAGTTTCCGCGGCCCGGGCAACGTCATGATCGGAGATATCCGTGAAATATCCGTCAGCCGCCAGCGCCGCCGGCATGGCGGATATAAGGAGCGCCAGCGCCAATATGAGTGCCATTATCTTTCGTTTCATTTTCTTTCCTCCCTTAATGCCGCAGCGCGGCAATTCATGGCCGAGAGCCAATTCACACAGCCCCGGAAAAGGCGGCGGCAGGCTCAAACGTTTTTATAAAGAATACTGTCAGTCCGCTCTGAGCGCCTCTACAGGCTGGAGGGCGGAGGCTTTTATGGCGGGGTACAGGCCGAAGATGATGCCCAGCACCACGGAAAAGGCCACGGCGCCGATGGTCATGCCCACGCCGGGCGTGAGCACCGTATCCAGAAGCAGCTTGCCCGCCACAAGGGTTCCCAAAACGCTCACCGCCAATCCCAAAACGCCGCCAACGGCGCAGATAACGGCAGCCTCAATCAGAAACTGCAGGATGATGGAGGCTCGGGAAGCGCCGATGGCCATGCGTATGCCTATCTCGCGGGTACGCTCGGTTACGGTGACGAGCATGATGTTCATGATGCCTATGCCGCCGACCAGCAGGGAGATACCGGCGATGCCGCCGACCACAAGACTGAGCATATTGGTCATGCTCTTGTCCTGCTCCATCGACTCATTCTGGGAGTAGACGGAATAGTAGCCGCGGTCGCTGTCGATAATCCCGGAAAGGAAGGTGTCCAGCATGGTGATGGCCTTGGTGGTGGCCTCCTTGCTTACGGCCTTGACGGTGAAGCTCTCGAAGATGGTGTTCTTATTGAGCAGGCGGCTCAGACTATATGGCACCACGGCCATATTATCCATTGACCAGGCGGAATCCGGGTCCTTGGCGGCGTAAACACCGATGACCTCGAATTTGTAGCCGTCTATATTCACGGTCTCGCCGATGGGGTTGCGGTAGGGGAAGAGGAACTCCGCCACACGGGCACCCAGAACGATGACCTGATTATAGTTCTTGATGTCCAGATAGGAGATGTCCCTGCCCTTTTCGATGGTAAAACTATTGCAGACGGAGTATTGGTCGCTGCCCAGATAGATCTGGGGAGAGCCGTATTCCATATTGGAGGTGCTGTTGGTGCCGTACTTTATTCCGTTCTGCGCCCAATAGTTGCCCTGAGGCGTAACGCCCACGACCAGATCGGAAAGGCTGAGGCAGTAATCATATAGATCCTGGCTCACATCCTTGCCGCCCCACTGGTAGGCATAGACGTCTATCTTGTTCGTACCCATGCTCTCATAGTATTCCATCGTCTTTCGGTTCATTCCCTGAACGATGGAGACCATGATGACAACGGCGGCAACGCCGATGATGATGCCCAGCATGGTCAGAACGGAGCGGGCCTTTTTGCCCCAGATGGACTTTACGGCCATTTTAAAGCTTTGACTTAAATTCACAGCGCTCCGGCCTCCTCTCTCGGGCAATCCATGATGATTTTTCCGTCGGAAATGCGGATGATGCGCTCGGCTGTGGAGGCGATCTTTCCGTCGTGGGTGATGAGGATGATGGTCGTGCCCTCCTCATGCAGGCCGTGGAGTATCTCCAGAACGTGAGCGCCGGTGCGTGAATCCAGCGCGCCGGTGGGCTCGTCCGCCATGATTATGGGGGCCTTGGTGGCGATGGCCCGGGCGATGGCCACGCGCTGCTGCTGGCCGCCGGACATCTCCGCCGGACGGTGGTCGGCGCGGTCATCCATAGAGACTCGCGCGAGAGCGTCCATAGCCATATCCCGGCGCTTCAGAATGGACGCGCCCTGATAGATAAGGGGCAGCTCCACGTTCTCTATGGCCTTCAGCTCCGGAATGAGGTTATAGCCCTGAAACACGAAGCCAACGTCCTTGTTGCGTATCCTGGCAAGCTCACGGTTAGTAAGCTCGGAAACGTCCTCGCCGTCCAGGAAGTATTCCCCGTAGGTGGGGATATCCAGGCAGCCAAGGATGTTCATGAGGGTGGATTTGCCCGAGCCGGAGGCGCCGATAACGGCTACGAATTCGCCCCTGTCGATGGTAAGGGAAACGCCGTCCAGCGCTCGCACCTCGTTGTCCATGCCCTCGTTGTATATTTTATATACGTTCCTCAGTTCGATAAGCTTCATAGGCTCACCACCCATTGGAATTACCGCGATTGGTCATATACTGCACGAATACCTCGGTGCCGTCCTCAACGCCCTCGATTATCTCCGCGTTGCTGTTGTCGGAAAGACCGACGGTGACGGGCACGGCGTAGTAGCCCTCAGGTACCTCGATGCCCAGAGATTCGGTGTCCAGAGCATTATCGGGTCTGCTGTCCGCCTTTATGAAGAGGCAGGTGCCCTGCTCGGTGTACTTAACGGCCTGGACAGGTACCAGCAGGCAGTTATCGGACTGGGAGGCCAGCAGGCTGTAATCGATATACATACCGGACATGAGCGTACCGCTGGGGTTCTCAACGGTTATCACCGCCGGGAAGTAGGAAACGCCGTTTTCGTATTTACCCTCCATGCTCACGGTGCTGACCGTGCCCATGAAGTATTCCTGACCGTTTCTGCCGTACTGATAGATATCCACCATCATGCCGGGCTTGACGTAGGAGATGTTCATCTCGTCCACCTGAGCCTCAACGGTCATCACGGAGGTATCGGCTATGGAAATGGCGGTAAAGCCGGTCGTGACCTCCTGGCCGGGATAAAGAGCGCAGGAGAGAACCGTGCCGCTCATGGGAGCCACGGCCTTGAAGTCATCCAGACGCTGCTGCGCCTCGAGCAGCTTTTCCTCGGCTTCCTTCAGCGTGTTTTTCAGGGTGCTTATCTCGGCGTCGCTGTCCTCGGCGCCTATCTGCATCAGCAGAGCGCCCTCGTTGACCCGGAGGTAGTTCTTGAGCTTTACGGAAACGATATCGCCGTGGACCTTGGTGACGATGTCAGTCTTGCGGCTGAACTCAAACTTGCCCGCGTCATAGGGATAGATGGCGCTGCCGTCGCCCGCGGTAAGCTGGGCGGAGGCGGCTGTGCCCTCGGTGAGCGTACCGGGATTGGGTACGGAGAGGATGACCTCGAAGAAGCGTCCGCCCTCGGCGGAAACGTAGTCAACGTAGCTTATTTCCTTCACCGTGCCGCTGATCTGGGACATGGTAGAGGGCACTGTGACCTTGGCGGACTGGCCCACATATACGCTGTCCTGATAGGCGTAGCTGAAGTAGAGGGTGAGGTTCATGGTGGAATCGTCCACCAGCGTGGCGATCTTCACGCCGCTGCCCATATTGTCGCCAACCTGAGCGTCGCTTACGTCCATGAGCTTGCCGGCATAGGGCGCGGTAATGGTGAGATTATTATAGTTTTCCAGAAGGGAACTCAACTGCTCCCGGTAGTTATCCACGGTCTCCTGGGCGGCCTCCACGGCCTTCTGCGCCTCGGAGGAATCGATTATGTAGAGCGGGTCTCCCTCGTTGACCCAGTCGCCGTCAGCCACAAAGACCTCCTGAACCGTGCCGGAAGAGGAGAGGACGATGGTGGCGGAATCGGCGGGCTTGGTAACGCCGCTGCCGGTGACCATGCTCTGGATGGAGCCGGTATAGACGATGCCGGTCATGATCTCCTTTTCGCCCTCCTCGTCCTTTTTGAAAAGGCTATACATTCCGAAGGCGATACCGCCGAGAACGGCAAGGACGATAACGATGGCGATAATTCTCCTGACGATCTTTTTCTTCCTGCGCTTTTTCTTTTTGGGCGAAGGCTGCTCTGGCTGTACGGCCTGAACGAGGTTTTCCTTAGTATCCATTTTTCATCTTCTCCTTTTCCGTAATATGCAATCTTCATACATGCGAAAAGCGTCCCGCCCCGCCCAAGCAGCCGTCGGTCAAATCGCCGGGTTCGACTCCCGCTGCCTTAAGGGATGGAGGGCTCTCATTTGCAATATAAAATTAGTCTAAAGCCTGTTTCCACAAAACTGTATCATCCATATTAATACAGTATCATCGCATGTGGTAAATGTCAAGCGGCTTTATACATTTTCTGTTTATTCATAGCTTCCTTCATTATTCCGGCATTATATCCGAGTGGACAAAAGCATAGAGGAGATTGGCGTAAAGCGCCAGGGCCTCCTGGTCCTCGCTGGTGGAGAAATGGGCGCAGCAATTCATTTCCTTCTCCACATCATACCAATACAGCAGGGCTTCGCCGCCCTCATTACGATTAAGTGTAGCGATATTGTTGCTGATGCGGACGGATTCCCGGCTTTCCCATTCTTTTGTGCCGAAGAGCAGACCGGCCTGGTCCGCGTTTATCATGGAGTCCTTGTGTACGCGGTAGGTGACTGTGAGCCCCTCGGTGGTGAACCGCATCTCGCCTATGGGCTCGTCCAGCTCATCCTCGCCGATAATGCTCTGGCTAATGTTCTGGGCGGCGTCCACGCCAAAGAAGTATACGCCGGTCGCGTCATAAACGCCGGCGGCGTCGCTTTCTGCAACGGTGTAGCTTTCAGCAGGGTCGGGCACGGGCTCCTTCGAGGGCGTTGGTACAACATCCTCCTCCAGACCGGTATCCGGAGCTTCGTCCGCGGGCCGGTTGGGGGCGCAGGCCGTCAGAGAGAGCGCGAGCGCCAAAAACAGAAGAATTGCCGTTATTTTTTTCATATCCGTATCATTTCCTTACTGCAGAAATTTTGCTCCGCTAATTTACCATATATTTGACGTAAATAACGGCGAAAATGTTTCATACCTGGAAAAAATTTTTTTATTATTCGCGTGGGAGAGCGCTTCTCCTGCTGCTTTTATGAACAATCTCTCAATTTTCCTTTTTCCGTTCCAATTCGATTGACCTTGCTGCCGCTTTTGGGTATAATAACATATTATACTATGCTTTGCGGGTTGTCCCGTAAGGGACGGGCAAAGGGGTATAAAGAGGTTATGGAGGTTCGGTATGAAATCAAGACTGCTGGTCGCGGCCATCGGAGTGCCGCTTACATTAATCATGCTGGTGCTGCTGCCCGATATAGGCACGGCAATATTCTGCGCGGCTATCTCCTGCGTCGCGGTGCATGAGATATATTCCGCCGTGGGCGTGACTTCCCTGCCGCCGGTCGTGCTGGGCTGCGTTTCCTCCCTGCTTATCACGGCCCTGGCCTGGTGCGGCGCGGACGCGTACATAGCCCTGGCCTGGTGCGCTTGCTATGGCATGCTTCTTTTCGCCCTCTGGGTGGCATACTATGAAAAAGAGCGCGTATTCGGCTTCGCCGGTCTCGGCGCCGGTCTGATGGCGGGGCTAATCATTCCCGGCGGCATGGCGGCTCTGGTGCTTCTCCGCACGGCGGAGCACGGCCGCTTCGCCGTGCTGCTGCCCATCATCATCGCCTACGCGGGCGACGGCGGCGCGCTTTTCGCGGGAATGCTCTTCGGAAAGCATAAGCTCGCCCCGAGAACCAGCCCCAAAAAGACCATAGAGGGCGGGCTCGGCGGCCTTGTCGTAGCCGTTGGCCTTTCGCTGGTATACGGCCTTGTCCTCCGCTATGGCTTCGATATAGCGCTCAGCTTCCCGATGCTGGCGCTCGCCGCCCTTATAACCGGCGTGGTCTCCCAGCTTGGCGACCTCTCCTTCTCCCTCATCAAGCGGGAGTTCGGCGTGAAGGATTACGGCAAGCTGCTGCCCGGTCACGGCGGCGCTCTTGACCGCTTCGACAGCACCATCTTTGCAGCCCCGGCGGTGTGTCTGCTTCTGGATGCTCTGAACGTAATGCACTGAGATAGATGGTGTGGAACCTCAGGTTTGGCAGGTCGATTTTTGCTTTCGCTCAGAATCTCCCAACTGACGGAACTGCCTATCTAAATCCAACACGGGAGATTCTTCCCGATGGTCAGAATGACTTGACTTGGGGCTTTATCCGCAGTAAAGACCAAACGCAAAACCGAAAAACTATGTCATTCTGAGCTTGCGAAGAATCTCCCATGTAACGTTACTGCCTATCTAAAACCAACCCCGGAGATTCTTCCCGATGGTCAGAATGACGAGGAGTTTTACCTTAATTAGTATTATCGTTTCTGCGGCGGATATCAGAACAGGCGTGCAATGCACGCCCCTACGGTACGATGCCCCGGCGGAGGCACGCCTCCGCCCTACGTTTCATCCATATGCGTAACGGCAACTTCGTAGGGCAGGGGCGTGCCCCTGCCGTGCGGTAACGCTCCACACGATGTAACGACCAAACGCACAAGCCCCCCCTCTAACGTTACTGCCAATCTAACCCCAACACGGGAGATTCTTCCCGATGGTCAGAATGACAAAACCGAAAGTCTTGTACCATATAACGACACTATGAAAAAGCCCATCGTCCCGACCTGCGGGCAAGCGGCGAGGATGGCAATGATCCTCCATGCGGGGGGATTTTTAATGACTATTTGTGCGGTGCTGCCGCATGGAGGAACGATATGATAAGTATACTTGGCAGCAGCGGCTCTATCGGCACGCAGACCATAGAGGTCGCGCAGAAGCTGAATATCGGTGTGGCGGCGTTGGCCGTGGGCAGAAGCATAGAGCTTGCCGAGAAGCAGGCGCGTATGCTTCACCCGAAGCTCGTAGCCGTATATGACGAGGCCGCGGCAAAAAATCTGAAAACCGCTCTTGCGGATACGGATATCCGCGTGGGCGGCGGCATGAGCGCCGTCCTTGAGGCGGCGAGCCTCCCGGAGGCGGAGACCGTGGTTGCGGCAATGTCCGGCTCGGTGGGGCTGATGCCCGCAATGACCGCTCTTGAAGCGGGCAAGCGCCTTGCCTTCGCCAACAAGGAAACTCTGGTGTGCGCGGGCGAAATCGTGATGAAGAAGGCCGCCGAGACCGGGGCGGAGATACTCCCCGTGGACTCGGAGCACAGCGCCATTTTTCAGTGCCTTCAGGGCGGCGGCGACGTGAAACGGCTCATAATAACCGCCAGCGGCGGCCCCTTCCGGGGCAAAAAACGCCCGGAGCTGGAGAACGTCACCCGTGCCGACGCGCTGAAGCACCCCAACTGGAGCATGGGCGCGAAGATAACCGTGGACTCGGCGACCCTGATGAACAAGGGCCTTGAATTTATCGAGGCCATGCATCTTTTCGCGGTAAGCCCGGATCATATATCCGTGCTCGTCCATCCCCAGAGTATCGTCCACTCAATGGTGGAATTCGCGGACGGCTCGGTCATCGCCCAGATGGGCGCGCCGGACATGAAGCTGCCCATACAGCTCGCCCTCACCTGGCCACGGCGTGTGCCCGGCGCGGCGACTCCGCTGGATCTGCGGCTCACAAAGCCCCTCACCTTTGAAGAGCCGGATATGGAGACCTTCCGCGCCCTGCCGCTGGCGATGGAGCTGGCGCGGCACAGAGGCACGGCGGACTGCTGCGTGATGAACGCGGCAAACGAGGTTGCGGCCTGGGCGTTTCTGGAGGGCCGGATAGGCTTCCTCGAAATATATGATGTTGTTGAAAAAGTGTGCGGCAGGCTTGCGGGCATGGCAGCCGCCGACCTTTCTGATGTGGCAGCCGCCGACGAGGCGGCAAGGAGGTATGCCTCGGAATGTATATCATCGTTGCGATCCTGATCTTCGGCGTTCTTATCGCCGTGCATGAGCTGGGTCATTTTCTGGCCGCCAAAAGCGCGGGCGTTAAGGTAAATGAATTTTCCATAGGAATGGGCCCCGCCCTCTTCAAGAAGCAGGGCGAGGAGACTCTTTATTCTCTGCGGCTGCTGCCCATCGGCGGCTACTGCGCCATCGAGGGCGAGAACGGAGAGAGCGAGGACGCGCGGAGCATGGACAAAAAGCCCCTTTTGGCGCGGCTTTACATCCTTTTCGCCGGCTCGTTTATGAACTTTTTGACGGGCTTTCTCATCGTGCTCGTCATCGTTTCCACCAGCCCCTATTACTCCACCACCCGCATCGACGGCTTCATGGACGGCTTCCCCCTCCAGGGCGAGGACGGTCTGATGGTGGGCGACAGGATCGTTCAGATAGACGGCCATTCCGTGAATTTGATCAACGAATTTTCCCTCTATATGGACCGCCGCGCGGACAGCGAGACCGTTGACATGGTCGTAGTCCGGGACGGCGCAAAAGTGCGTCTGGACGATTTTCCGCTGGTCCTGCGGGAATATGAGGATAACGGCCAGACCGTTACGAAATACGGCCTTTACTTCGGCGTTTCCGAGCAGACCTTTTTCAGCGTTTTCAAGCAGGCCTGGTATAATTCCCTCTATTTTGTGAAGATGGTCTGGATGGGTCTTGGCGACCTTGTGACAGGCCGGGCGGCGCTCTCCCAGATGTCCGGCGTGGTGGGCGCGGTCGCCGCCATAGGCGAGGTGGGCGCAAGCTCCGCCACCGTGGCCGACGGTCTTCTTAACGTATTTTATCTTGGCGCCTTCATCGCGGTGAACCTTTCTGTGATGAATCTGCTGCCCATTCCCGGCCTTGACGGCGGACATATCTTCACCATGATAGTCGTGGCAGTCATCACCCGTCTCACGGGCCGCAAGCCCAATCCCAAGGTGGAGGCGTATATCCACGGAGCGGGTCTTGTCCTGCTGCTGGGTCTGATGGCGGTGCTGCTGGTCAGCGACGTGGCGAAGCTGATATAAAAGCGCGCAGCGCATTGAAAGGTCTGATAAACCATGACAAAACAGATAATCGCCGGGGGCGTCGCCATAGGCGGCGGCGCGCCGGTAACGATACAGTCCATGTGCAATACGGATACCCGTGACGCGGCGGCGACCATCGCCCAGATAAAGGCGCTGGCGGCTGCGGGCTGCGAGATCGTGCGCGTGGCCGTGCCGGATATGGAAGCGGCGCGGGCGATAGAGGAAATCAAGAAGGAATGTCCCCTGCCGCTGGTGGCGGACATACATTTCGACTACCGCCTTGCCGTAGCCGCCGCCGAGCGGGGCGCGGATAAGATACGCATAAACCCCGGCAACGTTGGCGGGCCCGAGAACGTGAAAAAGGTGGTGGAAGCCTGCCGCTGCCGCTCCTTGCCCATCCGCATCGGCGTGAACGGCGGAAGCCTTGAAAAGCCCCTGCTGGCGAAATACGGCGGCGCCACCCCGGAGGCCATGCTGGAAAGCGCCCTGGGACACGTCCGCCTGCTGAACGACTTCGGCTTTGACGATATCTGCCTTTCCCTGAAGGCCTCAAACGTGCCGGACACGGTGGCGGCCTACCGCCTTGCCCGCGAAGCGCTGGACTACCCTCTGCACATCGGTGTGACCGAAGCGGGCGGCGGCGAGCTTGCCATAGTCAAATCCGCCTGCGGCATCGGTTCCCTGCTCCTTGACGGCATCGGCGATACCATACGGGTCTCCCTCACCGGCGACCCTCTGCGGGAGGTGACGGCGGCGAAGGAGATACTCCGGGCCGTTGGCCTGCGCAGCGAGGGCGTGGAGATCGTTTCCTGCCCCACCTGCGGCCGCACCGAGGTGGAACTGGAGAAAATTCTCGCGGACGTGACCGAGGCGCTGAAGGACTGCAAAAGGAACATCCGCGTGGCCGTGATGGGCTGCGTGGTGAACGGCCCGGGGGAGGCCCGTGAGGCCGATTACGGCGTGGCCGGCGGCAAGGGCTGCGGCATGCTCTTCCGCAAGGGCGAGATCGTCCGCAAGGTATCCGAGGACGAAATGGCCTCCGCCCTGGTGAAAATGATAGAAGAGGATACATAAGCTGCTTCACATTTTGCGGAACATTACTGCACGGCAGGGGCGCGCCCCTGCCCTGCGCTCATGAAATGGGCTTGCTCAAAGACGAGCGCAATAGCCCTAAGCACAATAATTCCTGACTATATATACAAGGTGAAAGAATGAACACAAAGGTACCCTTCAGAGAAATGTTTTCCTGCTGCAATTCGGAGGACGGCTTCTTCTCCATATTGGACAAGGCCAACGTCATCTCCGTTTCCGTGGACAGGAAAACAGCCTCCATGCGTCTGAAAATAGAATTTCCCGAAACTCCCGCGCCGGTCATCATCGGTCTCATCGAGGAGGGCGTAGCCCGGGAGCTGGAGATAAACAAGGTAACGGTGGAGCATTTCATCTCCGCGGACGCGGCGAAGAAGGCTTCGCCCCAGACCAGGCTGCCCCGTATGCTGGTGGGCAAAAAGATAATCGGCCACTCCATACCCATCTCCGAGCTGACCGTCGAGACCGGCCGCTGCGTCGTCACCGGCGAGGTGTTCGGCACGGAGCTGCGCGAGGTGCGCAACGGCACGGCCAAGATCCTCGACTTCAACATAACGGACTACACCGGCAGCCTCCGGGTCTCCAAGTTCCTCCGGGGCGAGGAGGACGCGGCCTATGAGGCTATTACCGACGGCATGTATATAACCGTGCAGGGCATGGTGAGCTATAACCGCTGGCACGGCGATATCAGCATGGAGCCCGCCGCCGTGCGCCAGGACGAGAAGCCCGTCCGCAAGGACAACTACTCCGGCGAGAAGCGCGTTGAGCTGCATCTGCACAGCCGCTATTCCGCCCTTGACGCGCTCACGGACATCGGCGACGTTGTAAAAACCGCCGCGAAATGGGGTCATAAGGCCATCGCCCTCACCGACCACGGCGTGGCGCAGGGCTTCCCGGAGCTTTGCAGCGCCGGAAAAAAGAACGGCATCAAGGTCATCTACGGCGTGGAGGGCTATTACATAAACGATGTGGACGACCGCGTGGTAGTCCACGGCGACGGCGACTTCCCTCTTGAGGGCGAGTTCGTGGCCTTTGATCTGGAGACCACCGGCCTTTCCCCGGAAAACGACCGCATCACCGAGATAGGCGCGGTCATAATGAAGGACGGCAAGGAGACAGACCGCTTCCAGACCTTCGTTGACCCCGGCAGGAGCATCCCCTATGAGGTGACGAAGCTCACGGGCATCCGGGACAGTGACGTAAAGGGCGCGCCCTCCGAGGCCGAGGCTGTAGGCGAGTTCATGAAATTCGTGGGCGGGCGTCCCGTTGTGGCGCACAACGCCGATTTCGACACCGCCTTCATTGCCAACGCCTGCGGACGCATGGGCATTGAATATGACCTGACCAGCCTTGACACGCTGGTGCTGGCTCAGAACCTGCTGCCCGAGCTGAAAAAGTTCACTCTGGACAGCGTGGCGAATTATCTTTCCCTCCCGGACTTCAACCATCACCGGGCCTCCGACGACGCCCTGACCTGCGGCCTGCTGCTGCCCCATTTCTTCAAGCGCCTGCGGGAGCTGGGCGTAGAGCGGGTGGCCGATATCAACGCGGCGATGATACCCCTGCGCAACAAGGGAAACAGCCGCCGCCAGCCAAAGCACATTATCATCCTTGTAAAGGAGCAGAAGGGCATCCGCAACCTTTACGAGATCATTTCCCGCGCCCATCTGGAGCATTTCAAAAAGTACCCCATCATCCCCAAGAGCCTGCTCATGCGCCTGCGGGACGGCCTTATCATCGGCTCTGCCTGCGAGGCGGGAGAGATATTCAAGGCCGTTGTCAGCGGCAAGAGCATGCGGGAGCTGAAGCGGCTGGGCGAGTTTTATGATTTCCTTGAAATTCAGCCCATCTGCAACAACGCCTTCATGGTTCGCAACGGTACCGCCCGGGACGATGAGCAGCTTCGCGACTTCAACCGCCGGGTGGTGGAGCTGGCGGACGAGCTGGGAAAGCCCGTGGTCGCCACCGGCGACGTGCATTTTCTTGAGCCGGAGCATGAGATATTCCGCCGTATACTCCTTTCCAACAAGTTCTCCGATTCGGATTACCCTCTGCCCCTCTACCTGAAAACCACCGAGGAAATGATGGAGGAATTCGCCTACCTCGGCCCTCAGAAGTGCTATGACGTGGTCATCGGCAATTCCAACCTCATCGCGGATATGTGCGATGAGGTAGCGCCCCTGCCTACCGGCCTTTTCGCACCGAAAATCGAAAATTCCGCCGAGGAGCTTCAGAGCCTTGTTTACGGCAAGGTCAACGCCCTCTACGGCGATAACCCTCCCGAGCTTATCACCAAGCGCCTTGAGACGGAGCTGGGCGGTATCATAGGCCGCGGCTACGATGTTATATATATGAGCGCCCAGAAGCTTGTTGCCAAGTCTCTCGCCGCCGGTTATCTGGTGGGCTCCCGAGGCTCCGTGGGCTCGTCCCTCGTGGCCTTCATGTCCGGCATAACGGAGGTAAACTCCCTCCCCGCCCATTACCGCTGCCCCAACTGCAAGCACTCGGACTTTGAGGCGGGCAAGGACTACGGCTGCGGCGTAGACATGCCCGACGCATACTGCCCCGTCTGCGGCACGAAGTACGTCAAGGACGGCTTCGACATACCCTTTGAGACCTTCCTGGGCTTCGCGGGCGACAAGGTTCCCGATATCGACCTGAACTTCTCCGGCGAATATCAGGCCCGCGCCCATAAGGACACCATCGACCTCTTCGGAGAATCCCACGTTTTCCGCGCGGGCACCATCGGCACCATAGCGGAAAAGACGGCCTACGGCTACGTCAAGAAATATCTTGAGGAGCGCGGCATGCGCGTTTCCAAGGTGGAGGAGGACCGTCTCGCCCGGGGCTTTACCGGCGTCAAGCGCACCACGGGTCAGCATCCCGGCGGCCTGGTGGTCATACCCCAGGATCACGAGATATACGACTTCTGCCCGGTGCAGCACCCCGCCGACGACCCGGATACCGACATCATCACCACCCATTTTGAATACCACAGCATGGAGAGCAACCTCCTGAAGCTGGACATGCTGGGTCATGATGACCCGACCATGATAAAGTATCTGGAGGAATTCACCGGTGTGGACGCCAAGTCCATCCCTCTGGACGACCCGGAGACCATGCGCCTGTTCATCACTCCGGAGGCTCTCGGCATCCCCGAGGGCGACCCCATCATCGGCAAGACCGGTTCCATCGCCGTGCCCGAATTCGGCACGAAGTTTACCCGGGAAATGCTGGCCGACACCCAGCCTAAGAAGTTTTCGACTCTGGTTCGCCTTTCCGGCTTCTCCCACGGTACCGACGTATGGCTGGGCAACGCCAAGGACCTTATCACCAGCGGCACCGCCTCCGTTGACCAGGCCATCGGCTGCCGTGACGACATTATGATATACCTCATAAGCTGCGGCGTGCCGCCCAAGGACTCCTTCAGCATCATGGAGAAGGTGCGTAAGGGCAAGGGCCTTTCCACCGAGCACGAGCAGGAAATGCGGGATTACGGCGTGCCGGATTGGTACATTGATTCCTGCAAGAAGATAAAATACCTCTTCCCCAAGGCTCACGCCGTGGCCTATGTCACTATGGCCGTGCGTATCGCGTGGTTCAAGGTACACCGTCCCGAGGCCTTTTACTGCGCCTATTTCAGCGTCCGCGCCCCGGCCTTCGACCTTGAGGTAATGTCCGGCGGAGCGGACAGCATCCGCCGCAAGATAAACGAGATAGAGGCCAAGCAGGACGCGAAGCAGGCGGAAAAGGATCTGCTCACCGCCCTTGAGGTGGCCTACGAGATGTATCTGCGCGGCATCGAGTTCGCCCCCGTGGACCTTTACCGCAGCGAAGCCACCAAATTCAAGATAGACGGCCACCGCCTCATCCCGCCCTTTACCGCCATCACCGGCCTCGGTGAATCCGCCGCGCTGGATATCGTGGCGCACCGGGACGAGCGCTTCCTCTCCATTGAGGAATTTTCCGCCGCCTGCCCCAAGGTATCCAAGACCCACATTGAGCAGCTCAAGGAGGCCGGCGCCTTCGGGGATATCCCCGATACCGCCCAGATATCCCTGTTTTGACCCCTTTCGGGAATTGAATATCCGGCCATTACAGACCCACCGCGGCTCTTGCAGGCGCGGTGGGTCTCGGCTTGCTATACGCACTGCAGCGTAAAGCCATGTCATTCTGACCGAAGGGAAGAATCTCCGCAGTCGGGTTTAGAGTGGCAGTCAAATCAGTGCGGAGATTCTTCGCACACGCTTCGCGTGGCTCAGAATGACAAAACTTTAGAGTTTGCGTGTTATACGTTACATTCTTCGTGTCATTGCACGGCAGGGACGTGCCCCCCCCTGCACGGTAATACGTTTTATCATTACATTGTGCATATTGTTATTGCGTTCCGGCGGGCGACACAATGGTCGCCCCTACGGTGTGATGACGCTCACAGCAAAAACGATAATGGGTATAAACGGAAAGAGCAGCACCGTAGGGGCGTGCATCGCACGCCCGGAGTGGAACGATGCCCACAGCAGAAACGATAATGGGTATAAACGGAAAGAGCAGCACCGTAGGGGCGTGCATCGCACGCCCGGAGTGGAACGATGCCCACAGCAGAAACAATAATACGGTCAAATGAAAAAATTATGTCATTCTGAACGCCGTGAAGGAGCTTCGCACCCGCCGTTACATTGGCAGTCAAATTACTGTGGGGGCTCTTATATGCCTGACTTGCAATAAAATTGCAAGTCACTGTTGCGAAATCGGGGGAAAAGTATTATAATAACTACAATTGGCCTGATGTGCCCGACAAAAGGCGGTGAGGAAGATAAAGATATTGGCTGTTTCCGACTTTGAGAGCAAATTCATATGGGATCATTTTGACCCCACGATCTTCAAGGGTACGGATCTTATCATATCCTGCGGCGATTTGAAGGCATCGTACCTGAGCTATCTTGTTACCATGATCCCCGCGCCGCTTTTCTATGTCCACGGAAACCATGACGCATCGTATCTTCACTGTCCGCCCGAGGGCTGCACGGATATAGACGGCAAGGTCATTGAATATAAGGGGCTGCGCATCGCCGGTCTCGGCGGCTGCAAGGGTCTGCGCGCCGGCGCGTATCAGTACAGCGATCTGCAGATGTGGAAGCGGGCGAAAAAGCTGGAGAGCGGCATCAAAAAGCTCAAAGGGCTGGATATTTTCGTGACTCATGCCGCGCCGCTGGACCGCTGCGACGGTGATGATGAGTTCCACCGCGGTTTTGAGGCCTTCTGCCACATCAACGATACATATGAGCCCAGGTACCACTTTTTCGGCCATTGCCATCTGAGCGGCTCCCCGGTGAACAACAAGGCCGTCACCGTCATGGGCGGCACTACCATGGTGAACACGTCCGGCTACCGCATTATTGAAATGGAATAAGTCAAACCGTTTTCAGATACATATATAATAACATATTTGGAGGTAACCTAACATGAAAATCAAAGCAGCAGTAACCCGTGAAGCGGGCCAGCTTCAGTTTGAAACTCTCGAGCTTGCCGCTCCCAAGGCCGGCGAAGTCCTTGTAAAGATGGTCGCCTGCGGCGTTTGCCACACCGACGCTTCCGCTATGAAGCAGTTCATTCCCGCAAAGCTTCCCATGGTCATGGGCCATGAGGGCGTGGGCATCGTTGAAGAGGTCGGTCCCGGCGTAAACTCCCTGAAGGTCGGCGACCATGTTGTTATGAGCTTCCCCTCCTGCGGATGCTGCGGACCCTGCGCTGACGGCAAGCCCTATGCCTGCGAAAAGGGCAGCACCCAACTCTTCTTCGGCGGCGCTTACTCCGACGGCACCACCAGACTTACCGACGAGAACGGCGCTGAGGTTTCCCCTCTCTTCGGTCAGGGCGCTTTCGCTGACCACTGCATCGTAGAGGCAAGAAACGCCGTTAAGGTAGACCCCGAGGTGGATCTGAAGGCTCTCTGCTCTCTCGGCTGCGGCGTTCAGACCGGCGCAGGCGCTGTCCTCTGCCGCATGAAGCCTGAGGCAGGCAGCAGCATCGCTATCTTCGGCGCAGGCGCTGTCGGCCTGAGTGCCGTTATGGCCGCCAAGATCGCCGGCTGCAGCCCCATCATCGTTATCGACCTGGTCGACTCCCGTCTGGAGATGGCCAAGGAGATGGGCGCTACCCACGTTATCAACGGCAAGGCCTGCGACGACGTTCCCGCAAAGATCAAGGAGATCTGCAGCGGCCGTGGCGCTGACTACGCTCTCGAGGCCGTTGGTGTGCCCGTTCTTGTTCAGCAGATGCTCCAGTGCCTCGGCGCCGAGGGACTCGGCGTTCTCGTCGGCGTTACCGGCGACGCCATGATCCCCGTTCAGGCCAACGCATGGCTCATGGATAAGAACGCATCCTTTGCCGGTGCCGTTGAGGGCGCCGCAAATCCCCAGACCTTCATTCCCAAGCTGGTTTCCTTCTATAAGGAAGGCCGTCTGCCCATCGACATGATGACCAAGTATTATAAGTTCGAGGATATCGAGCAGGCATTCCATGATTCTCACACTGGTGAGGCGATCAAGCCCATCCTCGTGTTCTAATTCAGTGTGATCAACGGGACGCCACATTTGTGGCGTCCCTGCGCTTTTTAACGTCGATATGCATCGATATTTTTGAAAGGATGGCTGATATGAAAGTTCTGCTTATAAACGGAAGTCCCCACGAGAAGGGCTGCACCTATACCGCCCTTGAGGAGGTCGCCGGTGCGCTGCAGGCAAACGGCGTGGAGACCGAAATCTTCTGGATAGGCAATAAGCCCATCGGAGGCTGTATCGGCTGCGGCGCCTGCTTCAGGGAGAAAAACGGCTGCGTTTTCGGAGCGGAGGACGGCGTGAACGAGTGTACCGCCAAGCTGAAGGCGGCCGATGGCGTGGTTATCGGCTCTCCGGTGCATTACGCCTCCGCGGGCGGCAATATCTGCGCTTTTCTGGATAGAGTGTTCTACTCCAAGAGCAGCTTCGCGGGAAAGCCGGGCGCGGCCGTTGTGAGCTGCCGCCGCGGCGGAGCAAGCGCGGCCTTTGACCGTCTTAATAAATATTTCACCATTTCCTCCATGCCCATCGTCAGCTCCACCTATTGGAACAGCGTTCACGGCAATACCCCCGAGCAGGTAAAGCAGGATCTCGAGGGCCTGCAGGTGATGCGCCATCTGGGCAATAATATGGCCTGGCTGCTCAAGTGCATCGAGGCCGGCAAGGAAAAGGGACTCGACGTACCCGCACCCGAGCCCAGAGTCAGCACGAATTTTATCAGATAAGAAGTAAAAGACCGTCAGCAGGCCGCGTTTGCGCAATGCTGGCGGTTTTTTATGCCGCGATAAAATGTGGCGTGTCGATATGCAGAATATAACGTATAAATCGCAATATAAAAAGATTTGTCATTCTGAGCCCGCCGCTTTTCAAACGAAATAAATCCCTTTCGGGATTTGTGAAATTTGCTTCGCAAGTGAAATACGCCTTCGGCGTGTGAAATGCCTGCTTATCGTGAGTGGCGCGCTTCACTTCCATTGTGCCGGGCACAATACTTCACGGCGGCGCAGACGCTGCTTCACTTCCCGGCACAGCCGGGATACTTCACAAAAAAGCGTAAAAACATCGAAAGCACTTGCTGCTGCAGGTGCTTTTTCACTTTATTTCAGCCCGACTGGGAAATGTAAACAATTCATTACATTTTTTCCGGCGGATTGACTTGGACTGGGGAATTGGGTATAATAGGATAGTACAAAAACGAACAGTTCGTTAAATAACTTTTTTCGAGGCGATCTATGTTGGAAAGCATGATTGACAGCCTGTATATCAACAGGGGCTTATACTATGCGCTTTTTGTGCCCGTATGCAGCAAATACAAACTGACCATGACGGAGATGCTCGTGCTGCTCTATTTGGCCAAGAATCAGCAGTGCGACACGGCGTCTGGTATTGTCGACAGGCTCAAGATCACAAAATCTCACATTTCCGCGTCGGTCCGGGACCTGGAGGAGCGCGGATACTTACAGGGCAGCTATATGGGCCACGACCGCAGAACGATCCATCTGCGTTTGTGCGACGAGGCCGCAAAGATCGTCCGGGAAGGAAACCAGGTTCAGCAGGAGTATCTCTCGGCGATCAGCCGGGGGTTTTCCGGGGAGGAGATCAAGACCTTCGGCAGCTATCTTGAGCGGATCAATGCCAACGTGGAGGACTACCTGCAAAACCAGCTACATTTGAAAAGGGGCTGA